>BQOK01000001.1:3417523-3756698 GCA_022835495.1 Oscillospiraceae bacterium
TCTTTAAACCGTTCCTTCGGATATTGCGATCCCAAATCGGTCCTTTTTAGAAAAGCGATATATTCCTCTGCCGATATCCGCTCTTCTTTAATTTCTATCTCTTCACGCATAAAAGCTCTCCCTTTCTGCCACCCCGGGAATTCAAGCGCCAGCGCATTAAAAAGTATGGTGCCCTTCCAGCACAAACCGTTCCAGCGCCTGGGCCACGCCGCTCTCCTCGTTCGTGCCGGTCACCCAGGCCGCCGCGGCCTTCACCTGGGGCAGCGCGTTGCCCATCGCCACACCCAGGCCCACGGCCCGCAGCATGGCGGTGTCGTTGTCCGAGTCCCCGCAGGCCATGACCTGTTCGGGCCCGATCCCTAAAAGGCCGGCCAGGGCCAGCAGGCCGCGGCCCTTGTCCACATCCCGCGCGTTCAGCTCCAAATTGCCCGGCGCGCTGCTGGTCACCTCGAACAGGCCGGTGGCTTCCAGCTCCCGCCGCGCCTGGGCGCGCTCCGCTTCCCTGGCAAAAAACAGGTTTGTTTTTTCCACCTGGGGGCACTGCCGGGCAAAGCCCTCCACGCTTTCCACCGGCCGGCGGGAAGTGCGCATATAGCCCGCCATGCCGGGGGGCGCCCATCGCTCGGCCCCGGCCAGCGCGCCGGCGCTGTTGTAGCCCTGCCCATCCAAAAACAGATCCATCACCCGGTCATACCGCCGGGTCAGCTCCCAGGCGGTGAAAAAATCCGCCTGGGGGATCCAAAACTTCAGCACCGCCTGCCGGTCCGCCAGGCGCACCACCGTGGCGCCGTTCGCGGTCACGGCCCAGTCCACCCCGGGCAGTTCCAAAAATTCCGCGGGCACCCCGGTCAGCGGCCGGCCTGTGGCGGGCACCACCCGGCAGCCCTGTTCCAGCGCTGCTGTGATCGCCGCCCTGTTGCGGGCGCTGATGCTGTGATCCGCGGCCAGCAGGGTACCGTCCAGGTCCAGCCCCACCAGCCGGATGCCATAGTGCGCAGCCTGCCCCATCAGTTTTTCCCCAATTCCCTGTTTTTTTCGCAGCTGGCGATCACCGCGTTCATGGCAGCGGCGCGCAGCGCGCCCTGTTCCAGCACGCGTACCCCCGCGATTGTGCTGCCCCCGGGGCTGCACACCTCATCCTTTAAAAGGCCCGGGTGCTTGCCGCTCTCCAGCACCATGCCAGCAGCCCCCGCCAGGGTCTGGGCGGCGTATTCGATCGCCTTTTTGCGGGGCAGCCCGCAGGCCACGCCCCCGTCTGCCAGCGCCTCCAGGAACTGGTACACAAAAGCCGGGCCGCAGCCGGCCACCGCGCTGGCCGCGTCCATTAACGCCTCGTCAATGGCGTCCAGCCGGCCCGCGCCGGCCATTTTGTCGCAGAACTCCTCCAGCTCGGCGGGCTGAACACCCGGGCAGGCGGTATACAGCACCATCCCCTGGCCGATCGCCACAGGCGTGTTGGGCATGATCCGCAGAACAGGCGCGCGGAAGCCCAGCATCTCCACCAGGCGGCCGATGGTCAGCCCCGCCGCCATGCTCACCAGCACGTACCGGTCGCCGCGGGCGGCCAGCACCGGGGCCAGGCTTTGCAGCAGCTCGCCCATCATGTGGGGCTTCACTCCCAAAAAGATGAATTTCGCGTCCCGCGCTACGGTTTCGTTGTTCATGGCAAGGTCGCAGTCCAGCTCTTCCGCCAGCGCGGCCGCCTTATCCAGGGTGCGGTTGGTCACCACCACCTGCTCCGGCCGCCAGCGGCAGGCTGCACGGGCCAGCGCGCCGCCCATATTTCCCACCCCGATAAACCCAAAGGTATAACTCATAGCCCTTGCCCTCCTGAAATTCTGTTTCTTTAAGTGTATCAGCCGGCCGGCGTTTTTTCAACCACTCTCTCCCCGGAAAAGCTGCTCCATTCCGGGCGTTCCCCGCACCGGCGGCCCTGTGAAAAACAGCCGCCGTGAACCACAGGTGGTTTTTCCGGTCATCCGGGCCGGCTGCCGCCCGGGCGGGGCTTTTATTTTTGGGCAATAAAAATTTTGTCGTTTTGCCCTTGATTTTCCAAAAAATAAATAGTATAATTTCCTAAAAAGGCCGACAAAGCAAAGAAACTCAATCTTTTATGAAAGAGGTGACTCCATGAGCAAACATCTTCCAATGGAGGTGCGGGTGCCCATTGAAGCCGATAACCCGGCCATTGTGCGCAACGAAGCCAAGTGCATCCGGTGCGGTCAGTGCAAGGCCGTGTGCACAGACTTCATTGGGGTGCACGGCACCTATGCCTTACAGAACACAGGCGATACCGCGGTTTGCATCCATTGCGGCCAGTGCGCCAATGTGTGCCCGCCGGCCAGCATCACCGAGCGGTACGAGTGGCCCGCGGTAAAGGCCGCCGCGGCTGACCCCGGCAAGGTGGTAATCTTCTCCACCTCCCCCTCGGTGCGTGTGGCCCTGGGCGAAGAGTTCGGCCTGCCGGATGGCAGCTTTGTGGAGGGCAAAATGGTCGCCCTTCTGCGGGCGCTGGGCGCCGATTACGTGCTGGACACCAATTTTTCCGCCGATCTTACCATTTTGGAGGAAGCCAGCGAGCTGCTCAGCCGGGTGACCAAAGGCACCGGCCCGCTGCCTCAGTTTACCAGCTGCTGCCCGGCCTGGGTCAAATACGCCGAGACCTACCACCCGGAGCTTCTGCCCCACATCTCCACCGCCAAAAGCCCCATCGGCATGCAGGGCCCCACCATCAAAACCTATTTTGCGCAGAGGATGGGCATCGACCCGGCCGCCATTGTGAATGTGGCCGTGACCCCCTGCACCGCCAAAAAGTTCGAGATCCGCCGGGGCGAGATGAACGCCGCGGCACGTTACCTGGGCCTGGACGGCCTGCGGGATATGGACCAGGTCATCACCACCCGGGAGCTGGCCCTCTGGGCCAGGGAGGCCGGCATCGATTTTGCCTCCCTGCCGGATTCCCCCTACGACACTCTCATGGGCGAGGGTTCGGGCGCCGGGGTCATCTTCGGCAACACCGGCGGCGTGATGGAGGCCGCCCTGCGCACAGCCTACGCCTACGCCACCGGCAAGGCGCCCCCCGACCTGCTCTATGACCTTCAGCCCGTGCGGGGGCTCGAGGGCGTAAAGGAAGCCAGCCTCATGGTGGGCGGCACCCAGCTCAACGTGGCCGTAGTCTACGGCACCGCAAACGCCGAGCATTTTCTCCGCCGTATGGCCACGGCCGGCAAGCAATACCATTTTGTGGAGGTCATGACCTGCCCCGGCGGCTGCATCGGCGGCGGCGGGCAGCCCCGCGGCACCCTGGAAAAGGGCGACGCGCTGCGCGCCGCCCGCATCGACGGGCTGTACCGGCGGGACGCCGCCATGACCCGCCGCCTGAGCCACGAAAACACCGAGCTCCAGGCGCTTTACGAAACCTTTTACGGCAAGCCCCTTTCCGGGCTGGCCGAAAAGCTGCTGCATACATATTATACCGACAGAAGTTCTGATTTAGGAGGAAAAACAACAATGGTCAAATATCGCTGCACCGTCTGTGGTTACATCCACGAGGGCGAACTGCCCGAGGGCTTTACCTGCCCTGTGTGCCGCCAGCCCGCTTCCAAATTCGAAAAGATCGAGGAGGCCTCCGCCGCAAACCCCTACGCCGGCACCAAGACCGAAAAGAACCTGCAGGAGGCCTTCGCCGGCGAAAGCCAGGCCCGCAACAAGTACACCTACTTTGCCCAGGTGGCCCAGCGCGAGGGCTACGAGCAGCTGGCCGAGATCTTTTTGAAGACCGCCCGCAACGAGCAGGAGCACGCGCGCCTGTGGTTCCAGGCGCTGGGCAATCTGGGCGGCACCGCTGAAAACCTGCTGCACGCCGCCGAGGGCGAGAATTACGAGTGGACCGACATGTACGACCGCATGGCAAAAGATGCCGACGAAGAGGGCTTCCACGACCTGGCCGAAAAATTCCGCAGGGTGGCCGCCATTGAAAAGACCCACGAGGAGCGCTACCGCACCCTGCTGCACAATGTGGAAATGAAGCAGGTATTTGAAAAGAGCGGCCAGACCATGTGGGAGTGCCGGATCTGCGGCCACCTGGTGGTGGGCACGAAAGCCCCCGAGGCCTGCCCCGTGTGCGGCTATGCCCAGAGCTTCTTCGAGGTCCGCAAGGAAAACTACTGAGCTATTCCGCTGCAAGCGGAATGCTGCAACAAAAGACGGGCGAGGCCGTCAACGGAGGCGCTGTAAGCGCCGTTCAGTTTAACCGTTGGCTGCCTCGCCCGTCTTTGCTGTTTCCCCAGTGATGCAGCGCACGCCTTTTTCAAAAAGCTGCACTCCGCAAAACGCTCCTGTTATGCACCCGTTCGTTTTCAAAGGGATCTTCATGAGGAATTGGCTCTTTTACCGCTTGCGCTGGGTTTCACAGGCTTTCCTGGCACTCGCTGCACACTCTGTCATGGATCGAAACGATCCCCCCGCATTGGGGGCAAGTATATTTCCTTTTCTGCTGTTCCATAAACTTTTCCAAACCGTGTTGGCAAACAAATCCGCTGTTTTCCATAAGGCTCGCCTGATACCTTTTGTTGTAGCTTTTTTCAAGGTTTTTGATCAGCTTGCAGGGATAGTCAGGGCATTCAAAACAGTAGCGCAGCCCTTTCCCCATGATACAATCCTTTATGCTGCATTTTCAGCAATGCTCCGGCTTGCCCACATCGCTGTTGAAACAACCAGCGCATGAATTTTTATGGCGGCAATGTTTATAGCAGACCAGGCAATTCATACCACAAGGGGCGAACATTACGGTGTCGATATTATCTTTTGGCATTTTCATGGGTCGCCCGCCTTGTCAGATGATTGTTTTTTGTTCTGCTGTATTGTTAGCTTCACTTTCCTGTGGCGGCTTTGAAAAAAGCTTTCAGCTCCGCCTTGGTCTCCGGGGGCAGGTCGGCCTTGCGCACGCCCTGCACCGCGCCCTCCAGCGCCAGCAGCCTGTGCAGGCAGGCGGTGGGGTCGGCCGTGTACAGGCGCAGCCAAGCCTCCCGGCTTCCAAGGGCATACAGCTGCTCACGGGTAGTGATGCCCGCCCGCGCCAACTCCTCTTCCAGTACCGGCCCCAGATTCGGCAGGCCTTTCAATTCGCCCATCCTGCAGTTCCTCCTTTTTCGCTCAATCGTCCACGTCAAAGGCTTCCAGCTTGTTTTTCACCGGCACGGGCTTTGCGTCGCCATGCCGCACAAAGCACATGGTCACAAAGCTGCCCACCACGCACAGCGCCGCATAGGGGAACAGGGTGTGGTAGCCCACGTGCTCCATCAGCCAGCCCGAGAGGATGGGGGTGAGGATCTGGGCGCTCATGCTGAAGGTATAGTAATACCCGGTGTATTTGCCCACGTCCGCGCCGCGGCTCATCTCCACCACCATGGGGTAGCTGTTCACATTGATGAACGCCCAGGCTACCCCGGCCAGCGCAAAAAAGCCGAACAGCATCCAGGAAAAGCTGTGGAACAAAATTGCCGAGCCAAAGCTGCCCGCCAGCAGCAGGCAGCCGATCTGGATGGTGCGCTTGCGCCCCACCCTGGCGGCGATCATGCCCACTGGGATATAGGTCAGGATGGCCCCCGCCTGGGCCACCATCAGCACCATGGCATAGTTGCCGCCCGCCATGCCCCAGCTCTCGCGGGCATACTTGGAAAAATGGGTGGTCACGGCGTTGTAGCCCATGAACCACAGCACCACGCTGGCCAAAATAAGCACCAGGCTCCGGAACACCGCCGGATCCATTTTTTCGCCCTCGCCCGGGGCGTCCGCCCCGTCCTGGTCCGCCGGGTCGTAACCCGCCTCGCTGCTCTCCTTTTCCATCTGGGCCACACAGGCGGGCTCCTTGATCTTAACAAAAAGCAGCATCACGCACACCGCCATCAGCGCGGCCGTGCACAAAAACACCGGGAAGTAATTGGGGTTGTCGCCCGCGGGCACCAAAAACTTTACCGCTGCCAGCATGATGATGCCGCCCACAGCGCCCATCAGGTTGATGATGGCGTTGCCCTGGCTGCGCAGGGGTTTGGGGGTGACGTCCGGCATCAGGGCCACTGCCGGGCTGCGGTAGGTGGCCATGCAGATGAGCACCAGCCCCAGCCCCACAAAGAACAGGGGCAGGCTCTTGAGCTGGTTTGCCAGCGGGATGAGCACCAGGCACATCACCGCCCCCGCCGTGCCCGCCAAAATAAAGGGCATGCGCCGGCCGATGCGGGTGTGTGTGCGGTCCGAGAGCACACCGAACAGCGGCAGCATGAACAGGGCCAGCACATTGTCCAGTGCCATCACTGCGCCGGACCAGGTGTCGCCGATGCCAAAGGTGTACTTCAGGATCAGGGGGATGATCCCGTCGTAGACCTGCCAGAAGGCACTGATGGACATAAAGGCCAGGCCTACGTAAAAGGTTCGTTTCGAGTTGAGCTTCATGATTTTGCTTCCTCACTTTCCGCGGGTAAACGTTATTTCCATGATACCACAAATCCCCCGCCCAGGCCATGGCAGGCCCGGGCGGGGGACGTAAAAAATATGCAAAATCTTTTGTGCAGGTTTTCCGGCCCGCGTTCACTCGTAGCGCAGCGCCTCAATGGGATCCAGCTTGGCGGCCTTGTTCGCCGGGTAATACCCAAAGAACACGCCGATCGCCATGGAAAAGCCCACCGCCGCCAGAATGGCGACCGCACTGGGCTTTGCCGCGTAGCCCAAAAGCTGCGCGCCCGCGCTGCCGGCGCCAATGCCCAGCGCCACGCCGAAGGCGCCGCCCACCAGGCAGATGACCACCGCCTCGGTGATGAACTGCAGCCGCAGGGCCCGGCCCGGCGCGCCCAGCGCCTTGCGGGTGCCGATCTCACGGGTGCGCTCGGTAATGCTTACCAGCATGATGTTCATCACGCCGATGCCGCCCACCAAAAGGCTGATGGCCGCAATGGCGCTGATGGCCAGCTTGACCGTGTTCATCATGCTGGTCATCTCTTTCAGCATGCTCTCCATGCTGGAGGCGGTGACCGTCCAGCTCTGGTTGCGGGTGTAAAACGAGGCAAAGAAGCTCTTCACATTCTCCAAAAAGGCGGTCGTGTCGGTGCCGGAGGCCGCCACCACCGTGAAGTTCTGGTACCCCGCCGTGCCGCCGGCCAGCTTTTGCGCGGCGGCCAGGGGCATATACAGTTCGGTCACCGGGTCCGAGCCCGTCAGGCTGAAGTAGCCCGAGTCGTCGTATTCATACACGCCCACCACATAAAACCGCAGCAGCTTGCCGTTTACCGCCAGCTCAAATTCCCTGCCCAGCACCGAAGCGGAGGAAGCGCCGAACACTTTCTCGCAGAACTTGTCGCTCACCACCGCCACCTGGCGCTCACCGTCCGAGTCCTTGATAAAGCGCCCGTGCAGCAGCTCAAGGTCGCTGGCCAGGGCCAGGTCGGCGTTGGCGCCCTGGGCGTTCACG
This sequence comes from Oscillospiraceae bacterium, assembly GCA_022835495.1. Classification (NCBI taxonomy): domain Bacteria; kingdom Bacillati; phylum Bacillota; class Clostridia; order Eubacteriales; family Oscillospiraceae; species Oscillospiraceae bacterium. The sequence goes on from BQOK01000001.1 coordinate 3,424,986, forward strand.
CTCACGCTGGTACTGCCCTGGCGCACCGTGCCCGTGCCCACGCTCTGGCTCAGAGAGACGGCATAAATATTGTCGGCATAGGCGGTGCGGAATTCTTCGATCATGGCGTCGGTGATCAGGTCCCCCTCGCTTGGCTGCTCTGGCCCGAACATGCGCACCGCCACCATGCCCCCGCCTGTCGTTTCAATGTCCTCGCTTTTCTGCTGCAGGCTCACGGTGATATTGTTGATCCCAAATCCCTGCAGGCTGTCGGTGATGGAGCCGGTGAGCGAATCGCCCAGGGTCACAATGGCGATCACCGAGCCAATGCCGATGATGATGCCCAGCATGGTGAGCAGGGCCCGCATCTTGTTGGCCCACAGGCTGCCAAAGGCCATGCGCACATTGTCAAACAGCTGCACTGCGCCCCGCCCCCTTTCGCTCGGCAATAAACTGCCCGTCCCGCAGGGTCAGGATGCGCCCGCACTCGGCGGCCAGCTCCTGCGAGTGGGTGATCAGCACAATGGTCATTCCCTCGGCGTGCAGGCGGTGAAAAATGTCCATCACCGTGCGGCTGGTGGCCGAGTCCAGCGCGCCGGTGGGTTCGTCGGCCAGCAGCAGGGCCGGCCGGTTCGCCAGCGCCCGGGCAATGGCTACCCTTTGCTTTTGCCCGCCCGACAATTCGCTCGGCTCATGCTTTGCCCGGTCGCTCATGCCCACCATTTCCAGCAGCTCTCTGGCCCGGGCGCTGCGCTGGCGGGCGGGCAGCCCCGCATACAGCATGGGCAGCTCCACATTTTTCAGGGCGCTGGTGCGCCCGATCAGGTTAAAGGTCTGGAACACAAAGCCGATCTTTTGGTTACGGATGGCCGAGAGCTGTTTGTCCTTTGCGGCGGCCACCTCCACCCCGTCCAGCGCATAGCCGCCCTCGGTGGGGCGGTCCAGCGCGCCGATGATGTTCATCAGGGTGGATTTGCCGCTGCCCGACTCGCCCACAATGGCCACGAACTCGCCCTCGTTCACGGTCAGATCAATGCCGTGCAGAATTTCCAGCTCGTTGGGTTTGCCGATGTAATAGCGCTTGATGATGCCCTGCATCTGAATGATAGGCCCGCTCATGGCATCAGCCCCCCATCGCCGGGCCGCCTGGGCCGCCGCCCCGCGTTGCGACGTCCGGCGCGGCGGCGCCCATGGTCACCTGCACATCACCGCTGCCCATCATGCCGCCCATCTGGAACTGATCGGCGGTATCGGAGGCTTCCTTTTCGTCGGCCGCGGCGCGCACCACCATTCCCTCGCTGAGCTCCGCGCCGGAGATTTCGGCATAGTAATCGTTGGTGGCTCCCACCGTCACGGTCACAGGCTCAAAGGTGGGCTGGCCGTCCGCGTCCTCGCCGGTTTTCACATAGACCACGCTGCTGCCGTCCTCCTGTGTTCCAATGGCGTCCAGGGGTACGGTGAACACGTTTTCGGTGGTGGAAAGAATGATCTTTACCTTCGCGTTGGTCCCCACCAAAAGGCCGCTGTTTTCATTGTTCACCGTGACCTCTGCCGCAAAGCCGGAAGAGGAGGAACCCCCGCCCGAGGCGGTGGGCGAGATCTGGGTCAGGGTGCCGCTCACCTCGCCGTCCATCACGTCGCTGGTGATAATGGCCTTCATGCCCACCTTTACCTTCTCGATGTCATACTCGGCGATCGAGATGGCCACCTTGAGCTTTTCGGTATTCTGAATGGTGGCGGCGGTGCCGTTGACCGCGCTGCCCACCGTGGCGTTCACCGCGGTCACCTTGCCGCTGGTTTCGGCCTTTAATGTACACTTTTCCAGCTGCTGCTGCAGATCCTCCAGCTCGTCGCTCTCGCCGGCCTTGTTATAGGCGTCCAGCGCGTCGTCCCGGCTGCTCTCGGCCGTTTCGGCCGTTTTTTGTGCCTGCTCGTAGGTCGCCTTTGCCTGCTCGTAGGCCGACTGGGCCTGGCTGTAAGCCGCTTGCCGCGCGTCGTAGTTTGTGCTGGACTTGGCGGTATTCAGGTTTCCTTGCGCAGTCTTAAGCGCTGTTTCTGCCTCCTCGTAGGCCTTTTGGGCCTCCTCCAGCGCCTGCTTTGCCGCTTTTACCGCTTCGTCATCCTCCGGCGCCCCAGCTGGCACGGCGGACTGGCCCACATTCCCGGCGTCCGCGCTGCCGCCTGAAGCTTGCGCCTGGCTGTTGATTGCCGCCTGCGCGTTTGCCAAAGCCTGGTCATAGGCCGCCTGGGCATTCTGCACCGCGTTCAGCTTTGTCAGCAGCTCGGCGTTTGCTGCGTCGTAGGCGCTCTGGTAGCTCTTTACCTGGGCCTCGGCGCTCTCGTAGGCGCTCTTTGCGCTGTCGCGGGCCGAGCGTTTGTCCTCTTTTGCATCGTAGGCCTCGGTCACGCTTTTCTCCGCGTCGCTCAGGCTTTTCTGGGCGTTCTGGTAGTTTTTGAGCGCTTTTTCCTTTGCCTCCGCCAGGCTTTCCTTCATCTTGGCGATGCTCTTTTCCAGGTCTTCGGTGTCCAGGGTGCAGATCACATCCCCCTCGTTCACCGTGTCGCCCACCTGCACATTCACGCTCTTAACGGTATACTTTAATTCGGTGGTCACGTTGGAAACGTCGCTGCTCTCCACCGTGCCCGAAGCGCTGATCGAGGCGTCCAGGGTCCCTTTTTGCAGGGTGAGGGTGCGCACGTAGCTCTGCCCGCCCATATTTGCCCCGGCAGGCAGCCGCGGCGCGGATCTCTGCCGCCACACCAGCACGCCGGCCGCAATGGCAGCCGCAAGCAGCAGGGCGACGGCCGCTTTTTTATGTGCTGCGATAAACTGCCCGGCTCGGCCGAACACGGCCTTGAGTTTTGTCATATCAATTCCCCCAAAGAACTTTCTATTGTGTTGTGTGGCCCAAAGCCGCCCAAATTGCACAAACGGCTGACCCGGCTTTTATTCTAGGGGGCAAATGTGAAAGCCTCCGGTAAAAATTGTGAAAGATATGTGGGCCATTTGGGGGATCCTTTGCTCCCGTTGCCGCGCAAAGGGGCAAATAGAAGGCTGGCGGAAGCAATTTTTCCGCCCCGGAACAAGCAAAAGGCCCGGGCCGGCGTCAGCCGTGCTCAGGCCTTTTGCGGTTCTTTTTTCCCAGCGCTGCTATGATCCCGCTCACATGCTCGCGCTCCTCCTGTTCCAGCAGCTCGTACTGCCGCAAAAGCTCCCGGCTCTGGGGCGTGTACCCAGTTTCATCGTCAAAAAACTCCCGCGGCGTCACGCCCAGATACTCGCAGATATAAAAAAACGCCTCCATCGAGGGAAACCCCTTTTGGTTTTCAATTGCGTTGATATATCCCTCGCTCTGGCCCAGCGCAAGGCTCATTTCCCGGGCAGAAACCCCTTTGGCCTGCCGCAGCGCCGTAAGGCGCGCATAAAACAGTTCTTCATACATCCTTGATCGTCACCACCTATAATATAGGATTGTACCGCATACTCCATTTGATTCTATTGGGTTAGACCGGCTATTCAAGTTGACATGTGGTTTTTAATCCGATATAATAAAATAAGATTTTTTATGCGAACCAGGATGCGTCGGCACACCGCGCGGAAGGGGGCACAGCTCATGAAGCGAAAGTCAGCGGCCCTGCTCTGTTCGCTTGACCCAGGCTGCAGCGCGCTCTTCGTGGGGGAGGACCCAGGCTGCCGGCTGCCCAGGTTTAACGAGCGGTGGCACCGCGTGGCGCTTCACATGAGGGTGCAGAAGCTGCTGGCGCAGGGCTATCGCGTTTTTTTGGTGGAGACGGGCACCCCCTTCGGCCGCATGGCCCTGGCCGAGCTTGCCCGGCTGCGCCCCGGCGGCTCTTTCCAGCTCTGGAGCCTGCGGCGGGGCAAGGCTGTAAAACAGCAGGACAACATGGAGGACGCCCCCTGGGGGCGTGCCCACAGCCGCTGGGAGCTCTGGCGGGCCGCATGGCGGTGTGACCGCCGTTTGGGGGAAATCACGCCGCCCGTTTATGATCAGCTTGTGCAGGGCGGCGTGGGCCTGGTAGTCACCCCCGCCGAGGCCTCGCTGCTGGATCAGAACCTGATCCGGCAGGAAACGCCCGCGGCCAGGCTATGACCAAGCGGCGGGCAGCAAACAAACAGAAAAGCCGGCGCCCGGGATGGATCTCTCATGCCATCCCGGGCGCCGGCCCTTTGTTTTATAAACTTTTTCCTGTTTCAACGGCCATCGCGCTTGTGCTGCGCAGGCTTTCCCTCAGCGTGCGGCCGCGCGGCGGCGGCTTTTCCGGGCGCGCCGTCTGCGCGCCGCCAGCAGCCCCAGGGCCCCAAAAACCAGCAACGCCGCGGCCGCCGCCAGCCACCAATAAGGGGCCAGCTTCTCTTTATAGTAAAGCCAGGCGCTGCGCTCAAAGCCCTGCAATGTCACCAGGTCCACAATGCCGATCAGTTCGCCGTCCACCAGCACCTGGGCGGTGCCCAGCTTTTGCCCCGCCGGCAGGGGCGCTTCCAGCCGGGCGGGCAGCTCGCCTGGGATCACCTCCACCCGGCTGCCGGCCGCTTGCAGGGCGGGCAGGCCGGCGGCGGCATACACCCCTGCGGTTTCCGTTTCGCCGCACCAGGCCAGGGGCAGCTGGGCCACCGGCGTTTCCCGGCTGGGCAGCTCCACCGCAAAAAACTCCTCCAGCGCCCAGTCGTAAAGGTCAGCGGTGGTGTGGAACGACCAGTTAAAGCCGTCCTCCGCAAGCGCTTTGGGGGCGCCCATGACCACCAGCACCCATACAAGCCCGTCCTGCTGCGCGCTGGAAACAAAGCATCGGCCCGCTTCGTCGGTAAAACCGGTCTTGATGCCCTGGATATAGGCGCGGTACAGCTCCTGGTCCGGCAGCTGCATCACGTTGGTGGTGCGCACGTAGTAGGCGGCGCCCGCCGGGGCATCCGGCGTTTTGGGCTCAGGATGCAGATTCGTGAGGGGCATCCAGTAGCCGTTTTGGGTCACCACGCTCATGAACAGCTCGTTCTCCCGGCAGGCACGGGCGATCAAAAACATGTCGTAGGCTGTGGAGTGGTTGCCGTATTCCAGGCCGTACAGGCCGTGGGCGCAGGTGAAATTTGTATTTTCACAGCCCAACTCGGCCGCCCGCCGGTTCATGCGGGCAAAAAAGGCGTCCATATCGCCATTGCCCAAATAATAGGCGATCACGCTGGCTGCATCGTTTCCGCTGGGCAGCATGCAGGCGTAAAACAGGCTTTCCAGGGTGACTGTTTCCCCAATTTTCAGGTCCGCGTCCGAGCCGTTTTCGGCCTGGATTCGGTCAAACTCGGCCTCCAGCTCCCGGGGGATGGTAAAACTCTCGGAAAGATCCACCCCGCTCTCGGCCAGCAAAAGCCCGGTCATCATTTTGGTCAGGCTGGCCGCCGCCCGCTCCTCATGGGCGTTTTTTTCGTACACCAGGGTGTCGGTGGTGAGCTCATACAGATACACCGCCTCAGCGTTCACCGCGCCCTCGGGCGGCTGCCACATAGCCGCAGCCGGCAGGGCCAGGCCCGCCGCCAGCAGGCAGAAAAACCCCAGTACCATCCTCCATTTTTTCAACCGTGCCGCCTCCCCTGTGTTTAAAAAACCTTATCTCAAAGGGCCCGTATGGCCCCAAAAACAGCCTCCGCTTTGCCGGGGCTGTTTTTCATTATAAGGCATTTGCTCCCTTGCTGGCAAATAAAAAGCGTCGGAACAGCAAAAGCCCCCGGGGAAGCTGTTCCCCGGGGGCTTTTGCCGCTTGCCCTATTCCCGGTGCAGGATCTCCATAAATTCCTCGCCGGTAATGGTTTCGCGCTCCATCAAAAAGTTCGCCAGCTCGTGCAGCTTTTCTTTGTTTTCGGCAAGAATACCCGCCGCCTTTTCGTGGGCCGACCGGATTATGGCCAGCACCTCCCGGTCGATCTTTTCCGCGGTGCCCTCGCTGCAGGCAAGCGCCGCGTCGCCCGAAAGGTACGGGCCGCTCACGGTCTCCAGCGCCATCATATCAAACTCGGCGCTCATGCCCAGGCGGGTCACCATGCTGCGCGCCAGCCGCGTGGCCTGCTCGATATCGTTGGAAGCGCCGGAGGTGTAGCTCCCGAAGATGAGCTCCTCGGCCGCCCGGCCGCCGGTAAAGGTGGCAATCTTATTGAACGCCTCCTCGCGGCTGAGCAGGTTCGTTTCCTCTTCCGGCACCTGCAGGGTGTAGCCCAGCGCGCCGCTGGTGCGGGGCACAATGGTGATCTTGGTCACCGGCGCGCTGTCCGACTGCCTTGCCGCCACCAGCGCATGGCCGATCTCGTGGTAGGCCACGATGCGCTTTTCCCTCTGGCTGAGTACCTTGTTTTTGCGCTGGTAGCCCGCGATCACGGTCTCCACCGCCTCCATCAGGTCCTCCTGGCGCACAATGCGCCGGTTCTGCTTTACCGCCAGCAGCGCGGCCTCGTTGATCATGTTGGCAAGCTCAGCGCCGGACGCGCCCGAGGTCGCCCGGGCAATGGCCATAAAGTCCACATTCTCGTCCATCATGACCTTTTTGGCGTGCACCTTTAAAATGGCCGCGCGCCCCTCCAGGTCCGGCAGCTCCACCGGGATGCGCCGGTCAAACCGCCCGGGCCGCAGCAGGGCCTTGTCCAGCGTTTCCGGCCGGTTGGTGGCGGCCAGAATAATCACGCCCTTCGAGCCGTCAAAGCCGTCCATCTCGGTCAAAAGCTGGTTCAGGGTCTGCTCCCGCTCATCGTTTCCGCCCATGCCCGCCGCGCCGTCGCGGCTTTTGCCAATGGTGTCGATCTCGTCAATGAACACAATGCAGGGGGCTTTATCGGCGGCCTGCTTGAACAGATCGCGCACCCGCGCCGCGCCCATGCCCACGAACATCTCCACAAACTCCGACCCGGAGATCGAGAAAAAGGGCACGTGGGCCTCGCCCGCCACCGCCTTGGCCAGCAGCGTTTTGCCGGTGCCCGGGGGGCCCACCAGCAACGCGCCCTTGGGCAGCGTGGCGCCGATGCTGTTGTACTTTGAGGGGTTGTGCAAAAAGTCCACGATCTCGGCCAGGGCTTCCTTGGCCTCATCCTGGCCTGCCACATCGGCAAAGGTCTTGCCGGTCTGGGCCTCCACATACACCTTGGCGTTGGATTTGCCAAAGGTCATGGCGTTGCCGCCGCCCATCTTTTTCATCATAAAGCGCATGAGCAGCTGCCCCACCAGCACAAACAGCAGCACGGGGAACACCACCGTGACCAGCAGGTTCATCAGGGGCGAGGCCTGGGTGGGGATCACCCCGCCGAACTGCACCGCCGCGCCGTCCGGCCCGCTGGCGTGCAGCAGCCGGTCCACCCGGCCGGGGTCGTTGATGAGCGCGGTGCGATACAGCCGCTCGCGGCCGTTTTCGTCCTTCATCATGTAGGTGATGGTCCCTTCGGATTCATTCTCCTCCACGGCGCTCACCTTGCCGGCATCCAGGTCGGCGATAAACTGGTTATACGTTACCTCGCTCACCTGGCGCTGCATCATGCGGGGAAATACCAGCGCATTGAGCAAAAGCAGCACCACAAGAGCGATGATATAATAATAAATAATTGCTTTTTTAGGGTTTTTGGGGCCTTCCTTTTTCATAACACACCCGCCTTTTTGATTCTTTGCGGCGCAGGGGGGCGCAAAACCGCCCACCTGTTCATTTTTATAGCATATCCTCCCGATATGAAAAAAATATGAACGTTTCTAAAACCTTTTTTCGCCCCCGGTAAAACCCGGCAAAAAAGCGGCCCCGGCGTTTTTTGCCGGGGCCGCTTTTGAGGCCCGATCTTCCTCTCAGGGCAGGTCAAACGTGCCCATCTGCTGCTGCTCACCGTACTCGTCAAACAGCAGCTGCACCCTGCGGTTCTCCATCTCCTCCGGCCGCACGGCCAGCACCAGCCGGACCGTGGTGCTGGTGCCGATGGGGGCGACCGGCCGCAGTGCGAATTGCGCGCTGTCGTCGCCGCTTACCACCTGAACGGCATATTTGTTGCCCGATTCCGGCCGCACCGAAAACCAATAGGAATCCAGCCGCAGCTCCCGTTCGCTGTTGTTGGCAAGCTCAAACTCCAGCTCGTAATACTCGCGGCTGGGGTCATAGCCTGCAAGCTCCTCCTCGCTGAGGGCCCGGAGCGAAAAGCCGCTCAGGCCCAGGTGCCAGGCCGTTCCCCGGCCCGCGTCCTTTACCGCGCCGTAACCAGCAAAAAAGCCCGCCAGCACCGCCGCCAGCAGCAGGGCGGCCAGCACCCAAAGCACCACAGCTCCCCGTTTTTTACCGTTCATTCCTGGTCACCTCCCTCTTCAAAGGCAACCGGCACGCCGGTCATCTGCACCGCCGAAGTGCGGTAATCCCGCCCCATGAGCTGCGCCTGCAGCCAAAGTGTCGCGTCCTTTGCCCCCTCTGGCACCGCAAAATAGATCCAGCCCTCCGCCATCGCGGTCCCGCTCAGCTCGTAAACATCCAGCACCTCGGCGGCAAGCTCGGGATATACCGATTCCATGCGGTATTCATCGATGGGCGCATAATATGTATCCCCAATCTGCAGGTAAACCGCGGCCTCCCAGCTGGCGTAGTCCTTTTGTTTTTTCGCCTCGCACCACACCCGCACCACACCGGCGCCTGCCGGGGTGCCCGCAAGCCCGCTCACCCGCTCGGCGGCTCCCACGGTTACCTGCCGTTTCAGCGGTCCCAGGGGAAAGGCCTCGTTCTGCTGCGCCTGGGCAGTGCCGGCGGCCTGCACAAAGCCCTGCGCTTTTTTTGCCGCCTTTGCGGCCCGGGCCGCCAGCGGAAACGCCGCCAGCTCCACCAGCAGAAGGATCGCCAGCACCGCGCACAGAATGCCCGGCAGCACGCCCGTGTGCACCGGCTTTTGCCGGGCTGCGGCGGGCGGCGCCGCATACGCCGGGCCGGCCGCCGGGGCAGCCCCGGCAGGCATTCCCTCGGGCTCGGGGGGCTGCCATGCGGGCGCGGAAGGCCCCCCCTGCGCCTCTTGCTGCTGCGCCGCCGAATCGTTGTAACGCCCGCAGTAAGGGCAAATGCCCCCGCACAGCAGATCGTCAAAGCGCTGGCCGCAGCCGGTACATAAGATCTTCACGCTCTTTGCCTCCCCTCAAAAATCTGCGGGGGCCGCCCGGGCGGTTGCTCCGTCCCAGGCCGCCCCCGCGTCGCCTTTGTAATTTTTACGCCTTTACCTTTTTGGCGCTGTAGGTGTTCATGGCGCCCTGGTCCAGCTGATGCTCCGCAGCGGCGCCCTGGGCCCGCAGCTCCTCTTCCAGTTCGCTGGACTTCATGGCCGACAGCGCGCTGGAGCGGATGCTGTCGATGGTGTAGTCGGCGGTAAGCACCGTTTCCTGGCGCACCAGCACCAGCAGGCTGCTGCCAATGTTCACCACGGTGGCCTCGCCGGGCTTCGCGCCTTTCATCGCCGCGGCCGCCTCCTCGCCGTAGTAGCTCATCTGGGAGGGCGAGAAGATGGTGTTGCCCAGGCTCGAGGCGAGCAGGTTGGCGCTGTACTCGCTGCCGCTGATCGCGCTGGCTTTTTTCAGGGTGTCCTCGGCGATCTCCTCCAGGCTCTTGCCCCCGTTCACCTGGGCGGCGGCCTCGTCGGCCAGGGTGCGCATCTTGGCGGTCTGGTCCTCGGTGAGCATCACATAGTTGGTAAAATCAATGATGGGCAGGGTCAGGTAGTCGGCCCGCAGGTAGTTCTGCTCCACCCACTTGGCCAGCTCGTCGTCCGCCACGGCCGCGCCGCCCCCGTTTCCATAGATCATATCCAGCAGGGCGTCCTGCTTTACAATGTTGGCCACATGGCTTTTCAGGCTGGTGCGCCCAATGCCGTTTTTCTCGTAGCTCTTCTGGCTTTGGGTCCAAAGGGTCTCGGTCTGGCTCTCCACCGTGGCCTGCTGCTCCTCGGTCAGCTCGCCCCCCAGCTCGGCGAACCGGGTTTCCACCGCCGCGTACAGCTCGATAAATTTCAAGGTTTCCTCAGCAATATACTCGGCGCCGGTCTGCTCGCTGTCCTTAATCTTGCTGGTCAGGACCTTCTTGGAGTCCTCCACCCTGGTGGCGGCCTGCTCGTAAGCATTATACTGGGCCAGCAGATACACCCCCGCCGGGATCTCCACCCCGCCGATGCTGCCCACCGTGGCAGGGCTCTTGATGGTGCAGCCGAACAGGCTCACGCACAGCAGCGCCGCTGCGGCAAAGGCCGCGGTCTTTTTCATTCTCATGGTCGTTTTATTCCTTTCCTGGGCGGCGGGGCCCGTGGCCCCGCCGGAACGCCCTTGTTGCATGTTTTCCATTATAGTGCCAAACACGTTTTTTTTCAATTGAAAATTGTGCAAAAGCGCTCATTCCGCGCTGCCCTGCCCTTCGGGGGCGGGCCCCAGCGCCTCCAGCACCGCGCGCAGGGCTTCCAGGGGGTCGTCGCCGGGAGCCAGCCGCACCGCCAAATACGGCTTCGCGCTGGTGTTCACCGTTACCCGGCCGGGCAGCGCCGCAGTCGCAGCCTTGATGCGGGGCAGAGTATACCCGTCGGAATAGAGCAGCAGCGCGTCCCGCTTCTGGCCGATCTCGTATACCCCGGCCCGGGCCGCGGTGACCCGCACCAGCGAAATATCCACCAGGCCCGCCACGCTGGCGGGCACGTCGCCGTAGCGGTCGATCAGCTCGTCCAGCACGTCGGCCGCGTCCTCTGCGGTTTCAATGGCCGCAATGCGCTTGTACGCCTCAATGCGGCCCGCTGCCTCGGGGATATAGCCCTCGGGGATATAGGCGTCCACCGTGATATCCAAAAGGCAGTCGCTTTTGTCCGGCGCGGGCGCCTCCCCCTTTGCCAGCGCAATGGCGTTGTTCAGGATCTTCACATACAGCTCGTAACCCACCGCCTCCATATGGCCGTGCTGGCTCTGCCCCAACAGGCTGCCCGCGCCCCGGATCTGTAAGTCCCGCATGGCGATTCGGAAGCCCGATCCAAAACTGGTGAACTCCCGGATGGCCGAGAGCCGCTTGGCCGCCACGTCGGTGAGCACCTTGTCCCGCCGGAAAGTAAAATAAGCGTAGGCCTTTCGCCCCGAGCGCCCCACCCGGCCCCGGATCTGGTACAACTGGGCAAGGCCCATGTGGTCGGCGTCCTCGATGATCAGGGTGTTGCAGTTGCGCACGTCCACCCCGGTCTCGATCAGGGTGGTGCACACCAGCACGTCAATGTCGCCGTCCAGCAGCTTCTGCCATACCTTTGAGAGCTCGGCCTCGGTCATCTTGCCATGGGCGATGCCCACGCGCGCGCCCGGCGCCATTTGGGCCACGGCGGCGGCGCACCGCTCAATGCTCTCCACCCGGTTGTGCAGGTAATACACCTGCCCGCCCCGGGCCAGTTCTTTTTTAATGGCCTCGGCCACGATGGTCTGGTCGTACTCCATCACATAGGTCTCAATGGGCTGGCGCTCCACCGGCGGCTCCTCGATGGTGCTCATGTCCCGGATGCCGCTCATGGCCATATTCAGGGTGCGGGGAATCGGGGTGGCCGAGAGGGTAAGCATGTCCACCCCGATGAACGCCCCCTTGAGCTTTTCCTTGTGTTTAACCCCAAAGCGCTGTTCTTCGTCGATGATTACCAGCCCAAGATCGTGGAACTTCACGTCGTCGGATAAAAGGCGGTGGGTGCCCACCACAATGTCCACCGTGCCGTCCCGCAGCCCGCGCAGCGTTTCCTTCTGCTGGCCCGGCGTGCGAAAGCGCGACAACAGCCCCGCCTTTACCGGAAAGGCCTCCATGCGGGCCAGGATGTTGTTGTAATGCTGCCAGGCAAGAATGGTGGTAGGCGCCAGGATGGCGCACTGCCTGCCGCCCATAATGCACTTGAACGCAGCGCGCAGCGCCACTTCCGTTTTGCCCACGCCCACGTCGCCGCACAGCAGCCGATCCATGGGCCAGGGCCTCTCCATATCCTTTTTGATCTCGGCGGCAGCCGTGAGCTGATCGCCGGTTTCGTCGTACTCAAAGCGGGTCTCAAAATCCCGCTGCCAGTCGTTGTCGGCCGGGAAGGCGTAGCCTTTAGCCTGGCGCCGTTTGGCATACAGGGAGATCAGCTCCTGCGCCATCTCGGCGGCCGCGGCCTTTACCTTGCGGCGGGTCTTGGTCCACTCAGTGCCGCCCAGGCGCGCCAGCTTTACCTTGTCGGCGTCGCCGGGGGCGGTGTAGCGGCTGAGCAGGTCCAGCTGGGTGACCGGCACATACAGGGTGTCGCCCCTGTCGTAGCTGAGCTTCAGGTAGTCCTTCACAACCCCCTGCACCTCCAGCCGCTGGATGCCGGTGTACATGCCGATGCCGTGGTTCTGGTGCACCACATAATCGCCGGGGGCAATGTCGGTCAGGCTGGAAAGCGCGTTTTTGTCCTTTTTGCGGGCGGGCTTTTTTTCCGCCGCCTCCCCCGCCCTGCGGCCGGTGAACAGGGCATACTTTGCAAAGGGGTATTCCGCGCCCGCACTGGTATGGCCGGGCCGCACCGCCACCACCCCGGGGCCGGGCACCACGTCCTTCGCGGCGGTGGCAGCGTAGCCTCTGGCCGCCAGATCCCGGGCCAGGGCCTGCGCTGCGCGGGGCGTGCCCGCCAAAAGCTCCACACAGTAGCCCTGCTTCACCAGCGGGTCCAGGTCCTCGGCCAAAGCGCCCACCTCGCCGCTGAAGGGCGGCAGCGAGTGGGCCGGCGCGTTCACGATGTCCTTTAAGTGCAGCTCGGGCAGGGTGCGGGCAAAATTTTCGCAGCAGATCGAGGTTTCTTTTTGGGCCGCAGCCAGCAAAAAGGGCAAATCCTCATACAGCACATCCAGCCCCGGGCAGAGCACCCCCTCTTCGTACAGGCCTTTCAGCTCCTCGCCCCGGCGGAAGGCCGTGGCCCGCTGCGCCTCCCGGATGGCGCTGGGCTCCTCCAGCACCAGCACCGGGTCGGCAAAGTAATCCAGCAGGGTGGCGGGCTTTGGGTAGCGCAGGGCCAGGTACTTGTCCAACGCCTCGGGCACAACGCCCGCGTCCAGCTGTTCCAGGTCCGGCTGCATCGCCCTTTCCATGGCCGCCCGCCGCTGGCCCTTTTGTGCGCCCAGCGCGCTGCGCAGCGCGGCCGCTGTGGCCGCCGCGTCGCCGAACAGCACCTCGCGCGCCGGGCTGATGTGCAGCTTTTTCAGCGGTTCGTCCCGCCGCTGGCTCAGCAGGTCAAAGCTGGCCAGGGTGTCGATCTCGTCGCCCCAGAATTCGGCCCGGGCCGGCGCCTTTGCATCCGGCGGATACACGTCCAGAATGCCGCCCCGCACACTGAACTGCCCCGGCCCTTCCACCTGGCCGCGCCGGTGGTAGCCCGCCGCCGCCAGGCGTGCTTCCAGCTCCTTTAGGGGGATGGCCATGCCCGGTTTCAGGGTTAGGGTATTGGCACAGAACTCGGCCCGGGGCACGGTGTACTGCAAAAAGGCCTCGGCCGGGGCGCACACGGCTTTCAGCCGCCCGCCCACAAGGTCGCCCAGCACTGCAAGGCGCCGGTACTCGTATTCCCTGCCGGCCCCTTCAAGGGGCCGCAGCACAAAATCCCGGGGCGGGAACACCGCAGCGGGCAGGCCGAACGCGGCAAGATCGGCCGCAAAACGGGTCGCCTCGGCCTCGCCCGCAGTAACCACCAGCAGGCTGCGGCCCTCGCCCGCGGCCAGCAGGGCCAGCAGCTGGGCGCGGCCCGCCGGCGGCAGGCCGAACAGCGCCGCGGGGCCCTTGGCCGCCAGGCCCCCCTGGATCTTTTGGTATTCAGTGGAGCGTTTCAGGGTGTCGAACATGCATTTTACCTCACGCGTCGCAGATTTTCGGGCAACAGGCAGCGCCCCGCCGGGACCTGCCCGGCGGGGTACACAAAATCAGAGATGTTTCTATTTTAGCCTCTCCCAGGGTCAAAAGCAAGCTAAACGCGTCGGAACCGGGGCCGGTTTTCATTTCTCAGGCAGCCGCAGCGCGCCCCACCTGCCCTCTGTTTTTACCCACAAAAGGCCGCCTTGGGCGGGGGCCGCATCCTCCACCTGCCCAAACGCCAGCAGCACACTGCCGTCTGCGCGCAGCACGCCGGTTTCGCCGTTCTTTTTCACCACCACGCATCCCCCGGTGCAGGGGGCCGGGTAGTTTGCCTCCTCACATACAAGGCCGCCCGCAGCCTCGCTCCACTGCCAGCGCGGGCCCCAAAAGCCCTCGTATTCGCAGGGGATCACCTCGCGGCCCTCGCCGTTCACATAGCCCCATTTGCCGCCCCTCTGCACAGCGATGAGCTCCGGCCCCGCCATGCCGGCGTTCTCGTACACAAAATCCGTGAGCAGCCCGCCCGCGGGGGAAGCCACCGCGTACAAGCCGTTTTCCTCCAGTTCCATATCCTCCCAGGTCGGCGGATCGTGCCAGGGAAAATCCGCCCGCAGCGCGCCTCTGCGCACGGGCAGCAGGGTCTGTACAGGGGGTGAAAGCTCGGCCAGCGCGGTCCACAAAAAACTCCCCTCCACCATACACGCCTCATAGACGGCTTCCTTACCCGGCGCCCAGAAATATTCCCGGCTGCGCCCGCCGTGGCCCACCTCCATCCTGAAGGTGCTGCCCAGGGCGGCAAGCTGCGCGTTGTATTCCTTCTCCTGTTCCCCGCTGTACTGCGCATCCGGGCCGTACAGGTGGCCCATGCCGCAGCGGTACGGCTGGTGGGGGAACGCCCCTTCCAGCGCCAGGCCGCCGTCGGCAGTGTCCAGCACAGCCCAGCCGCTCCCGGTTTTGGCCAGGTAATACCCCGCCTCGCCCGGCGCGGTGCAGGCTGTGCCCTCCTCCATGGGGTCGGCGTCCAGCACCGGCTCCACCCTTTCAAACTCATACCGGGGCTCAATGGCCCACACAAAGCCATCCAGCGCGCCTTCCTTTCCCCCGCAGCCCGCCAAAAGCGAGGCCGCCAGCAACAAAGCTGCACAAAAAACCGCCCACAGGGTTCGTTTCATAAAGTATGCCTCCTCCCCTGCCGCCTGCGCGGCAGCTCAAAAGCCTGTCACCTCTGAAACGTTTCCCTGGGCGGGTTTTATTGCATTTTCAGCCGTTGTGCCGGTTCTGCGCCTCGCCAAGGCGCCCTGCCAGGATCAGCTCCACTGCGTCCTGCACGTCGGGGTACCGGGCTTCAAATGCCTTGCGGTCCGCGCCCGCCAGCTTGCCCAGCACCCAGGCCGCCAGATCGTATTCCGGGTTCGGCTTTTCGCCCACCCCCAGGCGTACCCGCGGGAACTCCTGGGTGCCCAGCCGGGCAATGATGTCCTTCAGGCCGTTGTGCCCGCCGGCCGAGCCGCCGGGGCGCACCCGCACCTTGCCGGGGGCCTGGGTTACATCGTCGCACAGCACCACCACATGCCCGGCCGGGATCTTGAAAAAATCCGCCGCCGCACCGATGCTCCGGCCCGACAGATTCATAAACGTCTGGGGCTTGAGCAGCACGATCTTCTGCCCGCCCACGGCCGCCTGGCCGTAAAGCCCCTCGAATTTTACCTTGGTCACGCCGGCGCCCCACTCCCTTGCAAGGTAGTCCAGCGCGTCAAACCCCGCGTTGTGCCGGGTGCCCTCGTATTTTTTGCCCGGGTTGCCAAGGCCGGCCACCAGCCAGTCGGCCCCGCCGGCCTGCTTTTTAAAAAACATGTGTCTTCTCCCCTTTTGGCCCTGCGCCTGCCGCCCCGGGGGCGTGCCGCACAGCCTGGCCGTAATTTTACCCATTTTAAGTTTAGCGTGTTTTCTTCCGTTTGCAAGGGGAAGCTGCCCCCCGGCGCGGATTTTTGGGTCAAATTTGCGCATGAAAAAACAAAAACCGCTGGCTTTTCCCGCCTTGGTCTGCTATAATATTAGCCGTATGAGCCACAGTCACCAAGCGTTCTTTTATGCGGGGTTTTCCCGCGGAACGTGAGAAATATATGGAGGTAGAGAATTTTGAGTAAAAAGAAGTATCTTTATCTGTTCAGCGAGGGCAACAAGGACATGCGCGAAATCCTGGGCGGCAAGGGCGCCAACCTGGCCGAAATGACCAACGCGGGCATGCCTGTGCCCCAGGGCTTCACCATTTCCACCGAGGCCTGCACCCAGTATTATGAAGACGGCCGCCAGATCAACGACGAGATCATGGCCGACATCTACGAGTACATCGGCAAAATGGAAGAGATCACCGGCAAAAAGTTCGGCGATCTCTCCAACCCCCTGCTGGTGTCGGTGCGTTCGGGCGCCCGCGCCTCCATGCCCGGCATGATGGACACCATCCTGAACCTGGGCCTGAACGACGAAGTGGTCGAGGGCCTGGCCGCCAAGACCGGCAACCCCCGCTTCGCGTACGACAGCTACCGCCGTTTCGTGCAGATGTTCAGCGACGTGGTCATGGAACTGTCCAAAAGCGACTTTGAGGCGATCATCGACGAGATGAAGGAAGCCAAGGGCGTGAAGCTGGACACCGAGCTGGACGCCGACGACATGAAGAACCTGGTGACCAAGTTCAAGGCCCTGTACAAGAGCAAGATGGGCAGCGACTTCCCCTCCGACCCCAAGACCCAGCTCATCGAAGCTGTGAAGGCCGTGTTCCGCTCCTGGGACAACCCCCGTGCCAACGTGTACCGCCGCATGAACGAGATCCCCTACGACTGGGGCACCGCCGTGAACGTGCAGGCCATGGTGTTCGGCAACGGCGGCGACACCAGCGGCACCGGCGTTGCGTTCACCCGCAACCCCGCCACTGGTGAAAAGGCCCTGTTCGGCGAGTACCTCATCAACGCCCAGGGCGAGGACGTGGTGGCCGGCATCCGCACCCCGAGCCCCATCTCCCATCTGGCCGAGCAGATGCCCGAAGTCTACAACCAGTTTGTGGAAATCGCCACCAAACTCGAGAACCATTACCGCGATATGCAGGACATGGAGTTCACCATCGAGGACGGCAAGCTCTACATGCTGCAGACCCGCAACGGCAAGCGCACCGCCGCCGCCGCGCTCAAGATCGCGGTGGATCTGGTGGATGAGGGCATGATCACCGAAAAAGAGGCTGTGCTGCGCGTGGAGCCCAAGCAGCTGGACAGCCTGCTGCACCCCCAGTTCGACGCCGACGCCATGAAGAACGCCGAAGTGATCGGCAAGGGCCTGGCGGCCAGCCCGGGCGCCGCCTGCGGCCAGGTGGTCTTCACCGCCGAGGACGCCAAGGAAAGCGTTGAGAGCGGCAGCATGAAAAAGGTCGTTCTGGTGCGCCTGGAAACCAGCCCCGAAGACATCGAGGGCATGGCCGTGGCCCAGGGCATCCTCACCGTGCGCGGCGGCATGACCAGCCACGCCGCCGTGGTGGCCCGCGGCATGGGCACCTGCTGTGTGTCCGGCTGCGGCGACATTGTGGTGGACTATGCCAAGAACGAGTTCACTCTGGCCGGCAAGACCTACAAGCGGGGCGACTGGATCAGCATCGACGGCTCCACCGGCAACATCTACGGCGAGGCCATTCCCACCGTGGACGCCTCCATCAGCGGCGATTTCGGCCGCTTCATGGCCTGGGCCGACTCCTACCGCCAGCTGGAGGTGTTCGCCAACGCCGACAACCCGCACGACGCGCAGCAGGGTGTTGACTTCGGCGCCGAGGGCATCGGCCTGTGCCGCACCGAGCACATGTTCTTCGAGGCCACCCGCATCAAGGCGGTGCGCGAGATGATCGTGGCCGAGGATGTGGAGGGCCGCAAAAAGGCCCTCGCCAAGATCCTTCCCTTCCAGCAGGGCGACTTCGAGGCCATGTACAAGGTGATGGGCGAGCGGCCCATGACCATCCGTTACCTGGATCCCCCGCTCCACGAGTTCCTGCCCACCAAGGCCGAGGACATCGCCGAGCTGGCGCAGGACCTGGGCATCACGGTAGAGCACCTGCACAACGTGATCGACAGCCTGCACGAGTTCAACCCCATGATGGGCCACCGCGGCTGCCGCCTGGCCGTCGCTTACCCCGAAATCGCCGAGATGCAGACCACCGCGGTCATCAACGCGGCCATCAACGTGAGCCGTGAGACCGGCCTGCACATTGTGCCCCACATCATGATCCCCCTGGTGGGCGAGGTGAAGGAGCTCAAGTTCGTCAAGGACGTGGTGGTCGCCACCGCCGACAAGCTCATCGCCGAGGCCGGCGTGGACATGAAGTACGAAGTGGGCACCATGATCGAGATCCCCCGCGCGGCCCTCACCGCCGACGAGATCGCCAAGGAGGCCGAGTTCTTCAGCTTCGGCACCAACGATCTGACCCAGATGACCTTCGGCTTCAGCCGCGACGACGCGGGCAAGTTCCTCAGCTACTACTACGACAACAAGGTCTACGAGAGCGATCCCTTTGCCCACCTGGATCAGAATGGCGTGGGCAAGCTGGTGGAAATGGCCGCAAAGCTGGGCCGCTCCACCCGCCCCGAGCTGGGCCTTGGTATCTGCGGCGAACACGGCGGCGACCCCACCAGTGTGGAGTTCTGCCACAAGGTAGGTCTGGACTACGTGTCCTGCTCTCCCTTCCGCGTGCCCATCGCCCGCCTGGCCGCCGCACAGGCCGCCATCAAGAATCCCCGATGAGCCGGTAGTTAATTTGTAAAACAGGGTGGTGCTGCCCAGGCTGCAGGTTTGGGCAGGCCGCGCTGCATCACATGAAAAAGGTGTGCCGCATCCCTTTTTAGGGGCGTGTGGCACACCTTTTTTAATGTTGGGCCCACTAAAAAAGGTCAGCAAACCTGGACCAAAGCGAAGACAGAGGCATGATAAGGATCATTGCAGGAAGCATGTCCGCAATGGGAAACGACTTTATCCCCGCGATCCGAAAGCCGGTCGCCAACATCAAAATGCCGCCGCAGGCCATAAAATCGGCGCGCATCAGCTCGGTCGTGTGGGGCAGAATCAGTGCCGCGCTGTAAAACAAAGCCAGCATCAGCGCCATTTGCGGTATGCACACGGCACAGATAGCGCAGCCCAGTGATGCAGCAAAGATCGCTGCCGTGAAAATATCCAGCAACGCCTTGGCCAGCAGCACCGTATGGTCACCGCTCATGCCGGATTCCAATGCGCCGAATATCCCTGTTCCGCTGGCACAAAACAGCACCGCCGCGCTGATGAATTGCTCCATGAACTTTTCCGGGGTCAGCGCGTCTTTTCCTCCCTGGGAAAGGCCTCCCATAGGGCGCAGGATCATACCCACCGCAAGCTCGATCCAGCGGGTCAGGCCCGCAAGCCTGCCCAGGACCAGGCCTAATATAACGGCCAGTACGACCGCGGGCATGGCGTTCACCCTTACGACATAGCTGATGCCCATGGCTATCGATACCACGCCGAAGATCAGGGTCAGCTCCTGTTTCATTTGTTCCTGCAGCAGGTTGCCCAGCTTGCCGCCTGCAAGACCGCCCAACAAAACGGCCAGCCCGTCTGCCAACACACCAACCGGCATATTTTTCCCTCCATCCTTTTAAAAAGCGCCGTCTCCCCATCTGCAGGGAGGCGGCGCTGCAAAAAGCCGATCCTTGTTTATTTTTTCTTCATGATCGTGCGCTTCATAACTTCATTGACCACCACGCTGAGCGCCAGGGTAACCACCGCCGTCGGCAAAAAAATCTGCCAGAAAGAATAGCTGTCGGCCTCGCTGTTTTGGCCCAAAATCCGCAGCACCAGAATGGCGACTGGGTAGTGCAGCATGTATATGTAAAGGGAAATGCTGCCAAGATAGGCAAACAATTTGTTTGTGGCGCCGTTGTTCAGCAGGGCGGTCAGGCCGTCCTTGTTGAGGAGTGACAAGGCAATCAGGGCGATGCACAGAAATGCGACCGTCCACCGGTCCAGCTTAAAATAGGTGGGCTGGTACACAACATACCACAGTAACAGCGCGCTCACAACAACATTCAGCGCGGTCAGCGCCGCCCGGCCGGCCCGGGTGAACTCATGGTCAGACAGCTTTTTTACCATATAGTACACCAGGATCCCCACCATCATACCGATCATCACAAACACCAGGCCGTTGTTGAAGCCGAGCGTTGCGGTCGCATCAGTCGCACCGCCGCCCATTCCGTTGGTGGAGGCAGTTTGCAGGCCAAAGGTAGACCACGCGGTCTGTGCGGCGCGGGTGCCGGTAAAAGCCCACCAGCCGGCGAAAAAGATCGCCAGGAACGGCGTGACAACGCCGCAAAAAAAGTCTTCATTTTTGCACATGGCCCAGTACATAAAGTAACCGACGATCAGGATGGCCGATATGAACCACAGCGGACCGTTCAGATTAAAGAACTCGTTGCCGGTGCTGCGAAGGCCCGCAGCGTGAAAGCCCAAAAACTCCCAGATGCTGTTCACGGTCATGGCCAGGATATCCTGCAGGGTATAATCGGGATAATAAAATTTTGTGCAGATAAAAATCGCCAGCAGATACCCCAGCACCAGAACGGGCAGCAAGCTTTTCACGCGGGTCCAGGTGTATTCCCACGCGCGGGAGGACGCGCTGCGCGCCATATAGGCGGCGTCTCCTTTCCGCTTTGTGAAGTGCGCGGCCATAAAAAAGCCTGCCGTCACCGTGAAGATCAGCAAAACCTCGCTGGAGCCGAAGAACCAATTGCTGCTTTGCATCCAAAAGCCGTTCGAACCGTCGCAGGTACGCGCGATGATCCATCCCACGTGAAACCCAATGATCGCAATGGCGATCAAAAACCGCCACAATTCGATCGCGACATTTTTCTTTTTCAAGCCTGCTTTACCGTCCATTTCCTTCTCCTTTGTTTTTATTTTTACCCCAAAAACTTATCCAATGGCTGTGTTTTTGGCCTTCAGTGAAGCGTCCAAAATGCACGGCCAAAAAATAACTCTTCCTGTGCCGGGCCATTTTACCCCCGCGGACGGGGCTGGTTATCGGATAGACTGCAGCACCGCGGTGAGCACCGAGAGATATTTATTTTCCACTGTGTCGGTGCGGCTGCTCATTACCACTGGGCTGCTCAGGCCGTTCAGCGTTCCCGCACCCTTCATGTGGGCGTAAAACACCAACCCTTTGGAAAAGATGTTTCCGCTCCACAGATCGGGCATGATCAGAATGTCCGCACTCCCTGCAACTGGGCCCCCAATGCCTTTGTGCGCAGCCGCCTCGGCATCAATGGCGTTGTCCAGTGCAAGCGGTCCATCGATCAGGCAACGGCCTGCAAGCAGTTTTTTCACCTCGCTTGCCTCCACTGTGCTGGGGATCTTGGGATTCACCGTCTCCACGGCGGAGACCAGCGCCACTTTGGGTTCCGCGATTCCCAAGGTGCCGGCCAGCTTCAGGCAGTTTTCCGTGATCTTGACCTTTTCTTCAACGCCCGGCTGGATATTCACTGCGCAATCCGCCACAATAAACAGCCGGTCCTGCCCGGCGTCCTCAAATACCGAGGCCTGGCTGAGCAGTTCGCCCGGCTCCAAAAGCCCGGTCTCCTTACTAAGGATCCCCTTCATAAAGGTGGCGGTGTGCATGAGCCCCTTCATGGGTATATCCGCCTGCCCGGCCCGCACCATCGCCACCGCACGGTCCACCATCGCCCTGTCGTCACTCTCCTGAATGATTTCAAAAGCAGAGGGTTCTCTGCCCAATTGGGCGAGCAAGGCGCGGATTTTGCCGGCATCCCCAATGAGTGCCGCATCCGCAATGTGCTTATCCACAGCTGTCAGCAGCGCTTCCAGCGCCACTGCGTCGTGTGCGGCCGCCAGGGCGATCTTCTTTTTGCCGTTCTGCTTCAATACAAATTCTTCCATCTGCGCAAAATTTCTCAGCGTCATAATTCGTAGACCTCCTCTTTTCCAATCAGTGCGTAATAGGATTGTACCCCCAAAGATTCCATCTCCCGTTCGCCCGGATAGGCATATACCGGAGCAATGTAGCCTACCCGGGCGCGTATCTGCTCCACAATATATTCATTATAGGCAATGCCGCCCGTCAGAATGATGGCGTTCACCCTGCCGCACAGCACAGTGGCCATAGCCCCCACCTCTTTTGCCGTCTGGTATATCATCGCATCCAGCGCGCTTTTGCAGTCATCGTCTCCTGCTATAGCGCGGTTGTATACCGAAAGCACATCTGTGTCGTGGACGTAGGCCATCAGGCCCCCCAGGCCGTTTATTTTTTTGCGCATCTGTTCGTGTGTGTATTGGCCGGAATAGCACAGATCCACCAGTGCCCCTACCGGCAGGCTTCCGGTGCGGTTGGTGGAAAAGGGGCCGTCCCCATCCAGCCCGTTGTTCCCGTCGATCAGGCGGCCATGGCAGTGCGCTGCAACCGAGGTTCCGCCGCCCATATGTACCACGACCAGATCCGTCTGCGCATACTCCAGGCCGTGCTCTTTGCAGTAAGCCCGGGCAGAGGCTTTTTGATTCAACACATGGAACCGGCTTTGGCGCGGCATTTCCGGCAGCCCGGAGTAACGGGCCGCCGGCTCGTATTCGTCCGTGCATGGGCTGTCCACAATGAACGCGCAGGCTTTGTCCGGCGCCAGGTCATAGGCAAGGCGGATGCCAAGATCCGAAACATGATTGCCGTACCGCATGCTGCGGGACTGTTCCAACATCTTTTCCGTGATGCGGTATACCCCGCTGTGCACCGGTTCGGTGTGTCCGCCGCGGCTGACAAAAGCATCCAGTTGCTGCAGCGACACGTCGTTTGTCTGCAAAAAATCCAGGATCGCCTTTTTGCGGTAGTCATATTGTTCCCAATTGTCATGAAACTGTCCGATCTCCTGCGCCGAATGGGCAATCGACCGGGAAACGATGCAGGTATCATCCTCAAAATAAGCCACCTTTGTGGACGTGGAGCCCAGGTTGATAACGGCTATTTTTTTCATATTTCCTCCGTTCAAAAAGTTTCTTTGCAAGAAACCAAATTCCTTTATAAGAAACCAACAAGAATATAACACACTGATTTTCAAAAATCAAGAGGCATTTTCCCTTTATTTTCTGTTTATTTTTTGTGAAAAGTGTGATATGATAGGTCAAAGTTTCGTTTTCCGAAACGGAGGGTCTGTTTATGGCAAAGATGACAAATCATGCGCAATACATTTTGCAGTCTGTTGATAAAGCGCTTGACGTGCTAAACCTTTTTGAGTATAGCGATTCTCTTTCCCTTACCGAGGTGGCTCTGGAGCTCGGCTGCGGAAAAACGATTGCATTTCGCCTTCTCTTCACGCTGGAACGGCGCGGCTTTGTCCTCAAGCAGGAAGACGGGCGATATTCACTTGGTATCCGTATATTCAATCTGGGCAATAAGGTGCATTATAAAAAAGCGCTTATCCCTTTGATGCGCACAATTTTGGCGGAACTGACAGCACAGGTAAATGACACGGTCCACCTGGTGATCTGGCAGGATGCGCAGCATGTGGTTCTTTTGGATGAAGTCCTGCCTGATCAGCGGCTGATCGCGGTGGAAAAAGCGTTTGATAACCGGCCTGCACATATGACCAGCACGGGTATGGCGCTGCTTTCCACGCGCTCAGATGAAGATATTCTTTCCTATGCGCAAAATACATTGTTTGTCAAAAAAACGGAGAATTCCATCTCCTCCTTAACACAGTTGATGAATGATATCATTTTCGTTCGTGAACAGGGATATGCGGTCAACAATCAGCTGTATGAAAATGGCGTGTGTTCCATTGCCGTTCCCATTATCAAAAAAGCGGGCATGCCTGCGGAATTAGCGATCAGCGTATCCGGCCCCGCCGAGCGCATCGTGCATAATCAAGAGCATATCTTGGAGGCTTTGAGGGAGACCGCAGCTAGAATCTGTGCTCTGCCAATCTAGCCAATAACACAGGGCGCACCACGCTTCGGGACGGAAGCGTGGTGCGCCCTGTGTTATGAAATATCGAATTTACCATATCGCAAAAGCAATTCGGCCAGGCAGCAGCAGTCTGCTACTTTTTACCGTATTGTTCTTCGTGGACTGCAGGCTTTTCCTTTCCCTGCCAGGTCTTTTCAGGTGCCTTCCTGCACCTGTGCCCGCACATTTCCCTTTTTGTCCTTCCGCTCTCCCCTGTGCTTTGCCACAAAGCTCGTCAGCATGGGCGTGAGGAACGAAGTGATGAGCACCGACGCCGCCACCTGGGCGGTAGCGATGGGGGCCACGGCGGCATAGGCCGGGTCCACCGCGGCCAGCGCCCCGGGGTTCGACACCCCGCTGGCAGCCGTGCTGGAAATCGCGGCGCCCGCAATGCCGCTGCCGCCGGTGAGCTTGTCGGCCAGCACCGTGATCCCGCCCACCACGAACACCGTGACCAGCCCCAACAGAATGCCGGACAGCCCGCCCTGGAACAGCTGCTGAATGGACATGCCGCACCCCAGCGCAAAGCCCACCACAATGATGCTGGGCGTCACCCCAGCCGACAGGGTCTTTTTAAACCAGGCGGA
Organism: Oscillospiraceae bacterium; assembly: GCA_022835495.1. NCBI lineage: Bacteria > Bacillati > Bacillota > Clostridia > Eubacteriales > Oscillospiraceae > Oscillospiraceae bacterium. The sequence goes on from BQOK01000001.1 coordinate 3,449,409, forward strand.
CAGGTTGCCCAGCGCGATGCCGATGATGAGCGGCAGGATGGAGCCCACGATGGACCACACCGAGATGCTGGCCAGCCCCGCCGAGCTCAGGGCGATCATGGTCACGGTGGGCCCCACGCTCAGCGAGGTGATGGCCACCGCTCCCTTCACCGCATCGTCGTCATACTGAGCCACAATGCCCGAGTAAAGGGCGTTGTTGGCCACCGACACCGCGCTGATCACCGCAAGGGACGAGAGCCCCCAAAAATTGTCGTTGCACAAAAATGCCACGCCCAGCCCCAGGAGCACCGAGAGCGCCACCTTTGTGCCAATGACCACCGCGCCGATCTTAATGGCTTTCGGGGTGCTGCGCACATCGATGGTGGCCCCCAAAAACAGCAGGAACACCCCCACCAGCGCGCTGGTCCCGTTCACGATGCCGGTGAAAAAGCCGCCGATCTGCAGCACCTGCGGCACAAAGGAATTCAGCACAACGCCGATCAGCATCGGCACAACAATGGTGTCGCCGGGAAACCGCTTGAATTTTATCTTTTTCATAAAGCCACGCGTCCTCACTTCGCTTTTTCGCTCAATCCAGCACGATGCCGCCGTCGCAGTCGCCGATCTCCCCGTTCACAAAGCTGGCGGCTTCCGACGCAAAGAACAGGATCATCTGCGCGGGCTCTGAGGGGTCGGCTGCACGGCCCAGGGGGATCATCCCGATGACCTTCGCATTCTTTTCGGCGTCCTCGGCCAGGCTGCGGGTCATGGGCGTTTTGGTGAACGAGGGGCACACGGCGTTGCAGGAAATACCGTATTTGCCGCCCTCCTTGGCAATGGCTTTTGTCAGGCCGTTCACGCCCGCCTTGGAGGTGGCGTAGGCCGCGGTACCCAGCAGCCCGCCGCCGATTTTGCCGGCCACCGAGGATACGTTCACGATGCGCCCACCCTTCTTTTCCATAAAGTAGGGGTAGATGGCGGAACAGGTGGTAAAGGTTCCGGTCAGGTTGATACGCAGGGTGCGCTCCCATTCGGCGTCGGTGAGCTCCTGGAACGGAACCTTGGAAATCACGCCCCCGCAATTGATCAGCACATCCACCCGCTCAAAATCGCCCAGCACCCGGGCCATCACCTCGCGGATATTCTCCGGGCTGCCAAGATCCATGCGGTAGGCACCGCAGTTCCCAAGCTCGTCGGCCGTTGCCCTGGCCCCCTCCTCATTGATGTCCAGGATCACGGCATGACCGCCGCCGTTCACAACGCCTTTTACAATTTCCTTGCCGATCCCCTGTGCACCGCCGGTCACAAGAACGGTTTTTCCCTTAAAATCAAACATACTGCTTTTCCTCCTAAAGGTAGTTTCTGCGCGGCGCTGCCGGGCGGCGCGCAGGTCGATAATTTATTAACTATCAACCTTTCGCACTCGATTATAACATTGATTTCCCCTGAAAAAAATGTTACGATAGCCTAAAACCAGCACCGGTAATTGTGCTGCGCGCCCAAAGGAGCAGAGCGTTGGATCAAACAAAAAAATGGCAGCTTGTCCAGGCTGCGCTGAACGGCGAGAGTCTGGATCAAATCGTGGAAAAGGCAGCGCTGTTTTTGAACAGCCCTTTGGTGATCATTGGGAACACCAGCAACATCGTGGCCCATTCCACCGCCATCACCGCCCCGGACGAAACCTGGCGGCAGGCGGTGGAGCGGGGTTACATCACACTGGAATTTTCGGCCACGCTGAGCAAGTGGGATCAGCTTAAAGACAAAGGCGCCCGCTATGAATGCATGACAGTGAGCCAGATCAGCGGCCGGCGGCGGCGCTTTTACCGCCTTACCATGCATTCGCAGCTGCTTGGCTACATGAATGTCACCGAAGCGGGCGAGGCCTTCGACGCCACCGGCGAAGAGGAATACTATTTTGTGGCCCAGCTCATTGCCAAAGAGCTGTATACCCACATGAAATTCAGCGACTCCGGGCGAAAAACGAAAAATGAAGACATTCTGCTGGACCTGGTGAACGATGGATTTGTGAACCGGGGCCATTTTATCGACTGCCTGCGTTCCAGCAGCCTGCGCCCCGGCGCCGCGTACCGGGTGCTCTGCGCCGATCTGACCGGTTTTTTATCCTATAACGCCGGCAAGGACAGCTTCAAGCTGGAATTGCTCCGTTTCTTCCCCGGTGGGGCCATTGTCATTGCCGGGCAGGCCCTTGTGATTTTGGCCGAGGCAAGGCACTGCGACCCCCATGACAGCGAGCGTCTGAAGGAACTGGATGGATATCTGAAAAAGAAAAAACTTGTATGCGGCATCAGCGACCCGGTGAGCGATCTTTTTGCCTTCAAGCGCTACCGCAAGCAGGCAATCAACGCGGTGCGCCTGCGCCCCTATCTGCTGGCAAACGACCGGAATCACATTTTTTACGACGAGGTCAAGGTGTATGACCTTTTGTCCCAGATCCCCCGCAGCGAACTGATGTACTACTGCGGCCGCCAGGCATATGAGCTCTACCAGTACGACCAGGCACAGCAGACCTGCTATCTCAACACGCTGATGGTCTATCTGCAGACCAACCGCAGCGTCAACGCGACCGCGCGTTATCTGCATGTGCACCGCAACACCATCAACTACCGCATTGCCAAAATACGCGAATTGTTCCAGCTTGACCTGGAAAGCTTCAGCGTGACCAACCAGATCCTGTTGTCCTGCCAGCTCATCAAGTTGATCGAAGGCCCCCACTCTTGATTTTTCATTGCGGGGCGTCTCAACTCTTTTTTCGAAAGTGGGAAGCCTTTATGGGAATACATTCTATCTATAACACGACCAGATGCACTGTCACGTGGCCTTTCAAGCGACAAGTTGGATTGCTTGTACAAAAACAGCAAGAGTGCTATACTCTAATCACTAAATTCCAATATGGAAAGCGAGGGAATCGGAATTGAATCAATATATATCAGAACAATTGACGCCCAACGTAGCTGTCCAGCCCTGTAGTGACCCTGCATCACTTCAGCATTTGGAAAAAACAATAAAAGCGGATATTATACTGGAAGATGTTCTAAGCTTTATCAGCAATACTACCCGGAATGTCCTTGAAAAAGAGTATCCGGAAGGAAAGTTTCGCTTATGGGGTACAAAGGCAAACAAAAGTTTGCATGAATGGGAAAAGCTGCACAAAGGGGATATTATCCTCTTCTACGGCGGGAAAGCAGCGGGCTTTAAATTTATCTATAAAGCGCAGGTCGTCCATACAGTCCGCAACGCCGAGTTGGCGAAATTTTTATGGGGAAATGATGCGGAAGGCGCTACCTGGGAATGCATCTATTTTATTAAAGATCTGGAAAAGATCGATCTTGATCGATTCGAATATAACAAGGCAATGGGGTATGATAGGAAAAGCACCATTCAAGGTTTCCGGGTGCAGTCCCCGGAACGGTCTTTGATCCTTCAGCAAAGTTTCAATCTTTGATATAAAACCCGCATCCCAAACACGGGTGGATCCGTTGGTGTTAAAAAGGTTTATATCAACAAACAAAAAGCAGACACCATTAAAAACGCATGTTTTTGGTGGTGTCTGCTTTTTAATGCAACAATACCCCGGAAGAATTCAGATGGTATGGGCAGAACTGAAAGGAAAAGCACCAGCCACAGGTTGAAGAGGCAAGGGGCAATATTCATGGCTTGATACTGCAAAGGATTTTGTGGAAATTTAATCCTTATGAAAAGCATCCATCGTTTTATAGTAAAACTTTTGTATTCCTTACAATTTACAAAGCATCAATTGGCATTATGGCTATTTTTATTTTCTTTTTATGTGTTTTTCGATGGTATCTCCTTTAAAAGTTTTGTGATATACTATTTATATAGTTTTTTCTTTTTCCTCTAAATCCTCCCATTTGTTTTAAAAGTCCCAAAGATCGTACCAGCTTTGTGCTATTCTTAAAAAGCAGGTTCAATGGTTTCGCATTTCAGGAGGTAATTTTTCCATGGCAGATTTGTTCGACGCCCACATCAGCGAAGACGGTCTTCGCCGCCAGAGCGTAGCCGATCACTTAACGGGCACGGCAGAGCGGGCCGCCCGTTTTGCCGCGGCCTTTGACCAGGAGCAGCTGGGCCGCGCCGCCGGGCTTATGCACGACATCGGTAAATACTCGGGCGATTTTCAGCGCCGCATCCATGACCCACAGCACAGCGGCCGGGTGGACCATTCCACTGCCGGGGCAAAAGAAGCCTATGCCCGCGGCCTGTACCCACTGGCTTTTGCCGTGGCGGGGCACCATGCCGGCCTGCCGGACGGCGGCTCCCCAAAGGTCGATACAGCCAAGGCCTCCACCCTGTTCGGGCGGCTCAAGCGGGAGCTTCCCGCCTATGACGCATGGCGGCAGGAGATCGACCTGCCCGCGGTGGAACTGCCCGGCTTTTGCGCCCAAAGCAGTTTTTCCCTTATGTTCTTCACCCGTATGCTGTATTCCTGCCTGGTAGACGCCGATTATCTTGACACCGAAGCCTTTATGGAAAACGCCGCTCCTCCGCGGGGCGAATCCGATCCTATCCCCGCTCTTTTGCACAGAATGCGAAGTAAAGCCGATTCCTGGCTGAACGCCACGCCCAGTACCCCGCTGAATGAAAAGCGCAATCAGGTGCTGCGGGCCTGCATGTCGGCGGGCGCGGCCTGGCAGCGCGGCGCTTACACACTCACAGTGCCCACCGGCGGGGGCAAGACCTTCGATTCTTTGGCCTTCGCACTGGAGCATGCCGCACACAACCACATGGACCGGATCATTTATGTGATCCCCTATACCTCCATCATTGATCAAACGGCGGCGGTGTTCAGCGACCTGCTGGGGGCAGAAAACGTGCTGGCCCATCACGCCGGCGCGGACTATCAGCTTTTGGAGGAGCAGGAAATGTCCCCCGCGGACTATCGCCGTGCTCTGGCCGCCGAAAACTGGGACGCACCGGTGATTGTGACCACAGCCGTACAATTTTTTCAATCGCTCTACGCCTCGCGCTCCTCCCGCTGCCGCAAGCTACACAACATCGCCAACAGCGTCATCATTTTCGACGAGGCGCAGACCCTGCCCCTTGCCTATCTGCGCCCCTGCATCGCCGCCGTTGCAGAGCTGGTGCGCCATTACCGGGCCACTGCCGTTCTCTGCACCGCCACCCAGCCCGCGCTGGATCCGCTTTTCGAGGAATTTTTGCCCGGCAGCGCGCCTCTGCAAGAGATCTGCCCCAATGCAGCCGCGCTTTATACCGCCCTGCGCCGAACTACCCTGCACGATCTGGGCGAGCTCTCGGCCGAGGCGCTGGGCGCCCGTCTGCGCGGCCACGAGCAGGTGCTGTGTGTGGTCAACCGCCGCAAGCAGGCCCAGGAATTGTACGCCGCGCTGCCTGCCGAAGGCCGCTATTGCCTCACCACCCTCTTGTGCGCCGCCGACCGCCGCCGCCAGCTGGCCGAGATCCGGCAGCGCCTGAGGGATGGGCTGCCCTGCCGGGTCGTTTCCACCTCCCTGATCGAGGCTGGCGTAGATGTGGATTTCCCCGCGGCATACCGCGAGGCCGCCGGCCTTGATTCCATCCTCCAGACCGCCGGGCGCTGCAACCGCGAGGGCAGACGCAGCGCGGCCGAGAGCCCTGTGTACGTTTTTGCCATAAGCGGCAACCCCGACCCGCCGATGCTAAAGCAAAATCTGGCCGCCTGGCAGTATGTTCGGCGCACCTGGCCGAACGCGCTGGACCTGCCGCCCGCGATTCAAGGCTATTTCACCAAACTGCGCCTTGTAAAGGGCGCAGCAGCGCTGGATCAAAAAGGCATCCTGCACGCCTGCGTGGAAGGCGCAGGCGGCTCCCTCTTACCCTTTTCCCAAATTGCCGACGAATTCACCCTTATCGACACGCCCACCCGCACCGTTTACCTGCCCATCGGCGAAGGGGCCTCGCTGTGCCGGGCCCTGCAGGGCGGCGCGCGCAGCCGCACGCTCTTCCGCAAACTGGGGATTTACAGCGTAGCCGTGTATCCCAAACATTTTGATGCGCTTTATCATGCCGGTGCGCTCACCCTGCTGGAGGACAACTCGGCTATTTTGTCCAACACAAGCTTGTATAATCCGGGCACAGGGCTTGCGATGGATGTGGAAGGCGGGGAGGGGTTCTTTCTGTAAAGCGAGGCCGTTTTTCGTTTTTACATTCGGGAAACATCAAACTTTTTATCAGGAGGTTTTAAAATGTGCGGTTTATTCTGATTTTCCAATCACAGCGCCAGCTTGATATGAAAGGAGTTGACCCAACGCTTTGTCCATCTGCATTGAAGTATGGGGCCCGTATGCCTGTTTTTCGCGCCCCGAGATGAAAACCGAGCGGGTCTCTTACGATGTGATCACCCCCTCGGCGGCCCGTGGGCTGATCGAGGCGATCTATTGGCACCCTGGCATGAAGTACCATATCGACAAGATCCACGTGCTGAACCCCATCCGCTTCACAACCGTCCGCCGCAACGAAGTCAAATCCACCGTGCTGGCCAGCAATGCCCGCACCGCCATGAAAACGGGCAGACCTCTGGCTCTTTATACCCCCGAAGACATCCAGCAGCGCGCGGCCATGGTGCTGCAGGATGTGCATTATGTGATCGAAGCCCATTTCACACTCACGGAAAAGGCCGCTCCCGGAGATAACGCCGGAAAATTTCAGGATATCCTGCGCCGGAGGCTCAGCCGCGGGCAGTTTTATCACCAACCATGCTTCGGCTGCCGGGAGTTTCCGGCCCATTTTCGTGAATGGCCAGCTGAGGAGATCCCCGCCCTTGCCGTGACCCAGGATCTGGGCTACATGCTGTACGATCTGGACTACAGCAACCCGCGTGATATCCGCTCGCAATTCTTTCGTGCGCGGATGGTAAACGGTGTGCTGGACCTGCACGATTGCGAGGTGGTCTCGTGATTTTACAAGCCTTGACCCAATACTATGAGGCTTTACTGGCCCAGGGCAGGCTCTCCCCTCCCGGCTGGGACAGCGCTTTTAAGGTCAGCTATGGGCTGGAACTGGGCGACGACGGGTCCCTGATCCAGTTGATCCCGTATCTGCAGCCCCAGCAATTTGGCAAAAAAACGGCGCTGGCCCCCCGTGCCATGCGGGCGCCCGCCCATGTCACCCGCTCCTCCGGCATTGCGGCCAATTTTTTGTGTGACACCTGTACCTATCTTCTGGGAGCGGACGCAAAGGGCAAGCCGGTGCGTGCCAAGGACTGCTTTGCCGCCTGCGCGGCGCTGCACCGCGAGATCTTAAAGGATGTGGGCAGCCCTGCCGCCCGCGCAGTGCTGGCCTTTTTCGGCTCCTGGCAGCCGGGCGCCGCGGCCGAACACCCTTTGTTGGCCGAAGCCTGGAACGAGATCACGGGCAATGCGAACCTGGTCTTTTGTTATGACATGCAGCCGGTAACCGAAGACCCCGCCATCGCCGCAGCCTGGCAGCGTTATTACAGCCAGAGCAGCGCCGGGGCCGCCACGGTGCAATGCCTTGTCACAGGCAAGCAAGCCCCGCTTGCCCGTCTTCATCCCATGATCAAGGGGGTAACGGGAGCGCAGTCCTCCGGGGCGGCGCTGGTGTCTTTCAATGGCCCCGCCTTCAATTCTTACGGGCATGAACAGGGCGAGAACGCCCCGGTGGGCGATTATGCCGCCTTTGCTTACACCACCGCGCTCAACGCCCTGCTGGCCGACCGCGGCCACCGCCAGACCATCGGCGACACCACTGTGGTGTGCTGGGCCGAGCACGGCGAAACCGCTTACCAGGACGCGGGCATCGCCGCCCTGTTCGGCCCGCCCCAAGGCGTCACCGATCAGGATCTGCGCAGCGTATTGGGCAAACTGGCTGCAGGCGAGCCTGCCGATTGGCAGGGCGCTGCCCTGCAACCCGGCGAACATTTTTACTTTTTGGGGCTTGCCCCCAATGCGGCGCGGCTGTCGGTGCGGTTTTTCCTGCGGGATACCTTCGGCGATTTTATCAAAAATCTGAACCAGCATTACAGCGATATCAACATCGTGCGCCCCAGCTTCGACAATTTTGAAGCCCTTCCACTGTGGAAATTGCTCCAGGAAACCGTAAATCAAAACTCCCGCAGCAAAACAGCTTCCCCACAGCTGGCCGGCGATGTGCTTCGTGCCATTTTGACTGGCACACCCTATCCCGCCACCTTGTTGAATGGCGTTCATCTTCGCGTTCGGGCCGAACACGAAGTCACCCGTGGGCGGGCCGGCATTATAAAAGCGTACTATTTACGTAGCCCTCATCAAATCCCCAAGGAGGTTTTGACCGTGAAATTGAACGAAGAAAGTTGCTATGCCCCTTATGTGCTGGGCCGTTTGTTCTCGGTGCTGGAAGCAGTACAGGCCGATGCAAACCCCGGCATCAATGCCACCATCAAAGACAAATATTTCAACAGCGCCTCCTCCACCCCAGCATCCATCCTCCCTCTGCTGCTCAACCTGGCCCAAAAGCATCTGCGCAAGCTGACTGTCGGCAATCAAATTCGCTATAATAAACAGATCACCGAACTGCTCGGCCGAATCGACGAAACTTACCCCGCGCGTATGACTCTGCAGGAACAAGGGGCTTTCCAGCTCGGCTATTATCACCAGACCCAAAAACGTTATGCAAAAAAGGAGGAAACTGAAAATGTCTGATATTATCAAAAACCGTTATGAATTCGTCATCCTGTTCGATGTGGAAAACGGCAACCCCAACGGCGACCCGGACGCGGGCAACATGCCGCGTGTCGACCCCGAGAGCGGCTATGGCCTGGTCAGCGACGTCTGCCTGAAGCGCAAGATCCGCAATTACGTGGAGATCGCCAAAGAGGATGCCCCCGGCTGGCGCATCTATGTAAAAGACAGCGTTCCCCTGAACCGCAGCGATAAGGAAGCCCTGGAATATCTGGGCGTTGCTGGTAAGGATCTGACGGACGCAAAAAAAGCAGACCCGGCCCTGGACGCAAAGGTGCGGGATTTCATGTGCCAAAACTTTTTCGACATCCGCACCTTCGGCGCCGTGATGACCACCTTTGTAAAGGGGAACCTCAACTGCGGCCAGGTGCGCGGGCCGGTGCAGCTCAGCTTTGCCCGTTCCGTCGATCCCATTCTGCCGCAGGAGATCACCATTACCCGGGTGGCCATCACCACCGAAGCCGACGCAGAGCGCAAAGGCACCGAGATGGGCCGCAAATACATCGTTCCCTATGCCCTTTATCGCGCCGAGGGGTACATATCGGCCAATCTTGCGCGCAAAACGACCGGCTTCTCGGAGGAAGACCTTGCCCTGCTGTGGCAGGCGATCCTGAACATGTTCGAAACCGATCATTCCGCCGCGCGGGGAAAAATGGCAGTGCGGCAGCTCATCGTATTTAAGCACGACAGCGAGCTGGGCTGTGCCCCTGCCTATAAACTGTTTGAGGCCGTCAAGGTGGCGCGCAAACCCGAGGTCTCGGTCCCGCGCGCCTATGCCGACTATACCGTCACCATTTCCGAGCCCCTGCCCGAGGGCGTGGATTGTACGGTCATGGGGTGACCGTTTATCCAGAGGAAGAATGGCTGATGCTGTCGGGCATACAGCATTTTTCCTTTTGCCGCCGCCAGTGGGCTCTCATTCATCTTGAACAGCTCTGGGCCGAAAACCTTCGCACCACCGAGGGCAGCCTCCTGCACGAAAAGGCGCATGAGGCGGGCGGTGAAAAGCGGGGCGATCTTTTGATCCTGCGGGACCTGCGCATTTTTTCCGCCACGCTGGGCGTTTCCGGCGCCTGTGATGTGGTGGAGTTTTATGCCGATGAAGCGGGGGTGCCCCTCGCCGGGCGCGAGGGGCACTGGCGGCCCTATCCGGTGGAATACAAGCGCGGCCGCGCCAAAGAGAACGACGCTGATCGCCTGCAGCTCTGCGGCCAGGCCCTGTGCCTGGAAGAGATGTTGGGCTGCCCCATTGCCGCCGGGGCTCTGTTCTATGGCGAGACCCGCCGCCGCGAGGAAGTGCTGTTTACCCCCGAACTGCGGGCCCAGGTCAAGGCCATGCTGCAGGAAATGCACGGCTATGCCCAGCGCGGATACACCCCCAAAGTGAAGCCCGGGCGTTTTTGCAACGCCTGTTCGCTCAAGGAGCTCTGCCTGCCCGCTTTGCTTCGAAAACCGTCGGCACGCGCTTACATCCAGCAAGCGCTGGAAGAGGAGGTGGCGCCGAAGTGAGGAATCTTCTCAATACCCTCTTCGTTCTCTCCGAGGATGTCTATCTCTCGCTGGAGGGCGAAAATGTGGTGGTCCTGCGGGAAAGCGAAACTGTGGGGCGTTTTCCGCTGCACACGCTGGAGGGGATCTTGTGCTTTTCTTACAAAGGCGCCTCCCCGGCCTTGATGGGCGCCTGCGCCGAACGGGGGATCCTTCTGTCTTTTTATTCCCCTCAAGGCAGATTCCTGTGCCAAACCACCGGTACTGCCCAGGGCAACGTGCTGCTGCGCCGGGAACAATTTCGCCGTGCCGACAGCCCATTGGCCTGCCGAGACTTAGCCATTGGGTTTCTCACCGGCAAGCTTTACAACTCCCGCTGGGTGTTGGAACGCGCCACCCGGGATCATGCGCTCCGGGTGGATGCCGCGCGGCTCAAGTCCGCCAGCGCAGCCCTTGCAGGCGCTCTGCACAGCCTTCCGGCCCAGCCGGACACAGACTCTCTTCGCGGGGTGGAAGGCGCAGCGGCGCAGCAATATTTTGCCGTGTTCGACGAGCTGATCCTGCAAAACAAAAGCGATTTCTTTTTCCGAGGCCGTTCCCGCCGCCCGCCGCTTGACCGCGTGAATGCGCTGCTCTCCTTTGTTTATACCTTACTGGCGAACGAGTGCGGCGCCGCCTTGCGCGGATGCGGGCTCGACCCGTACGTGGGGTATCTGCACACCGACCGGCCGGGCCGGGCTTCTTTGGCACTGGATCTAATGGAGGAGCTTCGCCCGGTATTGGGAGATCGCTTTGCGCTTTCTCTCATCAACAGCCGGCAGATCTCCCCCAGGCAATTTGACCTGCGGGAAAACGGGGCGGTCTACCTGAACGAGGATGGTCGGAAAGCTGTCCTCGCCGGCTGGCAGGCAAAAAAGCGGGAGACGCTGACACACCCCTTCCTGGGGGAAAAGCTTTACTGGGGGCTGCTTCCCTATGTTCAGGCCCTGCTTCTGGCCCGCTACCTGCGCGGCGACCTCGACGCTTATCCGCCCTTTTTGTGGAAGTGAGTGTGGCTTATGCTGGTTTTGATCACCTACGATGTAAACACGGAAACGGCTGCCGGGCGCAAGCGCCTGCGAAAAGTTTCCAAACTATGTGTAGACTATGGGCAACGGGTTCAAAACAGCGTTTTCGAATGTAAACTTGATGCCGCACAATACGCAGCGATCAAACATCGTTTAGAGGGTCTGATCGACCCGGCAACGGACAGTCTGCGTTTTTACAATCTGGGCGCCCGCTATCACACCCGCATCGAACATGTGGGCGCGCATCCTGGGTACGACACCGAGGGCATTTTAATGGTGTGATCCGTCTTTGTGCGAAAAGCAAGCGGACATAAAACGCCCGGGTCGTTCGCACCTTATAAAAAGCAATTATTCCCTCTATCCTGCTTCGTTTTCCCTCGCCAACCTTTAATATTTTAAAAACATTTGCAGTTTTCAAAGGAATTTATCCTTCTTGCACATTTAGAATCGCTCTTTTTTGTGCAATTTTGCAGTCGCCCTCCTCGCGGAGGGCGTGGATAGAAATCGCGCAGCCTAAGTTTGCTTATAGCGGTGATATGGTCGCCCTCCTCGCGGAGGGCGTGGATAGAAATAAGTTTACAGTCATAGCGAAAACAAATGGGCGCAGTCGCCCTCCTCGCGGAGGGCGTGGATAGAAATGTTTGCGCACAGAACTTGCGCGAGTAACTCAGCAGTCGCCCTCCTCGCGGAGGGCGTGGATAGAAATTAGAAAACCACGCTGCAATTACGCCAGTGATATAAGTCGCCCTCCTCGCGGAGGGCGTGGATAGAAATTTTGATACATATAAAGGCACTCGCAGGCTTGTAAAGTCGCCCTCCTCGCGGAGGGCGTGGATAGAAATCAAGATTTACGACCAAAGAAGTTAGGAATCTTTGTCGCCCTCCTCGCGGAGGGCGTGGATAGAAATGCAAAGTAGACCATAAAGTATTATCAGAAGTATGGGTCGCCCTCCTCGCGGAGGGCGTGGATAGAAATTCAGCGCCGGTGTACATAGCATTAAACACACCAGCGGTCGCCCTCCTCGCGGAGGGCGTGGATAGAAATAAGGATATATTCTCCCTTTGCCGCTGCTTCCTCATGTCGCCCTCCTCGCGGAGGGCGTGGATAGAAATTACAACCTCATCATAATTAACCGCATTGTAGTTAAGTCGCCCTCCTCGCGGAGGGCGTGGATAGAAATAAAAGCCTCGCCTGGGGTGATGGTGGTGCACCATGTCGCCCTCCTCGCGGAGGGCGTGGATAGAAATGACGCTGCGGGGTCGGTCAAAGCCTATAAAACAGCGTCGCCCTCCTCGCGGAGGGCGTGGATAGAAATTCGCCGCAGCTGCGAGACGAACCATACGAACGCGTCGCCCTCCTCGCGGAGGGCGTGGATAGAAATTCGCCGCAGCTGCGAGACGAACCATACGAACGCGTCGCCCTCCTCGCGGAGGGCGTGGATAGAAATTGGCTCCGGTACAGCTCGTATACCGTTTTGCCGCGGGTCGCCCTCCTCGCGGAGGGCGTGGATAGAAATTGGTGGCACCGTGCTCGGCCAACGCCCCCACGATGTCGCCCTCCTCGCGGAGGGCGTGGATAGAAATTCACATTTCGTCTGGTCAAAGCCTTTGTGGTACGTCGCCCTCCTCGCGGAGGGCGTGGATAGAAATCCAAGGGCAAAAGTATCAATAATTACACGGATGAGGTCGCCCTCCTCGCGGAGGGCGTGGATAGAAATGCATACTACCAGCATTCGGGCCTTGCGGTTTACGTCGCCCTCCTCGCGGAGGGCGTGGATAGAAATCCCCGCAGCCAAATCAATGACCACCGCCGGGGCGGTCGCCCTCCTCGCGGAGGGCGTGGATAGAAATCTTGTTGTTTCATGTGCAAGAGCAGACTGTTGATGTCGCCCTCCTCGCGGAGGGCGTGGATAGAAATGACGCTGAAATCGCGGGTGATGCATGATAAGCTGGTCGCCCTCCTCGCGGAGGGCGTGGATAGAAATGCCTCGCGGGGGTTGATTACCAGGTTATCCGGCCGTCGCCCTCCTCGCGGAGGGCGTGGATAGAAATGCCGACGCAAGCAACGCGCCGGGGGCGACTGGCAGGTCGCCCTCCTCGCGGAGGGTGTGGATAGAAAAAGTGCCTCCCAAATACAAAGTCCCCCTTCCAATCCTGTAGCCTTTCACTTGTTTAAGCCCTGCCTTATAAAATTTCCCCTTTTTGCTTTTCTTTTTCCTTTATTGCCCGTATGATAATAAAAAAGGAAAGTTTCGAAAAGGAGACCGCTCATGTTGATCGGTTCGATCGTATATTCGCTGGTGGCGCTGGCATTTTTGCTGGTCACGGCATACTGCCGGCCGCTGGAAAATTATTACCCCTGGGGCAAGGCGGCGGCCAGCCTTGGTTTTTTACTGGTGGCTCTGTGTCGTTTTTCCGGATCCGCCCAAGCTTGGGGGCTGCTTCTCTGCCTTTTTTTGTGCGCGGCAGGCGATGTGCTTTTAGGGCTCGCAAATGCCCATGCGGGCTTTTTCAGCCGCTTTTTTTCTGCCGGCGCCGTCTGTTTTGTGTTGGCCCACGCCGGTTTTTGCCTTTTATTCGGCTTTACCTCCGGCTGGTGCCCCTCACAATTTCTTTTGCCCGCATGCCTGGTGGGCGCCGCCGCTCTCGCCGCGCGAGACAAGCATCGCTTTCGGCTGCGGCGCATGGCCTCACCCGCGCTGTTCTATTCCTTTTTTGTAGGCTTGATGTGTGCGCAGAGCGTGAGCTACGCGCTGCACACCGGCGTCTGGTTGGCGGCCGTGGGCGGCATCCTGTTCCTTATCTCAGACTGTGTGCTTCTATTTTTGTATTTCTACTATAAAAAGCGCCGGGCGTTCCGAGCGCTTAATCTAATCACCTATTATCTGGGAATGTTATGCCTCGCTCTTGTGGTGTAGACCCCTGCTCATCAAAAAAGCGCTTGCCCGGGCTGCAATGCCCGGGCAAGCGCTTTTCCTGTTTATCTTTCAAACCGGTCCGCCATAGCGCGGCGCTCCATGCCGGCAATGTGTTCCATGCGGGGGTAAGCGTATTCAAAAAACTCCCGCAATGCCTCACAATAATAGTTCCGTTCTTCCCCTACCCAGTCGCGGCGGCAGCCGCCGCCGCACAGCGGCAGCCACCGGCAGCCGCCGCAGGCGGCAGGGTGCCCGCAGCCCAGCTCGCAAAAACGCTGCGCCGCGGGCGCCGCGGCCAATTCTTCCAGATCCTGCCTGTTCAAATTTCCCATACGCCATTCGTCCAGCACAAAAAAATCGCAGGGGTACACGCTGCCGTCCCCCTCCACCACATAATATTGGCCGCAATCTCCCCTGGTGGCGCACGCCCCCGCGGGCTGCCCGGTCAGCAGATGCACGTAGTCGTCGAACAGCCGCACGCTCACATACTGCCCCTGCTCCCAGTCCCGGTACCAGACCTCGAACACGTCCTTCAAAAACTGCCCATAGCGCGCGGGTGTAAGGGAAAAGGGCCGCTGCCCCCGCTCTTCGCCCAACGGGTCCAGGCAGGGAATGAACTGCAGGTAGCCCACCCCAAGCTTTTTCAGGCTTTGATACACCGCCTGGCCGCGGCGGGCCACGGCCCCGGTAACCACGCACAGCAGGTTCGTTTCCACCCGGTGCTTTTGCAGCAGTGCCAGTGCCCGCACTGCCCGGTTCCAGCTGCCTCGGCCCGCAGGATCCAGCCGGTTCGCGTCGTGCAGATCCTTGGTGCCGTCGATCGAGAGCCCCACCAAAAAGTGCTCCTTGGCAAAAAAGCCGGCCCAAGCCTCGTCGACAAGGGTCCCGTTGGTTTGGATCGAGTGCTCCACCGCAAGGCCCGGCTTTTGATACTGCCGTTCCAGCTGCACGAACCGCTCAAAAAAAGGCAGGCCCCGCAGCATGGGTTCCCCCCCCTGAAACGCAAAGCTCACCCGCCGTTCCGCGCTTGTCATAGCTGTGCGCACCAGCCGTTCCAGGGTGGCTTCGCTCATAAGGCCCATATCCCGCTCGGCCCGGTGGCCTGCCACATCTTCGTAAAAGCAATAGCTGCACCGCAGGTTGCACCGGCCCGTGGCCGGCTTGATGAGCATGGAAACCGTCTGCATCCGCCCCGCCTCCCTCTTGTTGTTGTTTTCGTTTTCTATTGTAGCTTATCGCGCTGCCCGGTGCAATGTTTCCAGGCGGCAAAAAAACACTGCGGGGGTGGTAAGGCCACCCCCGCAGTGTTGAAATCCAGTAAAATCCATTGTAAAGATTACGTTTTGTATATATATTGTTCCGCCTTTTCCCAGTCCACCTCGATCCCCAGCCCCGGCCCCTGGGGCAGGATAAAGCACATATGCTCGTCCATTTCCAGGTTCCGCTTGAGCAGGTCGGTCCGCAGCGGGTTCGGGTTGAGCTCACACTCGATAAAGGGCACGTTGGAAAGGCTGGCGGAAAAATGCACGTTGGCTGCATTGAGCACTGCTGAAAAAAAGGTGTGCGGGGTGAACATTTTGCCGTGCGCCAACGCCAGCGCGGCGATCCGCCTTGCTTCGGTAATGCCGCCTGCCCAGCCCAGGTTTGCCTGCACCACATCCAAAGCTCCCATTTCCACCAGTTCACTGTAACGGGCCAGCCCCTGTTCCGACTCAATGCCCGCCACCAGTGTGCTCTTCAGGCTCGCCGCAATGCGCGCGTAGCTGCGCACATCATCGCTTCGGGTGGGTTCTTCCACCCAATACACGCCGTATTCGCGGAACATCTGCTCACCGGCTACCACGGCGTCCGGATCCCAGGTGCAATTCATATCCACCATCAGGCGCGCGCCGGGGCCGATCACACGCCGCGCCGCGGCGATCCGTGCGGCATCCTGTTCATAGCTGTAGGCCCAGTCTCCCCCCTTCATATACCGCAAAGGGGAGCTGATCATGCCCCGCACCCGGCCGATCTTCATTTTAAAATCAGAAAAGCCCATGGCGCAGTAACCTTCCAATTCCCGCTCCAGATCCCCCGCCTCTTTGCCTGGCGCATAAAACCCTGCGCTGGCATATCCCTGCACTCGGTGCGCGTTTGCCCCCAGCAGGCGATACAGCGGCATGCCCGCCGCCTTGCCCAGCAGATCCCACAGGGCGATGTCGATGCCGCTGATGCCGCCCATTACCATGCCGCGGCGGCCAGCCGACCAATTGTTCCACACCAGCTTGTTCCACAGCCGCTCAATGTCCAGCGGGTCTTCGCCCACCAGCAGGGGGGCAAGCTGGCGCTCCACGATCACTTTCATCGCATCCAGGTTTCCGCCAAACGTGGCTGCCTCGCCCAGGCCATAAAGCTGTGTGTCGGTTTCCACCCGCACCAGCACAGCCGAGCGTGCATAGCAGGGGGTGCAACCATCGGCAATGGGCCGCTCGTAAGGATATTTCAGGCAGATCGCCTGTACGTTTGTAATTTTCAATCGCTCTTCCTCGCTTTCAGGCGGCCGCGTCAGGCCAGAAGATGGGGCAGCAGCAGCGAAAGCTGCGGCACAAAGGTGATGACCAGAAGATCAAGAATGAGCACCGCAAAGAACACCAGCAGATAGCGCATCATCCCCTCGATCTTCACCTTGGCGCTGTCGCATACCACGTACAGGTTCACCCCCACGGGCGGGGTCACCATGCCCACCGCCAGGTTCGCCATCATAATGATGCCGAAGTGGACCAGGTCGATCCCAAGGCTGGCGGCCACGGGGGCAAGCAGAGGCGCCAGGATCACCATCGCTGCCCCGGCCTCGCAGAACATGCCTACCAGCAGCAGCAGCACGTTCACCAGCAAAAGGAACACATACTTGCTGCCGGAGATGCCCAGGAACGCGTTCGCCACCAGCTGCGGCACCGACTGCTTGGCCAGCACCCAGCCAAAGATGTTGGAACAGCCGATAATCACCAGCACCGTGGCGGCGGTAAGGCAGGAATCCAGTAGGATCTTGGGCAGGTCCTTCCACCTGATCTCCCGGTATACGAACACCCCCACCACAAAGCCATACACGACCGCCAGCACGGCTGCCTCGGTGGCGGTGCACAGGCCCCCATAGATACTGCCCAGGATCATGACCGGCATAAAAAGGGCCAGCACAGCCTTGCGCAGGGCGGCAAGCTTTTGTTTGCCCGTGCTTTTTTCGCTGGGCACGAACCCTTGCTTTTTCGCCATAAAATGGGCCGCGGCCATCAGGGTCACGCAGATAAACACGCCCGGCAAAAGTCCTGCCTTGAACAGGTCTCCGATGGACTGCTCGGCCGCCACGCCGTACATGATCAGCCCAATGCTGGGCGGAATGATGACCCCAAGCTCGGCCGAAGATGCCACCGTGGCGGCGGCGAAGTTGCGCTCGTAGCGGTGGTTGAGCATTTCCGGAATGATGATGGCCCCGATCGCGGCCGCAGTGGCCGCGCTGGACCCGGAAATCGCGGCAAAAAAACCGCAGGCCACTACCGCCACCATCGCCAGGCCGCCCGACACATGCCCCAGCATCACGTTGCAGAAGTTAATAAGCCGCCGGGAAATGCCGCCGGAGCTCATCAGGTTGCCCGCCAGCACAAAAAACGGGATCGCCATCAAAGTGAACCCGGACGAACCGGAAAAGATCCGCTGCGCCACAATGGCAAGATCCATCTCGCTGCCCAGCGCGATCGCCAGCAGCGAGGAACCGCCCAGGGTAAACGCGATGGGCAGGCCCAGGAACAGCAGCACAAAAAAGCACACAAACAAAATTGCGATCATTCCTTGTTCCCCCACCCTTTCACGCAGTTCTCACACAGCACAAACACTGAATCCAGCGTCATAAGGCCGAACCCGGCCGGAATGGCGGCATACACCAGCCCCATCGACCACTTGAGCATGGGGGTGGTGTTGCCCCAATACATCACGGCCAGCTTTGCCCCCACCACGGTAAGCGCGGCCAGCAGCAGCGCCTGGATCACCAGTACCAGCACCTTCACCGCGCGGCCCACTTTGGCAGGCAGCAGCATTTGGATCAGGTCCAGCCCCACCATGGAGCCCTTGCGCACACACAGTGCGCCGCTCAAAAACGCGCACCAAACCATGGTGTACTGCGAGAGCTCTTCGCTCCAGCGGATGGAGGCGTGCATCCAACGGAACACCAGCTGCGCCGTGACCACCAGCACCATGACTGCCAGCATGGTCATTACCAGGTATTCCAGCGCCCGGTTCATTGCCCGGTCCACTTTTTTTACGATACAGAGCATATTCTTGTCCTCCCTTCCGAGGGCATTGCCCAAGCTCAGCCCTTCACCGCGCGGATCTTTTCCACCGTGGCGCCGAACTGCCCGGCGTAGGTGTCGTACAAAGGCTGGATGGCCGCTTGGAACGCGGCCTTATCCACCTCGTTCACCTCCATGCCGTTGGCTTTCAGGTCCGCCAGCTCCGCCTCATAGTTGGCCAGGTTCTCTTCCCGCTGGTGCTGCACGGTTTCCTGGGCGCATTCCAGCAGCATCTGCTGCTGATCGGCCGAAAGCTTTTCCCAGGTCTTGGTGCTGATGAGCAGGGGCAGCACCACGTACATGTGCTCAGTGAGCGAGAGGTACTTCTGCACCTCGTAAAAGCGTGAGGCGTCGATCACCGAGATCGGGTTCTCCTGCCCATCCACCGCGCCGGTCTGCAGGGCGGTAAACAGCTCGCCGAAGCTCATCGAGACCGCATCGATGCCAAAGGTATTCAGCCCCTCCACCAGCACGTTGGACTGAAGCGTGCGCATGCGCAGGCCCTTGCAGTCCTCGGGGGCGGCAATGGGGTGCTGGCTGTTGGTCATGCTGCGGAACCCCAGGTCAAAAAAGCCCAGCAGCTTAAGGCCCTGCCCCTCCAGGTTTTCAAACATCCCCCGGCCTATCTCGCCGTCCAGCACGGCAATTCCCTGTTCACGGCTCTCAAAAAGATAAGGCAGGTTGAACACGTCCAGCGCCGGGTCAAAGCCGGTCAGGGTAGCCACCGCGCAGACCACCATGTCCACAGTGCCCATCTGCAGGCCCTCGGCCATCTCTTTTTCATCCCCCAGCGCGCCGTTGGGCTGCACATTTACTGCAATGGCGCCGCCCGAGCGCTCTTCGATGAGCTGCTTGAAATACAGGGCGGCCTGATGGAAGGAATGCGCTTCAGACTGGCCGTGGCCGAAGGTCAGGGTGATCGCGGCCCCCGCAGCGGGCGCCGCGCCGGGATCCGCCGCAGCCCCCGGCTGCGAAAGGGGCGCGGAGCCCACAGGCGCCCCGCCGCAGCCTGCCAGAACCATAAGGCATAAGGCACATGCAAGCAAGAAAGCGACAAACCGTTTCATAATATCTCTCCTTTTTATCCAAAATAGTCCACATTTTGGTCAATATATTTGACCAATCTTTCTATTTTTATTATATCGGACCTTTTTATAAATTCAAAGGATTCATCTTGTATACAAGATGAATCCTTTGAATGCAACTTAAAACAAACCGTTGCCTTTTGCTTTTTCTTCTTTTATAATAAAGCCAGTCACCTCGATCTTATCCGCCGGAAGGAGCAAGCCATGGCAGAATACAGCCTGAAAGACAAGGCCTACCGCCTGATCAAACAAAACATCATCCACTGCGTCTACATGCCCAACACGGTTCTCAGCGAAGCGGAGTTGATGGCCACGGTGGACGCCAGCCGCACCCCCATCCGCGAGGCGCTGAACAAGCTGGAGCACGAGCACCTGATCCGCATCCTGCCCAAGCGGGGCGCTGTGGTGGCCGACATCTCCATCAGCGAGGTGAGCATGATCTTTGAGGCCCGGCTGCACACCGAGCCCTACATTCTGCGCAACTTTTTGCAGAATGTGGACCGCGCCCCCCTGGAAGAGATCCTGCGGCAGATGCTCGCGGCCCCTATGGACGAGGGGCACTACGAAAAGATCTATTCCATGGACGATCTTCTGCACCGCATTCTGTGCAACGCCTGCCCGAACCCCTACATCCGCGACCCCATGGGCCATATTCTGGACCAAAGCAACCGGCTGCGTATTTTGGCAGGCAAAAACATCCATGGGCGGCAGTTTTCAGCCACGCAGGAACACATCGCCCTGCTGCGGGCGGTGCTGGCCGGCAATGCCGAGGAGGCGGCCAGTCTGCTGACCGAGCATCTGAACAACTCGCGGGATGCCGCCATCCGCTCCCTGCTGGACAGCGACATAAGCACCAGCTTTCCGGCCTTGCGGCTGTGAGCGCAGAGCCTTTGCAGCGCGGCGGCAGGGCAGGGGCAGCCGTGTCTGGCGGGGTGTGCTATAATGGAAGCGTCCTTTTTAAAAGCCTGTTTCACAAGGAGGCCTATTATGAAATATCTTGACCTGGGCGGCAGCGGCCTGCGCGTTTCGGCCGTGGCGCTGGGCTGCATGCGCATCGCATCGCTCACCCCCGCCGAGCTGGAGCGCCACGTGCACAATGCCCTGGAGCTGGGCGTGAACTTTTTCGACCACGCCGACATTTATGGCAAGGGCGCCTGCGAGGAAGCCTTCGGCCGCCTGCTTGCGGCCGAGCCGGGCCTGCGGCAGCGCATGGTGCTGCAAAGCAAATGCGGCATCCGGCCGGGGGTGTGCTACGACCTTTCCAAAGAGTATCTTCTGGAAGCGGCCGAGGCCAGCCTGCGCCGGCTGCGCACCGACCATCTGGATGTTCTGTTGCTGCACCGGCCGGACGCTCTGATGGAGCCGGACGAGGTGGCCGAAGCGTTCCGGCAGCTGCGGGCCGCGGGCAAGGTGCTGCATTTTGGGGTGAGCAATTTCAGCGCGCCCCAGCTACGCCTTTTGCAGCGCGCGGTGGGCGAGCCCTTGCGCGTAAACCAGCTCCAGTTTTCGCTGACGCACTGCAGTATGGTGCGCCAGGGCGTCAGCGCCAACACCCTGTTCGACGACGCGCTGGACCGGGACGGGGGCGTGCTGGACGAATGCCGTTTGGCCGGAACGACCATCCAGGCCTGGAGCCCGCTTCAGTTCGGCATGTTCGGGGGGGTGTTCCTGGATCACCCCGATTGGCCCGAGCTGAACGAAGCGCTGGCCCGGCTGGCCGCCCAGTACGGGGTGAGCAAGGCTGCCATCGCGGCCGCCTGGGTGCTGCGGCATCCCGCGGGCATGCAGGTGATCGCAGGCACCGCCTCGCCGCTTCATCTGGCCGAACTGTGCGCGGGCGCCGATCTTTCCCTCACCCGCCCCGAGTGGTACGAGCTGTACCGGGCGGCGGGGGGCCGCCAGCCGTAAAAAAACAAAACAGCCCAGGGGCCGCAGCGGCCTCTAGGCTGTTTTGTTTTTCTGCGAATGCCATAAAGCCCCTGGGAACCAGCGCTCCTCATAAAAGGCCCATGGATTTTCAGCCGCCGCGCACCCGGCGGTAGTTTTCGCCGATGCGGTCCCACAGCTGCAGCGGGTCCTCCGCCGCCACCGAGGTGCCGTAGCCGCCCCGGTAGGTCCAGGTGGCCAGCCGGTCCACCCCGAGGCTCTCGTACAGCTTCACCACCCGGTCCACCTGGGCCAGATCCTCCGGGCGCTTGTTGTAACCCATCAGCCACCGCTCCGACTGCTTGCCGTACTTTTTGGCCATCGCCACCGTGCGCTGGGTGATCTCCTTAAAAAAGCTCTCGGGCAGCGACCAGTTGATGATGGTGGTGGAAAAAACATCGAACCAGGGGCAGGCGGCCACCAGCTCCCAGTTGTCGTAGCCGCGCTGCTCGGTGACATAGTAGCTGTTCAGGGTGGCGTGCACACAGCAGGTGATCTCGAGCCCGGGCTTATACTCCTTGAGCGCTTTTGAAGCGTCCGCCAGGGTCTTGAGCGCCTCCCTCCATCGGAACTGCTTTACATCGTCGTTCATAAAGCGGGGCATCTCGTAACCATAATAGTCCCCGAATTTTTTCATGCACTCGGGGCAGCGGCAGGACCAGTCGTCCCCCGCGCCGCCGGTGATGGAGGCGTAGGCCTTGGGGTAGGCATAGTGGGGCTCATCCCAGAAAAAGCCGTCCACCTCGGTCTCGCGGGCCAGCTTCATGCACAGGCCGGTGAAATAATCCCGAAAGGCATTCGTGTTGAAGCAGGCGGCGGGCAGCACCTCCCCGGTATAGGCCGACACCTGGCGGTGGTGGATGTTGTTCTGCAAAAACAGGCTTACCTGTTCGCCCCCAAAGTATTTGCCGATGCCCCAGGTGTCTGCCAAGACCCGCAGGCCCAACTGGTGCGCCTTTTTCACAATGGCGTTCAGGTTTGGGAACCAGAAGTCCAGATCAAACTCGGTGATGGCCAGGATCACCGTGTCGCAGCCGTGCTCCAGCATCTCCCGGAAATCCCGCTCGGCGTGCTCCACATAATTCAGGCCGTAATAGCTCACGGCGGTATGCTTGATTGCCATGTTTTCTTTCCTCCCTGTCAGTCCAGGTGGACCGGCTGTCCGCTGGCGATGGATTCATAGCAGCGCACCATGGCCTCCACGGTCCGGCGGTGCCATTGCAGATTGATCTTGGGCTGGCGGCGGTGCAGGATGCAGTCACAGAATTCGTCCATCATGCCCACCCACTCGTCAAAATAGGTGTACTGGATGGTATAGCGGTCGTTGGGGCCGCCGCAGAAGTAGACGTTGGGGCCAAAGCAGTCGGCCTGGATGACCCCCTTGGTGCCCACAATGGAATAATTCACCTCCATGCGTTTGGGAAAGCGCTCCCACCCGGGGCCCGGTCGTTCCAGCTTTTCTTCCAGCCGGCTCCAGCTGGGGTCCAAAAGGAATCTGCAGCCGTTTTTCATGCGGCCGGTCACATAGAGCAGGTCCTCCTCGGGGATATCGCGGATGTTTTCGGCCGCGTCGGCAAACACATAATCGTAATCGCTGCCGGTGATCCAGCGCAGCATATCGAAGATGTGGGGATGGTCGCTCAGCGCACCGCCGCGGCAGCGCGCATCGCCGGGCCTCAGCGGCACCCGCCTGCCATAGGATTTTTCCGGCACACCCTGCCAGGGGAACGCCCACACCGGCGAGAGGGTGATGTTGGTGGCGTTAAAGGACACCAGCTCCCCGATCGCCCCGCTCTGCGCCAGCTCCAGCGCCCGCCGGGCGGTGGGGTTGTAATGCATTTCCAGCTCCACCTGGCACAGGACCCCCGCCTTTTCCACCAGTTCGATCATGCGGTCGTACTCGGCCAGGTCAAAGGTGGGTACCTTCATGGACAGCATATCCTTGCCGTATTTACAGCAAAGGGCCATGTCCTCGAAATGGCGGCTGTTTTCGCTGGCCACCACCACCCCCTCGATCTCCGGGTGGGCGCGCAGCATCTCTTCCGTGCTTTCATACACCGGCACACCGTAGCCCAGGGTCTTAAAATGGTCCGCAATGGCCCGGTCCGCGCAGCTCACCGCCACCCAGTTGAGCTTTGCGTTGTCGTGCAGGGTTTGGTAATATTTGCGCACATGCGCGTGGGTGAGCGAGCAGATCGCCATGTTTACCTGCCTCATCTCTGTCACACCTCCACCTTGGTATACGCTGTGGTTTTGCCCGAGCGCACGGTGGCCTGCCACACCGCCTGAAGGTGATCGGCCGCCGCCCGCAGCGCTGCGGCTTCTTCCGGCTCCTGCAGCACGCCCAGAATAAACCGGATGCAGTCGGCCTGCGTGTTTTCCAGGCCGTACAGCTCCGCGTCCAGGTCCGCGTAGGTCACGGTCTCGCCGCCCCGCAGCACATACACAGGGTATTGCTGGGTCTGGGTATCCACCGCCACGTCCGAGGCCACGCCCTCCCGGCCGATGACCTCGTGCAGCAGCACCGGCTGGCTGCCGGCCGGCGAAAAGCCCAGCTCCAGGCTTACCCGCACCCCGCCCCCGGTGCAAAAAATACAGTTGACGTAATCCGCGCCCGAAAAATCCGCGAACACCCGCTCGACCCTCTGGCCGGTAAGCCATTCGGCCAGGTCGGCCTCAAAGCTCACCAGGTCCTGCAGGCTGCGGCCAAATTCGTCCCTTGGCACGATGTGGTGAATGCGCACTGCAAGCGGCCTGCCGATGAACCCCTGTTCCACAATGCCGCGCAGTTCGGCATAGCGCCGCTTGGCGCGCCAGTGTAAAAGCGGCAGCCCGGCGCCGCTCTGTGCCGGCGGCAGAGAAAAATCGTAATAAAAGCGGCAGGCGCCCGCCGCATGTTCCACCCGTACCGCACCGTTTTCCAGGGTCACCTGCAAGGGGCCGGCGGCCGTATATTTGCCGGCCAGTTCCTTGAGATACGGGGCGAAAGGCTGTTCCTCCATGAGCTTGTTCCTCCTTGTTTTTGTTACAGCATCTTGATGCGGGGGCTGTACTTTTTAAGGTACTCCCGGTTTGCCTCGTCGCCGCCGGGCACGTTGGCGCTGTGCCAGAAGGGGGGCTGCACGCCCCGGGCCAGGCATTCCTTGGCGCACTCGATCTCCAGGCGGTGTGCAATATAAAAATCCACAATGTTGGAGATAGGCGCAATGGGCGTGTCGAATCCGGGCAGCTCCACCACCGTGTCCCCCAGGGGGTTGTAATCGTCGATGCACACGTCGGCCAGTTCATTCAGGTTTTTACCCGACGAGTGGCGCAGCGGGTAATCGGCGGGCAGCCCCTTCTGCCATGCGGCGGACGAGATCGCCACGATCGCCGCGCCCCGCTCTTTGGCGGACAGCGCCGCGTCGATGGTGGCGGCGTTGGTGCCGATATTGTGATACAGCAGCAGCACTTCGCCCGGTTGGATGTCGTAATAGCTCATGATGGCCCGGCCATAATTTTCGCACCGTTCCAGCGCCAGATATTTTTGGGCCTGGTTGAAGACCGAAAGCCCCGTTTCCATGCAGGGATCAATGTTGCACAGCCCGCCGGCCCGGAAAAACATCTCCCCCACCGGCAGGGTGGTATGCCCGCCGCCGCCGTACACATGGATGAGCTGGTCCTTTTGAATGGCGTCCGCCATCAGGCGGGCGGCGGCCTGAAGGTTTGCATACTGCTCGGTCTCCACCCGCTCCAGAAGTTCAAACACCTTGGGCAGATACCCATTGGAATGATCGGTCATGATAAAACGCTTCCTTTCCTGTTACTTAATACCGGACATTGCCAGGCTTTCGATGAATTTTTTCTGTGCACAGAAGAACACGATGAGCAGCGGCAGGGTGCTGATGACCGAGGCCGCCATCACGTAGTTCCAGGTAGTGCCCACCTCGTTGCTGAACAGCGACAGGGCCAGGGTCGAAGTGTATTTCTCGCTGCTGTTCAGGTAGATCAGAGGTAAAAAATAATCGTTCCAGGCATTGAAAAAGGTGTAGATCACCAGCGACGCAATGGTGGACGAGGCCATGGGCAGCACAATCCGCCCAAAGATGCGGGGCTGGGCGCAGCCGTCGATCTTGGCGGCCTCGATCAGTTCATCCGGCACGGTGATGAAGTACTGGCGCATCATAAAAATGCCGAACGCGCCGCCCATGCCAAAGATCTGCGGCACAATAAGGGCAAAGTGGCTGTCGGTCAGGTGGAAACGGGCCAGCCCCAAAAAGGTGGGCACCGTGAGCACTTCCACCGGCAGCATCATGGCGCTGAGGAACAAAAGGAAAAAGAAATTCCGCCCCGGAAACCGGATCTTGGCAAGGCCATAAGCCGCCAGCGCCGCCACCGCCACTGTGCCGACGGTGGTGAGGCTTGCCACCTTGAAGCTGTTCCAAAGATAGGTGCCAAAGTGCGAGCGGGTAAACAGATCGGTGTAGTTGGCCCACTTTACCGGGTCCGGCCACCACTGGGGGGGCGTGACAAAAATTTTGGACGGGGTCTTGAGCGAGGTGCACACCATCCAGTAATAGGGAAACAGCACCAACAGCGATACGATCGCCATGATAACGTATTTGGTCACGTTTTCTTTCTGACGGGCGCTCATATGTTTTTTAGTCCTCATAATACACCCACTTCTTTCTTACGCTCCACTGGGCCAGGGTGAGCCCCATAATCACCAGGAACAGGATCACCGAGAGGGCCGAGCCGTAACCGAACTTGTTCATTTTAAAGGCCACCTGGTAGATGTAATACACCATCACATAGCTGGCTGTGCCGGGCCCGCCCTGGGTGAGCACGTTGATCTGGGCGAACACCTTGAGCGAGCCGATCATGGTAATGATGATAATGAGAAAAATTGTGGGTGAGATCATGGGCAGAGTGATGCGGAAAAACTGCTGGCGCTTGCTGGCGCCGTCCAGGCTGGCGGCCTCGTAATACATTTGGGGCACCTCCTGCAGCGCGCCGATAAAAATGATGGTATTCATGCCAAAGCCCTTGAGTAGGGTCACCAGCACCACAATGGGAATGACCAGCTTTGTGTTGTACAGCCAGTTGGTCCCCTCCAGCCCGAACATGTTCAGCACCATGTTGATAAACCCGCCGTCGCTCTGCAGCATGAACTGCCATACCAGTGCCCACGACACCACGTTGGTCACATAAGGCGTAAAAATGGCGGTGCGGAAGAACCCCACGCCCCGGATGTTTTTGTGAAGCAGCACCGCAAGCCCCAGGCAGAGCACCAGATTTGCCGGAATAAGCAGCGCGGTGAAATACAGGGTGTTTTTGACCGCCACCACAAACGTGGCATCCCTCGTGAACAGTTTGATGTAGTTATCCCATCCGCACCAGGCCATGCCCTTGATCAGGGAGTAATCGCAGAAGCTCAGGTAAACGGTGGCCGCCAGCGGCGCGATCACGAACACCGAAAAGCCGATGAGCATGGGTGCAATGAAACCAAAGCCGTATTTGTGATCCCGGCGCCCCAGGGTATGCCTGTGCCGGTTTGCCGGGGGATGATTCGCCTTTTCCATGGGGAGCCGGCCTCCTTTGCCGTTCATTTTTTTGCTTTTGCCTGAAAAAAGGGTGCAAAAGGGGGGCATAGCCGTCTTTTGGGAAAACGAACCATGCCCCCTCGGACTTCTGCGCGCCGGAAAACACCTTATTCAGTTGTCCCGCGGCAAACTCCTTTTACGGGGCGATGATGGCGTTGCACTGGGTTTCCATCTCGGCAGCCAGCTGCTGGGTGGTGTACTGGCCGGCGTACCAGGCGCTGAGCAGCTCCTTCACCTTCAGGTCGCACTCGTTGTAGCTGTCGCAGGTGGGGTACACCTGTGTGCTGCCGCTCATGGGATCCAGGATCGCCAGCTCCAGCGCCTTGGCCGAGGGCGCTTCGCCCTGATCCAGATATTTATCGCTGCCCAGCACCGAAACGCGTACCGGGCTGAAGCTGCCCATCAAAAAGTCACTGGCCACCAGCTCTTTGGAAGTGATGTATTTGATGGCCTCGATCGCCGCCTCCTTGTGGGGCGCGCCCTTGGGCACCACGTAGGCAGCCACGCCCACGGCCACAGGGGCGTCCTTCACCCCGCCGCTGGGGTTCGGCAGGATGTCCCAGGCAAAGTCCACATCGCCCAGCGTGCCCTTTTGGGAAATGGTATTGCGGGAGAAGCCGATCTGCCCGGAGGCAAAATCCAGCGAGGAATCGGCGGTGGGGGTAAGCCCCTCCTCGATGCAGGCTTTATAAGAATCCAGCGCCGCCACCCCTTCGGGGGTGTTGATGGTGCATTTTGTCATGTCCGGGTCAAAGAAGGACGCGCCCTGCGCCCAGGTCCAGTCCAGCAGGATGTTCCAATCGTTGGGCGATTGGTAATTCCAGATGGAAAAGCCGTAGTTGCCCTTGCCCAGCGCCTTGATGGCACGGGAGTATTCGGTCAGCTTGTCGTAGGTCCACTCCCCCCGCTCGGCCAGGGCGAGCGGGTCCTCCAGGCCGGTTTTGGCCACAAGGTCCTTGTTGTAGAACCACACGCGGGGCGAGGAGGTAAAGGCCACTGCGTACACCTCGCCGTTCGCCCCCTCATAGGTGGCCTGCAAAGAACGCGACAGGTCCGCATAGTCGTATTCCGCGTCGTTTTTCACGGCGCTCACATCCTCCAGCAGGCCGTTGTTCATCATTTGGGGGATCATGGCTTCGCTCATCCATACCATGTCGTACGAGTCCCCCGCGGCGATCTGGGCGCTGGTCTTGGTCACGATGCTCTCCAGTTCCACAAGGTTGATCTCCACGTTGATGCCGGTCTGCGCGGTAAATTCTTTAAACAGTTCATCGTAGCTGGCCTTGCGCTCATCGGAGCCCCAGATCACCATGCGCACGGTCTGCCCCGCAAGATCCCCGCTCCCGCCTGCCATGGAGGCGGGAGGGGTCGGGGGCGCGCCCGCCTCTCCGCCGGAAGCCGTGCCGCCGCAGCCCGCCAGCGAAAACGCCAGAGCTGCCGCCAAAATCAGTGCGAAAATGCGTTTCATGTGTGTTTCCTCCTTTTTGTAATAAAAATGTCAGCGTATTTATAAAGGGTTCGGCGCGCCGTTTGCCTGCACCCATCTGCCCGCCAAGCGCAAATAGCATAAAATGTATTCACTTTTTATGCCGCTTATTGTGTTTTTTGCAATATAAATGATACATGCACAGGCACAAAACGCACAATCCCATAAATTGATGAAAAGGTTCGCATTTCTTTTTCCGCCGCCGTTTTATCCGCGCTCTTCCGCCGCCGGCAGCGCGCCGCGCCTTCAGCCGTGGCTGTTTTTATATTGGGTGGGGGTGGTGCCCGTGTGCTTTTTAAAAGCGCTGATAAAGTGCTTTACGCTGTTGTAGCCGCAGATCTCGGCGATCTCGTAAATTTTAAATTCGCTCTGTGCCAGCAGTTTTTTGGCTTTTTCCATACGCATGCGCAGCACGTATTCGCTGTACTTTTGGCTGGTGGTGCTTCTGAAAAGCATCGAAAGGTAATTGGTGCTCAAATTCACCCGCGCCGCCACGGTGGCCAGGCTCAAATCTTCTCCCAAATGCCCGGCCACATACTCCTCCACCCGCCGGATCGCCAGATTCCCCGCGGCCGGGTCTGCGGCCGGGCCGGCGTTTTCCGGGGCGCCCTTGCGCTCGTCCAAAAGTTTTTCCAGCCGCGCCAGCAGCCCGGTGAACTGCTTCACGTTCAGCGGCTTTACCACATACTCGCACACCCCCAGTTGAATGGCGCTGCGGGCATATTCAAATTCGGCGTAGCCGCTCAGAATGACCAGCGGCACATCGCTGCCCGCCTCGCGGATCTTGCGGGCCAGCTCCAGGCCGCTCATACCCCGCATCACGATGTCGGTGATCACAAGGTCCGGCGCCTCGGCCTGAAACAGATCCCAGGCCGCATAGGCGTCTGCGCATTGCCAGGCCACCTCAAATCCGCTGCCAAACCGGCTGACCACACTGGCGATCCCGGTGCGGATGATCTTTTCGTCCTCTACGATCATAACGCGATACATGGCGTTTCTCCTTTTCCGTTCATTTTCACCCTGCCCCGTGGGGGGCGCAGCCCAGCCGCAGAACAAAGCGCACCCCGTCGGTATAGCTGTCGTCCAGAAACACGCCGCACGCCTCGCCGTAAATCAGCCGCAGCCTGCGGTGCACGTTGGTGAGCCCGTAACCGTGGCCGCTGGCTTTCCAGGGGGCGTTGGGCGGCGTGCTCTCGGCCTTGCGCAGGTTCTCATTTACCCGCTGCCGCTCCTGCCCGGTCATGGGGCGGCCGTTGTTCTGAATCACCAGCACCAGCTGCCCGCTCCCCGCCAGCCGCGCGGTGAGCCAGATATCCAGCGGGCGGTGCGAAGCGGTGTCGAGCCCGTGGCGCATAATGTTTTCCACAAAGGGCTGCAAAAGCAGCTTGGGCACCGGCAGGCCCAGAACCTCTTCCGGCGCATTCACCCGCAAAGAGCGAAGGTCTTCAAAGCGCAGGGTCTGGATGTCGTAATAGGCCTGCAAAAAGCGCAGTTCCTCCGCAAGAGGTGCAAAATGCTGTTCGTTGCTCACGCAGTAGTGCATCATCTGCCCCAGATTGCTCACGGCCTCGCTGACCTCGTAGTTCTCGCAGTTGATGGCCATCATGTTGATGGTTTCCAGTGTATTGTATAAAAAATGCGGGTTGATCTGGCTTTGCAGCGCCGAGATCTGCGCTTCCTTGCTGGCCAGCGACTCCTCGTACACCTCGTTGATGAGCATTTCAATGCTCTCGGCCATGCTGTTGAACATGGCCTCCAGTTGGCCGATCTCGTCCCGGCTTTGTACCGTGGCGCGGGTGCTGAACCGTCCCTCGCCCACCTGGGCCATTTTTTCCTTGAGCTCCAGGATCGGCCGGGTCAGCTTAACCGACGCCGCCACCGCAAACAGCCAGCTCAGCGCCAGCGCACACGCGATCACCGCCACTGCAAAGCTGAACAGGGCGCGGATATCCTCCTCCAGGCCGCTGGTCGCCACCCGCACCACGACCTTTAAATTGGTCGAAGCGGAGGTCATGAATCCCGAGAGGTATTTTTCACCGCTGCCGCCGGGGGCGGGCCCGCCCCCGGGCAGCGGGTAGATGCGCTGGCCCACATCGTTGCAGATCGACAGCTCGCTGCCCTCCGGCAGGCTGACCTGCTGCAAAAGGCTGGGCACCGCGCTTTGTTCCAGCTCCACCTTGATATAGCCTGCGTGCCGCCCGGTAAGCGGGTCCTGCAGGCGGCGCACCAGCGCCAGGCTGCCGCCCCAGGGCAGGATAAAGGTCCGGTACTGGTCGCCGTCGCACACCTCCATCCATTTCCGTTCGCCGTGGGTCCACTTCAGCACGCTGCTGCTGGAATTCAATTGGTTTCCGTCCAGCAGATAAAGGTCCGTGGAGCGCACGGTGGGCTTTTCATACACGATGCTGGAGAGCGCGGCCGTGGCTTTGCTCTGCTCTTCAAAGGTCAGGTATTTTTGCTGTTCGGGGTCTGCGTGCGCCAGCAGCACCGTTTGCACGTCCCCGTCGTAGAGCGGCAGGATGGTCAGGTCCCGCAGCTCGGAAAAATACTGGTCCAGCGTGGTGTTCAGGTAGCCCACGGTCTGATCCACCCGCTGCTGCACCGTCTGCTCCATGTAGCGCACGATGCGCTGGCCCGCCACCAGCATGGCGATGGACAGTGGAATGGTAACCAGCAGGATGCTGCCCAGCGTCAGGCTGCCGATGTAGGAAAAGCGGGGCCTCAGCCATCGCTTTCTTTTCCTCGTTTGCTGTATTTTTTCCTGTGCCTCCATGGGCTCGCCGCCTTTCCGGAGCCGCGCGGGGCCCCTTTAAAGAGTACAAAAAATACAAAACAAAGAAAAGCCTCCCGTAAAATATCGGTATTTTTGAGAAGATATCGGTATTTCGGCGGCTGCCGGCGGGTGCTATACTGAAAACTGAAAGGAGGCGCGCTTATGGGCTTTTGGAATTTTGATCCGCACCAGCCCTGCACGGCAAGCCGCCGGCCCATCGGCCCGGCCCGCTTTATCGAAGCTCTGTTTTCAAACCTGGCGGGGCTGCTGTTGTGCAATCTGCTCTTTCTGCTCTGCTGTGCGCCTCTTCTCACCCTCGGGCCCGCCTGTGTGGCGCTGCACCGGGTGTGCTGCCTTGCCCTGCGGGGGCACGGCGGGGCGCTGCCGGCAGCTTTTTTGCGCAGCTTTAAACAAAATTTTGCCCAGGGGCTGGCCCTGGGCTTCACCGGCCTGCCGATCCTCTGCTGGCTGGCCTGCACCGCCCTGGCCGCCGCCTCACAGGGCCGCTTTGGCTTGTTGGCTGGGGCCGGGGCCGCCTTGGTGGTGCTGGCCGGCATTTGGGATTATGCCCTTTTGTTGGCGGCCCATATGGAGCTTTCTTTTCCCCTGCTGCTGAAACATGCCGCTGTGCTGTGGGCGGCGGGGCGGCAGGCCTCGGTGGCCGGCTCCGTTTTGGCGTTGGCCATTCTTTGCGCGGGGGCGCTGTGGTTTCCCGCATCCCTGCCCCTGCTCTTTCTCCTTGGGTTTTCGCTGGCCTGCTTCAGCTTTTGCTTTTTTGGCTGGAAAACAGCCGAGCGGCATATTTTTCTCCCCTATTACCGCCGGCACCCGGAAGAGGCCGCCGCACAGGGCTACCGGTTCGACCGGGAGGAAAACCCG
Organism: Oscillospiraceae bacterium; assembly: GCA_022835495.1. NCBI lineage: Bacteria > Bacillati > Bacillota > Clostridia > Eubacteriales > Oscillospiraceae > Oscillospiraceae bacterium. The sequence continues at coordinate 3,481,625 of BQOK01000001.1, forward strand.
GTATAAGCCACACCAAAAGGGAACGCCGCGGCGGCTCAAATGAGCCGCCGCGGCGTTCCCTTTTTACTCTTTCCCGGCCCGGGCCGCCCGGAACCGGTACGCCCCAAATCCCGCCAGTGCCCCCAGCGCCAGCCCTGCGCCCAGCAGGGCAATGCCCGCGCCGGTGCCCGCGGCCCCGCACACTGCGCCGGCCAGGGGGCTCATGGGCAGCATGAGCAGGCTGTAGCACATGCTCTGCACACTCACCAAGGTGGCACGCTGGTCACTGGGAAAATCCTGGTTCAGGCGGGCGGTCATTTTTATTTCCAGCACGCCGTCCCAAAAGGTAGCCACCGCGCCGCCCAGCACTGCCAGTGCCAGCAGGGGCGCCCCCTCCAGCAGCACCGAACAGGCCACGCCCCCCACGCACAGCGCTGCCGCCCGGCCAAAAGGCAGGCGCAGCCGGGGGGCCAGCGCGGCCCCCAATGCCCCCGCCAGGTTGATAATCAGCAGGGGCAGCCCCAACGCCGCGGCGGGCAGCCCCAGCTCGATCATATACTGCTGAAGCAGCATCACGCTGAGCGCCGCCGCACAGCCGCTGCCGCCGTCTGCCAGCATCTTGCAGGCGGCACGGGGGTTTTGCACCAAAAAGCCCAGGCTTTGGGCAATGTGGGCGCGGATGCGAGCGGCAAAGTGGGCGAGGGCGCGGGTCTGCCGCGCGGCCTGTGCCTGGGTCACCACCGGCTCGGTGAGGCCTGCCGCCAGCAGCGCCCCCGCCAGGGCCGCGGCGGCGTCCACGCAATAGGCCCTGCGCCAGCCCAGGGCAATGGTCAGGGCCGTGCCCACCGCGCACGCGGCGCCTGTGACCCGCCAGATGGTGCTCTGGCGCCCGGCCACCCGCTCATACTCCCCCGTGCGGCCTGCCGCCAGCAGGCTGTCGTAGGTGATCGCCTCGCGGGTGCCGCTGATGAGATTATACGAGAACGCGTGCAGCCCCATGGCCCCGCACACGCCCAACAGTCCCCTGCTTGCCACCATGCAAAGGGCCGCAGCCGCCCGCACCAGGCAGGCGGCGACCAAGGTGCGCTTGCGGCCCAAAAGATCCGCGATCATGCCGCTGGGCACCTCGCACAGAAAGCTGACCAGGTGAAAAAAGCCCTCGGCCAGGCCGATCTGCGCCAGAGAAAACCCCCGGCCGGCAAGCAGCGCCAGCCAGATGACCTGGGCCAGCCCAAAGGCAGTGAGAAATTCCAGGCCGTACAGCCTGGCAATCTGCATCTTGATTTTCATAAAAAAGTCCTTCCACAAAAGGGCCTGGCGCTGCCCTCGGGCAGCGCGGGTGGAGCGCCCTTTGTGAAAGGATCTTTGTTTCATCACGATACCGGGGCAGGCACGCCGGCCCGTCCCCTCTGCGTTTTGATCCAACCTGATCCGCCGGGCGCGGCCTCATTGCCGCGCCTTGTACCCCCGGCCGCCGCCGGGCCGGCAGGTTACCGGCGGCAGACGTTCGGAAGGTTCAAAAAGGGCGCACTTATACACGGAAGTGCCAGAATGTTGCCTTTTTGAAGGCGTATCTCACGCAATTTCCATCCCATGAAGGCGCCCCTCCTTTTTGTCAAGATTATTGTTTATTGTATCACGGCTTGCGTTGCGCGTCAACGGGAACAGAATGCCAGCACAGGCGGTTGTCCGCAAACCGCATTTCCAGCCGGCCCTCGTCCGCCAGGTACGCCAGGTACGAGCGCAGGGTGCTGCCCACCAGCACATACTGGCTGAGATCCAGCGTGAGACCGTAGTGGTCAAACACGCCCTTGATCAATTGTTCAAAGCTGGCCCCACCGGCACACAAAGCCAGCAGCAGCGCTTCGATCTCATCCATCTTTTCCAGGTTTTTTTGTGCCAGGGCCCGCAGCGCGGCCTGCCCCATGGCAGGGGCGTGTGCGGGCACGAACACCTCGCCCTCCAGCTCCATCACGCGGTGCAGGCTCTCCCGCGAGAGCGCGGGGTCGTGCAGCACCGCCACGTGGTATTTTTCCAGCGTTTGGGCGCTGGCCAGGCAGTCGGCCAAAAACCACACGCCGTCCGGCGTCTTGAACGCCGCCTGCGAGAAGGAGTGCCCCGGCACTTCCAACAGCTCCATCCCCTCGGGCAGCGAGCCCGGCCCCAGCAGCTGCACCTCGCTCTCGCCGGCCATCAAAAACTTGTTTCTCAACGGCCTGCCGGGGCGGCCGCCATAGAGATAAGCGGGCTCCAGCACCGGAAAACGGGCCAGCGCCCAGTCCACTCCGGGGCAGTAGATGGCGCAGCCGGTGCGCTGCTGCAGCAAACGGTTGCCGCCGATGTGATCGGCGTGGGAGTGGGTGTTCAGCACCCGGTCCAGCTTCCAGCCTTTTGCTTCCAGGTTGCGCAGCAGCTTTTTCGCCGCATCCCGGTCGCTGCCTGCATCGATCAGGCAGACGCGGCCCTCCCCCATCTCCCAAACCCCTACCCGGGCGGGACACTCCATATACCAGGTGCGGGGCCCGGCCTGGATCAGTTCATACACACGCTCTCCCCCTTGACGCGGCCCTGTTGTTTGGGCCGCATGTATTTATTCCATCATATCACCCAGGCTGCAAAAAAGCCACCCACTGCGGTACAGGGGCGGCCTTTTTACAAATTATTACCTTTTTATATCCGTAAATTCCGCAGCGATCCGCTGCATCGCCTCGGCCAGCACGCTGCGGGCGCAGGGCACACAGATGCGCTGGAAGCACTGCCCCTGCCCGGGGTCGTGCACCACGCCGTCCTGGGCCAGCACCAGGGCCTTGTCGTAAATGCGGGTATGGATCTCGGCGTCGGTCAGGCCGCTGGCAGAAAAATCCAGCCACAGGATGTAGGTGCCCTCGGGCCGGCCGGCCTTTACCCAGGGCAGGTTTTGTTTTAAGAAATCCAGTACAAAATCGATGTTGCCGTCGATGTACTCGTTCACCTGTTCCAGCCACTCGCCGCCCTGGCCATACGCCGCAATAAGCGCAGCCACCGCAAACGGGGTGGGCATGCGGTCGCCGAACTCCCGCTGGAAGCGCGCGCGCAGAAAGGGGTCCGGAATGATGGCGTTGGAGCATTGAAGCCCGGCCAGGTTAAAGCTTTTGTTCACGGCGGTGAGGGTGATGATATTGCTCTGATCGCTCACCAGGCTGGCAACGGGGTAATGCACCACGCCCTTGCGCCGGATATCACAGTGCACCTCGTCTGAAACCAGCAGCACCTTGTGGTCCCTGCAGATCGCAGCCATGCGCCGCAGTTCCTCCTTGGTCCACACCCGGCCGATGGGGTTGTGGGGGCTGCACAGCACAAAAATGCGGTTGGCCGGGTCGGCACACAAGGCCTCTAGCTCCTCAAAATTCACGGTATAGCGGCCCGCCTCGTCACACAACAGGTGGCAGTCCACCACCCGGCGGTGGCACTCGCCCTCAATGGCCTGGGTAAAATGCCCGTACACCGGGCGGCACAGAATAACCCCGTCGCCCACGTTGGAGAAGGTGCGCACCGCACAGTTCAGCGCCTCAATGGTGCCGTTCGAATAGACCACCGCCTCGGGCCCAAATTCCCAGCCGAAGCGCTGCCTGAACCAGCGCACCACCGAGGCCGCGTACTCCGGCTCAGCCCAGGCAGCGGTGTAGCCATACATGCCAAAGTCCGCCACACGGTGCATCGCGTCCAGAATGGGCTGCGCGGTGCGAAAATCCATGTCCGCCACCATCAGGGGGAGGATGGGCTTATCGGTGGGGGGCATCAGCAAGCGGATGCTGTCCCACTTGGCAGAGTAGGTACCGTACCGCTCCACCACCCGGTCAAAATCATATTTCACGTTATGTTCCTTCTTTCCGTGCCGCAGGCCTTTGGGCGCGCGGCCTTTGTTCAGTATAGCGCGGGGCGGTGCCCCGTACAAGGCTGTCCCGCACGTTTTAAGGGCGGCGCTCCGCTTCCCGCTGAAAACACCCGCCCGGACCGGGCGGGTGTTTTCAGCCAGAGAGAAGAGAGAGGAATGGCAGGGTCAGGTTTCAGCCTTGACCGACTCAATGCTGTGCAGCTGCACCTTGCCGCTTTTAACGCGCCAGAACGAGAAACCGAACAAAAACGCGGTGAGCAGCAGGTTGCCCAGCAGGCCGATCATATCCAAGCCCAGCAGAGAGAACACGGCTGTGATCAGCGAGGCGATCATCGAGAGCACCAGCAGCACACAGTACAGCCAGTAGGGGCAGCGCAGGTTACATTTGGCCCAGGAATCCGGATAATTTTTGGGCAGCTTGAAGGACAGGCAGATGGTCACCACGTTCAGGATCATACCGGGCACCAGGATAAAGGAAACGATGGTGTCCAGGCTGAAATTGAGCGCCGCGGGAACCACCGCGATCAGGTACATCACCAGCATAACCACCCAGGGGTAGCCGGTCTTGGTGCGCTTTGCCCAGGACTTGGGCAGCCAGCCGTCCTCGGCGCCGGCCACAATGGGCGCGCTGATGGCGGCAATCCCGCCCAAAAGGCTGGTGGCCAGCGCAAAGATGGCGCCGCCGACCACAAAGAAGATATACAGCGCCCCCGGCATGATCTGCTGGGCCACCGAGCCCAGGGTGGCGCTGCCCGCCTGGGCAAACGGCACCACGCTGGAGGCAACATAGCCCAGCAGGAAATAGATCAGCGCGCAGATTCCGGCCGAGATGAGCACCCCCAGGGGGATGTTGCGCTTGGGGTTATGCGTGTCGGCCGAAAGATTGATCACGTTGGTGGCTCCGTTGCAGGTAAAGCTCATGATGGCGATGGCCATCAAAAAGCCCATGGGCCCGCCCGCAAAATAGGGGGTGGCCGCCGCCTCGGCCGTGCCGCCCTTGATCAGGCCAAACACGATGAACAGGGCCAGCGCCGCGTACATGCACACGGCCAGCACATTCTGGATCTTGGCCAGAAAGCCGGTGCCTTTAATGGTCACCAGGAAAAACGCGGTCAGGATCACGACCCCCAGAATGCGCTGGAACGGCGCCAGTGCGGGAATGAGCTGCGAGAGATACTGGGCGATGGAGATGCCGAATACCGAGAAGGAAAAGTTTGAAAACACGAACACCACCGCCGTCATTCCGGTGAACACCGGCGGCAGGATCAACGCCTGCTGGGCGTACATGCCGCCGTCCAGCGCAAACATGGACGACATGAAGATGCTGCGCACCTGCTGCAGCAGGGTAATAAGCATGGCGCCCACCAGGGCCAGGGCAATGCTTCGGCCGGTCATGGCCATGCCGCTCATGAGCATGGAGAAGATGCCCGCGCCGACCACCGATCCCACACCGATGGAAATCAGGTCGAACAGCTTGAGTTTGCCTTTCGTTTGTTCCATGATTTTCTCCTATTCTGTGATTGGCCGCCCGGCCGCCTGCCGCCGGGCGGCGGTTGTAATGCGGCGCTTTACGCCTTCAGCCGCGCTGCGATCTCCGCGGGGGTGGGGGTATCGGCCAGGCCCTGGCCATAGTGCGCCCAGGTGACCCGGAGCTGCCCGTCCACCGCAAACGCGGCAGGCAGTTGCATCTCGTCACCTTCATAATCGCCATGCCGGATGCCCCTGGCCTCAACCTGCGCCATTTTTTCCATCAGGCCGGGGCCCATCAGTTCCATCTGGCTGGCGGCGGGCCACACGGCCAGCCGCTCGTACAATTTTTTCTCCGGGTCACACAGGATGGTGTAGGGCAGCGCCGCCGGGCCGCCCAGCTCGCCGGCCAGCTTTTGTGGGTCGGACTGCAGCACCACCACGGCCTGGCCTCCCGCCGCCCGAATGGCGTCGTAACCGGCTGCCAGCTCATGCATGTCCAATTGGCACAGCGGGCAGCCGCTGTAGCGCAGGAATACCAGCATGGTGGGCTTGCCGCCCACCACTTGGCTCAGGGGCAGCCCCGCTTCAAAGGGCGTGTCCACCGCAGCGTCCGGCAGCGTGTCGCCAAGCTGCACACGGGGGGTGCCGGGCTTTGCGGCAGGGCCCATGGCCCGCACCATCGCATCCACCGCCCGATCCACTGTGGCGCGGGGGCAGGCCAGGTTCATGCGGATGTGGCCCGCGCCGTTGTCCACAAATTCGTCCTCAAACTCCACCTGCAGGCCTTCGCGCACCAGCCGCAGGGCCAACTCCTGCCTCGTCAGGCCTGTGCCGCTCACATCCACCCAGGCCAGATAGGTTGACTCGGGAATGGTGAATTTCACCCCGGGCAGCTCCTTTTGCAGGCGCCGGGCAAAATGGCGGAAATTTTCGTCCAGATAGTCGTTCAGTTCGTCCACCCAATCGCCGCACTGGCTGTAAGCCGCCTTGCAAGCCTCGATGGACAGGGGGTTGGGCTGCCCCAGTACCTGCGAGGCCTGCCACTGCTGCTGAAGGGCCGGGTCTGCGAAGAAAATATTGGACAGCTGGTTGCCCGCCAGGTTAAAGGTCTTGGAGGGGGCGGTGCAGGTGATGATGCGCTTCTCGCCCGGGAACAGGCTTGCGAACACAGTGTGCTGCACCCCCGCCCGGATGAAGTCAAAATGGATCTCGTCGCTCACCACAAACACGTTGTTGGCAAAGCAGATCTCGCCGATGCGCACAAGCTCCTCTTTGCTCCATACCCGGCCGGTGGGGTTATGGGGGTTGCACAAAAAGTACAGGGTCACCGAGGGGTCCTTTGCCTTTTGTTCAAAATCAGCCCAATCCACCTCATACCGGCCGTTTTCACACACAAGGCGGCTGTACACCGGGGTGCGGCCATTTTTTTTGATGGCGTCGTCAAAGGGGTGGTAGGCAGGGGTATTCAGCAAAACGCCGTCGGCAGGCCCGGTGAGCATGCGCACGGCCACCTCCAGCGCCGGCACCACGCCCGAGCTGAACAGGCTCAGGGCGGGGTCTGCCTTCCAGCCGTGCCGGTCCGCCATCCATCCGGCCAGCACCGCAAAATACTCCGGGTCCAGGATCATGCTGTAGCCCAGGATGCGCCTGTCAAGCCGGGCTTTCATGGCGTCCAGCACGGGCTGGGGGCAGGCAAAATCCATATCCGCGATCCACATGGGAATAAAGCCCTCCGGCAGTCCGGGATACATCATTTTGCCCACGCCGTACTTGACGCTGTTCGTACCCTGGCGGTCAATGAGTTCATCAAAATCGTACATGGGAGCACCTTCCGTTCTCTCTTAATTGTTTAGTGCTAAACTTTATGGCTTTATCCTACGCTTTGCCGCAAATTTTGTCAATAATTTTTTATCGCGAGAATAAATATTTGTACATTTTATTGAATTTATTTTGTTTTTTATGGGGAATAAGCACAACAAAAAAGCCACAGCACGGTGTTTTTCCGTGCTGTGGCTTTTATTGTTTTGTGCTATACCATTCGGGTCGTGCAGGAATATTCACCGGGCGGCGTTCAGGTTCTGTTCCAAAATATCGCTGTAGACCTGAAGCACCCGGTCGAACATTTTCAGTTCCTCCACGGTGCAGCGGGCCATCAGCCGCTCGGCAAAATCCTTTTCATTCTGTGCGTCGTAAGCCGCGTGCATTGCCGCCAGCTGCCGGCCTTCCGGAGTGGGGTAAAGATGCACCTCGCGGGCATTGCTCAAATGCTTTGCCCGCACCAGCAGCCCCTGCTTTTCCAGCTTGGTCACATTTTGCGAGGCCGCGCCCTTTGTGCGGCCCCACTGCTGGGCAACCCGCCCCACCGTGATACCCGGTTCGTCGCACACGATGGCGAGAATATGCATTTCCACCATGCTGTGCTGTATCCCGTCGCCGTAATCGCGGGTCTGGTTCATATAATCCTGATACAGGCTCACAAACCGGTAAAATGCGGGCGTCTCCCGTTTTTTATTTTGGATTCCGGGTACTTCCACGCAGCAACAACCTTTCCTGGGAACCGGCCTTGGGCGTGCTTTCAGTGCTCAAACCGGATTTTTTTAATCGTACCATATTTTTTATATTTGGGCAAACCTTTGCCTTCACAGCAAAGCGCGGCTCCGGGGTAAAGCGCTGCCCCGAAGCCGCGCCCCGCGGCCGATCATTTGTTTTTATCGAATTTATCTTTTAAATTTTTAAAAAAGCCCTTGCGCTGTTCGTAATTCTCTTCCTTCAGGGTATTCTCAAACGCCTGCAGGGCCTCCCGCTGGGTGCGGTTTAGCTTTTTGGGGATTTCCACCGTGACCTTCACATACTCGTCGCCGCGGCCGCGGCCCCCCACGTACTGGATGCCCTTGCCCCGCAGCCGGAAGGTGGTTCCGCTCTGGGTCCCCTCGGGCACGGTGTACTCCACCTTACCGTCTACGGTGGGTACCACGATGTCCGCCCCCAGCACGGCCTGGCTGTAGGTGATGGGCTCGGTAACCCACACATCGTAGCCGTCCCGCTCAAACATGGGGTCGGGCCGCACGGTCACAATCACGATCACGTCGCCTGCAGGCCCGCCGTTCGCGCCCGCGTCGCCCTGGCCCCGCAGGGCAATGCTCTGGTCGTCGCCAATGCCTGCGGGGATCTTGACCTCCAGGTTCTTCTTGGCGCTCACCTTCCCGCTGCCGTGGCAGTGGGCGCAGGGCGTTTTCACAATCTTGCCCTTGCCGCCGCAGCGGGAACAGGGCTGGCGCTGCTGCATGACCATACCGCCCATGCGCAGGTTGCGGTTCACATAACCGCTGCCGCCGCAGTCCGGGCACACCTCGGGGCTGGTCCCCTTGGCCGCGCCGGTGCCGCCGCACTCGCCGCAGGTATCCTGTTTGGCAATGGAAATGGTCTTGGTGCAGCCGTGCACTGCCTCCATAAAGCTGAGTACCAAGCTCACCCGCACGTCCGCGCCCTTGCGCGGGGCGTTCGGGTTTGCGCGCTGGCCGCCGCCAAAGCCAAAACCGCCGCCAAAAATATCGCCGAAGATATCGCCCAGGTCTACCCCGCCAAAGCCGCCGTTAAACCCGCCGAAACCGCCGCCGAAGCCGCCGCCGAAGCCGCCGGCCCCGCCGGCGCCCGCGCCGTAGCTGGGGTCCACCCCGGCAAAGCCGAACTGGTCATACCGGGCGCGTTTTTCCGCGTCGCCCAGCACTTCATAGGCCTCGTTCACTTCTTTGAACTTGGCCTCGGCCTCCTTGTCGCCGGGGTTCAGGTCGGGGTGATATTTTTTGGCCTGTTTGCGATAGGCTTTTTTCAGCTCGTCGTCGCCGGCGTTTTTTGCAACGCCCAGGACTTCGTAATAATCGCGTTTTTCTGCCATTGCTCGTTCACCTATGTCTGCCCGCGGGGCGGGCCCCCCTCTAAAAGAATTGCGGGCCCCTTTGCCCCTTGCGGGCGGCCCTTACCCAGAACGCCTCCCCTCGCGGGAGGGGAGGCTCGGGAAATTTTATTTTACACTTCTTTGAAGTCCGCGTCAACCACGCCGTCGTCCGGTTTGCCCGGCTCGGGGGCAGGGCCGGCCTCAGGGCCGGGGCCCTGCTGGGCCTGCGCGCTCTTGTAAAGCTCTTCGCTCACGGCGTAAAACGCCTTCTGCACCTCGTCCTGTTTTGCCTTGATGGCCTCGATATCGGTGCCCTTGAGCGCTTCCTTCAATTCGCCCAGCTTTGCTTCCACCTCGGCCTTTTTGCCCGCGTCCACCTTGTCGCCCAGCTCGGCCAGGCTCTTTTCGGTCTGGAATACCAGCTGGTCGGCGCCGTTGCGCACGTCGATCTCCTCGCGGTGCTTTTTGTCCTCGGCGGCAAACTGCTCGGCCTCCTTAACGGCCTTGTCGATGTCGTCCTTGCTCATGTTGGTGGAGGCGGTAATGGTGATGCTCTGCTCCTTGCCGCTGCCCAAATCCTTGGCGGAAACGTGCACGATGCCGTTCGCGTCGATGTCGAAGGTCACCTCTATCTGGGGCACGCCGCGGGGCGCGGCGGGAATACCGTCCAGCTTGAACATGCCCAGGCTCTTGTTGTCCTTGGCAAACTCGCGCTCGCCCTGCAGCACGTTCACTTCCACGCTGGGCTGGTTGTCAGCGGCAGTGGAGAAGATCTGGCTTTTCTTGGTGGGAATGGTGGTGTTGCGCTCGATGATCTTGGTGCACACGCCGCCCAGGGTCTCGATGCCCAGGGAAAGCGGGGTCACGTCCAGCAGCAGGATGCCGCCCACTTCCTTGTTCAGCACACCGCCCTGGATGGCCGCGCCGATGGCCACGCACTCGTCCGGGTTGATGCCCTTGAAGGGCTCGCAGCCCATCTCTTTTTTCACAGCCTCCTGCACGGCGGGGATGCGGGTGGAACCGCCCACCAGCAGCACCTTGTGCAGCTCGCCGGCCTTCAGTCCGGCGTCGGCCATGGCCTTGCGCACGGGGCCCATGGTGCGCTCCACCAGATCGGCGGTCAGCGCATCGAACTGGGCGCGGGTCAGGCTGGTATCCAGGTGCTTGGGGCCGGTGGCGTCGGCGGTGATAAAGGGCAGGTTGATGGCGGTGGACGCAACGCCGGACAGCTCGATCTTCGCCTTCTCGGCGGCTTCCTTCAGCCGCTGGGCAGCCATCTTGTCCTTGCGCAGGTCAATGCCGTTCTCTTTCTGGAAGCCGTCGGCCAGCCAGTCGATGATGCGCTGGTCAAAGTCGTCGCCGCCCAGGTGGGTGTCGCCGTTGGTGGCCAGCACCTCGGTCACGCCGTCGCCCATCTCAATGACCGACACGTCGAAGGTGCCGCCGCCCAGGTCGTACACCATGATCTTCTGGTCGTTGTCCTTATCGGCACCGTAGGCCAGGGCCGCGGCGGTGGGCTCGTTGATGATGCGGCGCACGTTCAGCCCCGCAACCGTGCCGGCGTCCTTGGTGGCCTGGCGCTGGCTGTCGTTGAAGTAGGCGGGCACGGTGATGACCGCCTCGGTCACGGTCTCGCCCAGATACGCCTCGGCGTCCGCTTTCAGCTTTGCCAGGATCATGGCGCTGATCTGCTGGGGGTTATAATCCTTGCTGTCGATGGACACCTTGTAGTCGGTGCCCATGTGGCGCTTGATGCTGCTCACGGTGCGCTCGGGGTTGGTGATGGCCTGGCGCTTTGCCACCTGGCCCACCAGCCGCTCGCCGGTCTTGGTAAAGCCCACCACGCTGGGGGTGGTGCGGGCTCCCTCGGCGTTTGCAATCACAACGGGCTCGCCGCCCTCGATTACAGCCACACAGCTGTTGGTGGTGCCCAAGTCAATGCCAATAATTTTACTCATAGTATCTTCTCTCCTTATTTACACAAAAAGTTGTTGTTTTAAGCGTTACTCTTTCGGAAAAAGGGCCTGCGCCCTTGGGAACTCTGTTCTGCCGGGGCGGCCTATTCCGCCACCACCACGGTGGCGTGGCGCACCACCTTATCGCCCAGCTTGTAGCCCTTCTGGAACACCTGCACCACGGTGCCGCTCTCCTGCCCTTCTGCGGCGGGCTGCTGCATCACAGCGCTGTGTACCTCGGGGTCAAAAGGCAGGTTCAGGGCCGGGATCTCTTCCACCTTCAGGGCCTCGAAGGCAGCCGCGGCCTTTTCCAGGGTCATGACCACGCCCTTTTTATAGGCCTCGTCGGTGGTGGGTGCGTTTGCTGCCATTTCCAGTGTGTCCAAAATGGTCAGGATCTTTTCCACCGCGTGGCTCACGCCGTTGCCGAACGCCGAGTCCTGTTCGCGGGCCGAGCGCTTTCGGAAGTTATCATACTCGGCTGCGGTGCGCAGCAGCTGATCCCGAAGCTGCGCAGTTTCCTTTTCCGCCGCGTCGGCCTTGGCCTTGGCGGCCTCCAGCTCGGCGGCAAGATCCTTTTTCTTTTCCGCCTTCTCCTTTTTGGGGTTTTTCACCGCTTCCTTTTCAGGCTGCGTGCCTTCTGTGCTCGGGGCGGCTTCTGCCTGCGGCTCCGCCGCCGGGGTGGTCTTTTCGTCCGTCATACGTTATCCTCCTGTGCCTGGCCGGTCATACACTCGCCCAGCTTCAAGGCAAAATGGTCCAAAATGGGAATCAGCTGTTCAAACGGCATGCGCGCGGGGCCCAGTAGGGCGATGGCGCCGGTAAGGCCGCCGCCCGCCAGGTACCGTTTGCTCATCACGCACAGGCCCGGCATCGGGCGCTGCAGATCCTCGCCCAGCAGTACGGTGGTGCGGCCCGTGCGGGGGGTGATCAGCCGGCCCGCGCGCTCCTGGTCGGCAAAGAGCTCCATGACCCGGGGCAGGTACTCCCCCAGTTCCGGCCAGCGCATCAGGTATTGCTGCCCTTCCAGGTAGGTCCGCGCCTTTGCGGCCTCCTGCAGCAGGGCCGCCGCCGCGTTTACCACCGGGTACAGCGCGGGGCCTTTGCCCCCCAGCTCTGCGGCGATGCCCGCCAGCACCGATCCGGTCAGGTCTGCCGGGGCCACAAAGGTGAGCTGCCGGTTAAGCACCTCGGCCAGCAGGGCCGCGTCCGCCCGGGTAAGGCCGGTCTCCAGCCGCGCCACCCGGGTGCGCACCCCTCCCGCACTGGTCACAGCCAGCACCGCGGCGGAGTAGCGGCCCACCTGCACCACCTCAAAGTGGGCGATGCACAGATCGTCCGAGCGGGGGGTGGTGGCCGCCACCGTATAACCGGTGTATTCGGCCAGGGCGCGGGCGGCGCCGGCCGCCAGCCGTTCGGGTTCGTAATCCAGGCCGGCGAAAACGCGGTCGATCTCGGTGTGCTGGCGCTGGCTCAGGCCTCCTTTGGGGCGCATCAGGTGATCCAGATAGTATCGGTACCCCTTGGCGCTGGGCACCCGCCCCGCGCTTGTGTGAGGCTGTTCCAGCAGCCCCAGCTTTGTGAGGGCCGCCATCTCGTTGCGCAGGGTCGCGCTGGAAACGCTCATGTTCAGATACTGGCACAGCAGCCCCGAGCCCACCGGCTCGCCGCCCTCGGTGTACAGGGCCACAATGGCCTCCAGCACGCGCTGTTTCCGATCGTCCATCGCCATTGCCCTGCACCTCGCTTTTTGTGTTTTAGCACTCTATCGTTTCGAGTGCTAAATTTATTTTACTCTATTTTATACGTCTGTCAAGGGGTGGGTGCAAAATTTTTAAAAGTTTCATGATTTGTTCACACCCCGGTCCGCCGGGGCGCAAAAAAGCCGCGGCGGCAGATACCGGCGCGGCTGAAAAGTGCGGTCAAAACGGCAGGCGGTCATTCCTCCATCTGCTTTGCCAAAAAGGCGGCGGCGATCCAGATCGCCTTTTGCTCCTCTGCGGTGGGCGTGGCGGTTTTGTCGTCGGTGAGCAGCAGCACCGCGCCCGCCACATCCCCCGCGGCAATGATGGGGCAGGCAATGTGGATGTGCCGGCTTGCCCCCTCGCAGGGGAACACCCGCTCAGCCCCCTCCCCCGGGTGCAGGAACGGTTTGCGGGCGTCCATGATCTTTTCCAGCGGAATGCTGACCCGCTTTTCCGCGCACTCGCGCCGGGCGGCACCCGCCGCGGCGATCACGCTGTCCCGGTCGCACACCAGCGCGGTGTGCCCCAGGGCTTTTTGCAGCACCTCCACGTACTGGGCCGCAAAATCGGCCAGTTCGCCGATGGGGGAATACTTTTTAAAGATCACCTCGCCGTCGCCGGTGGTGAAGATCTCCAGGGGATCGCCCTCCCGGATGCGCTGGGTGCGGCGGATCTCCTTGGGGATGACCACCCGGCCCAAATCGTCGATACGGCGCACGATACCTGTTGCTTTCATGGCAGTTCCCTCCGTGGGCTCATTGCGAGCCTTGCTTTGTTACGAGGGTTAGTATCTGCCAGAAAAACCAATTTATGCAAAAAGGCCCGTCAAAAGACGGGCCTTTTTATTTCTTCCTGGTAAAAAGTTCATTCCCATTATCCTGCATTTCACTGCGCGGCGGCGGCCATTTTTCATGCCTGCATGGCAGGCGCCGCCTCTTCCCCGTTCACAAGCCCATTCCACAGCCGGTAATAGGTGCCCTGCTTTGCCAGCAACTCGGCATGGGTGCCCTGCTCCTCAATGCCGGTGGCCCCCAACACCAAAATTCGGTCGGCATGCTGGATGGTGGTGAGCCGGTGGGCAATGGTCAGGGTGGTGCGCCCCACGGCCAGCTGCTCCAGGCTTTTGCCCACCAGCACCTCGCTCTCGTTGTCCAGCGCGCTGGTGGCTTCGTCCAGGATCAGGATGGGCGGGTTTTTCAAAAACACCCGGGCAATGGCGATCCGCTGCTTCTGCCCGCCCGACAGCTTGACCCCACGCTCGCCCACATAGGTGTCGTACCCGTCCTTAAGCGCAGCGATAAACTCGTGCGCGCCGGCCAGCCGGGCCGCGGCCTCCACCTCCTGCCGGGAGGCGCCGGGTTTGCCGTAGGCAATGTTTTCGTATACGCTGCCGCTGAACAGATACACGTCCTGCTGCACCACGCCGATCGCCCCCCGCAGGCTCTTCAGCGTCACCGAGCGCACGTCCTGCCCGTCGATCAAAATGCGGCCGCCGGTCACGTCATAAAAGCGCGGGATCAGGTTGCACAGGGTGGTCTTGCCCCCGCCCGAGGGGCCCACCAGCGCCAGCTTTTCGCCGGGGTGCACCTCCAGGTCCACATGGCGCAGCACCTGGTTGTGGTCGTCGGGGTATTCAAAGCTCACGTCCTCAAACCGGATGCAGCCCTTCTGCACCTGCAGAGGCAGGGCGCCGGGCCCGTCCAGGATCTCCACGTCCGCGTCCATGATCTCGCAAAAGCGCTCGATGCCTGTCATGCCGCGCTGGAACTGCTCGGCAAATTCCACAATGCGGCGGATGGTGGCGATCAGGGTGGTGACGTACAGCATATAAGCCACCATATCGCCCGCGCCGATACGCCCGCTCACCAAAAACAGCCCGCCCGCCACGATTACCACCAGGTACATCAGGCCGTCAAACAGGCGGGTGGAAGTCTGGAACGCGGCCATGAAGCGGTAGGTCTGTTTTTTGATCGCCTGGAACGCGGCGTTGTCCCGCTCGAACTTTTCCTTTTCCACCTCCTCGTTGGCAAAGGCCTTGACCACCCGCTCGCCCAAAAGGCTGTCTTCAATGCGGGCGTTCAGCTCGCCGATCTGTACCCGCTGGCGGCGGTAGGCCGCCCGAACCTTCAGGTTAATGCCGGTGGACACCACCGCCATCAGGGGCACACAGGCAAACAGGATGAGGGTCAGCGCCACGCTGGACTGGCACAGGATCACAAAGCTCACCGCAATCTTGATGGCGGCGATGAAGAATTCCTCCGGGCAGTGGTGGGCAAACTCGGTCACATCAAACAGGTCGTTGGTGATGCGGCCCATGATCTGGCCCACCTTGGTGTTGGAGTAATAGGTATAGCCCAGCCTTTGCAGGTGGGCGAAGGCGTCGCGGCGCATGTCGGTCTCCACATAAACGCCCATCACATGGCCCATGTCCGCCATGTAGTAGTTGGCCGCGCCGTCGATAAGCCGCAGCACCAGATAAAGCCCCCCCAGCCGCAGCACCGCGCCCGCCGTGAGGGCGGCCAGGTTCGTCATGGCCGTGTTGGTGAGATAGCGCATGATGAGCGGCAGCACCATGTCGCAGATGGTGGTGAGGGCGGCGCAGAACAGGTCGAACACCAGAACGCGCCTGTATTTTTTCAGGTAGGGCCAGAACCGCCGCAGCAGGCCCTTTTTGCGGGATGTTTTCTGCATGAAGCTCCTCCGTTTATCCGCTTTGAAAAACGTTTGTACGAAAAGCCGGAGAGGCCGGAAAACCGGCCCCTCCGGGGGTAAATCGATCAGGTCTGCTATTCCGCTGCCCCATTGTCCCCACCGGCGCCTTCTGTTCCCGGAGTTGTCCCGTCATTGGCTGGCGTATCTGTGGGCACGTCTGTAGGCACATCTGTAGGCGTCTCCGTAGGTGTGTCTGTGGGCGCATTCGTAGGTGTATCTGTGGGCGTATTTGTAGGAGTATCGGTCGGCGTGTCCGTAGGTGTATCCGTCGGCACATCCGGGCTCGGATTGGGGGACGGATCCGGGCTGGGCGAAGGGCTTGGGCTGGGCGTGGGCTTCAGGCCCGCGCACTTCTCCGGGTCGCGGCCGCAGATCGGGCAGTCGTAGTTCCAGGTCGTCTGATCATTGGGGTCGCACCAGTGGCTGCCGCAGATGCAGTAGGGGGTGGGCTCCGGCCCGTCATCCACCTTGCGGAAATTCGCCGTCACCACCACGCCGTTGGCGTCGGCGTCGGAGGGAACGGTAAACGCAACGGTGGCGCTGCCGTCCACATGGCCAATGGTGGCGCTCCAGCCCGCAAATTCCCAGCCCTCGTTGGGCACTGCGGTCACAGCGCTGCACTGCTGGCCCTTTTTCACGCTCTGGCTTGTGGCGCCCTCAATGCGGCCGCCCTCGGAAGCGATAAACTCCACCGGCACCTTGGCGCCGCGCACCGCAATGGGGTCGTTGCTGATCAGGCCCGCGGGCACCCCGATCACCTTGGGGATCTTTTTCAAAGGCTTCGGGCGGGTGTCCTCGGTGATATAGGCGTGGGTACGCACATACGCAAAGAAGGCGCGCACACCGTTCTGGTTCAGGTGCACACCGTCGCCCAGGGTGTAGTCCTTTTTTGCCCAGCCGGTGGCAGGGTCCTCCAGCGCCTCGCTGCTGTCCAGATATTTATAGCCCTCCTGCTCGCACATCTTCGCGATGGCGGCGTTCAGCCGGTCCACCTGTTTCATCGAGAGGTTCGAGTTCTCGCGCTCTTTATCCAGCGGAGGGATGGCGTTCACAATGATGTCGGCATAGGGGTAGGCGTCGTGAATGGCCTTCAGCCCCTTTTTATAATTGGAGATGAACGTATCGGTGTCCATGGTGAGGTTGTTGGTGCCAAACCCAATGATCACCCGTTTGGGCTGCAGGATCTTCACCGCCTCGGGCATGGTCACCTTGTCGGAATAGCCCTGAAATTCCTCGCACTTCAGGCTGGTGATCGAGGTAACCCCCATGCTGGTCACGCCGATGTTGTTTTCCAGGCTGGTGAACGCGACCTTGCTGTTGTCGCTGGCACTATACATCATATAGCGCACCGTGTTGGAGTCGCCCAAAAACAAGGTCTCGTCGATGTATTCCTGGCCGGCGTCCTCGGTCAGCGGCAGGATCGTGCCGCTGAACTGCTCTTTGTCCACCTTTTCCGTGGCGGTGTAGGTCAGATCATCCGCCGGCTCAGACCAGGCTGAACTGCTGCCGCTGGCGCTGGCAGGCGCCGCCGCGTGGGCCCGCACCGCCCAAAAGATCAGGGCCGCAATCAAAATAATAAGCACCGCGCCGGCGCCCGCCAGCGTGGGCAGGCCCGCGGGACCTTTCAGGAATGCCCGGAACCGGTTAGCGCCGGCGCCGTGTTGTTTCTTGTTGGAAGCCATGCTGCATCCACCTTTCCTCAAGACCCGGCGGCTTGCCGGGGCAGTTGCGCACATAAGCATTTCTATTTTACACTATTTTGCCTGCAAGCGCAAACCCCGAGATGGTTTTTCCTGTTTTTTTACACATTTCTGGCAAAAGCCGCCAAAGCCCCGGGCGGGCCGGCGGCAAGGCCCCCGCCCTGCGCCGGCCCGCCCGGGGCCTCTGTCCTCTTGAACTCTGCAGCATTTCCCCGTCAGGTCAAAGCGCCGCGGAACAGCCCCGCCCGCTTGAGGGCCGGGCGAAGCGCCTCGGCCAGCAGCACCGAGCACACCACCGCAATCAGGGCGTTCACCAGGGTAACCGGCAGCTTCACGGTCACGGTTTCCAGAATGGCCACGTTCCAGGCAAAGCCCTTGATAAAATGCCCCGACAGGATGTTTTTGCTCACGTACAATACGCAATAGCTCACCGCCCCGGCCACGCCAGCCACCCAATAGCCAGCGTGCCGGTTCAGGGGCAGCTTTTTGGCCAGGGTTCCCGCCACAAAGGCCATGGCGAATTTATTGATGGCCGTGATCCAGAATTCCGGCGCCCAGGCGGGGTCCATCAGGTCGAACAGCCCCGAGCCGATGCCGGCCGCAAGCCCCCCCGGCACGCCTCCAAACAAAAGCCCGCTCAAAAGGCACATCACATTTCCCATGTGCACCTTTGCCTTGCCCAGGGGGCTGGGGATGTCGATGCCGATGTAGGTAAAAATAAATACCATTGCGGCCAGCATGCCCACCACGGCCAGGCGCCGCACTGCCAAACTGTTTTTTTGTTCCATTCTGAACACCCTCCCTCGCGGGGCTTGACTTTTAACGCCCCGCGTTCTATGCTCTCATTATAAGAAATTCTGATCCTATTAAAATATCCAGACAATAACTTTTTTATGGGTTCAGTTTTAAACCATGGAGGGATTTTATGCTCCGGATCTCGTTTGGGCGGGCCGCCGGGCCGGGGGCCCCGCCGCTCTATGAACAGCTGTACCGGGCGGTGGCCGCGCAGATCCGGGCCGGGGAGCTGGCAGCCGGGGAACGGATGCCCGGCAAGCGCAGCCTGGCCGGGGAGCTGGGCCTGAGTGTAAACACGGTAGACACCGCCTATCAGCTGCTGGCCGCCGAGGGCTGGCTGGAAGCGCGGCCGCGCTCGGGCTTTTTTGTGCTTCCCTACGAGCGGCCTCTGGCCGCCGCACAGCCCCCCGGGCAAGCGGCGCCCACCCCGCCGCTCGCCCCCGCCTGGCAATACGATCTTTCCACCGGCGGGGTGGACACGGGCCTGTTCCCCTTCCGCACCTGGGGGCGCATCCAAAAAGAGCTGCTCTACAGCCAGCCCGAATTGCTGGCCCACGGCCATCCCCAGGGGGACGGGGACCTGCGCCAGGCCATTGCCGCCTACCTGCGGGCTTACCGCGGGGTGGACTGCGACCCCGGCCAGGTGGTGGTGGGCGCGGGGGTGGAATACCTTCTGGGCCTGGTGGGCCGCCTTGCGGCCGGGCGCACCGCCGCGCTGGAGGACCCGGGCTATGGCCGGCCCGGGCGCATTCTGGAGAACAGCGGCCTGACCTGCCTGCCGGTGCCGGTGGATGGGCAGGGCCTGGACCCCGCCGCTCTGGCCGCCTGCGGGGCAGACCTTGTATACGTGACCCCCAGCCATCAGTTCCCCACCGGGGCCGTGATGCCGGCCGGGCGCCGGGCCGCCCTGCTGCGCTGGGCTGCCGCGGCCCCCGGCCGCCTGATCCTGGAAGACGACTACGACTCGGAGTTCCGGTTCGGCATCCGCCCCCTGCCAAGCCTGCAGGGCATGGCAGGGCGGGACGGGCCGGTGGTCTATCTCTCCACCTTTTCCCGCAGCCTGGCGCCCAGCATCCGCATTGCTTACATGGTGCTGCCCACCCACCTGTTGGAGCCCTTCCGGCAGGCGTTCGGCAGCTATTCCTCCACCGTGAGCCGGTTTGAGCAGCAGACCCTGCGGCTTTTTTTGCAGCGGGGGCACTATGCGCGCCATCTGGCCAGGGCCAGGGGCCAGTACAAGGCCCGGATGCTCGCCCTCACCGGGGCGCTGGAGGCTGAATTTGGCCCCGGGGCGCTGGAATTTTACGGCCAGCATACCGGGCTGCACCTGCTGCTGCGCTGCCCCGGTGCCCCCCCGGAGGCTGAGATGGTGCGGGCCGCCCGGGCGGCTGGGGTGCGGCTGGCCGGCCTGAGCGCCTACTGCCGCGCGCCCGCCGCCCCCACCCTTCTGGACCACACGGTGGTGATTGGTTATGGCGCACTGCCGCCGGAACAGATCGTCCCGCTGGCCAAAGCTTTAAAAGCCGCCTGGAGCTGAGCTCCAGGCGGCTTTTATGCTTTATTCCAGGCTGCCCGCCGGGGCTGCCGCCTGCGGCGGCAGGGTGGGCGTGGCCGTGGGGCCGCCCGGCTCCTCTTCCGCCGTTCCCCCCACGGGGGTGGGGCTTGCAGCGGGGGAAGGCTGCCCCATGCCCCCCGCCCCCGGGGCAGAGGGAACGGGCACGCCCCCTGTCTGCCGGGCGTCCGCCGTGGGCTGCGGCGAACCCTGGCTTTCGGGCGCGGCGGAGCCTCCGCCTGCGGCAGCTGTGGGCTGCGGCGAGGGGCTGGCGGTCTGCTGCCCTTCCCCCAACGGGTCGCTTACCGGGGCGGGCGTTGCATACAGCGGTTTTTCAGCTGTTTCGCCTGTGGCGGGCACAAACCGCAGCTTGGCAAACGCAATGCTGTCCTCTCCGAATTCATACCGCTGCGCCTGTTGGTCGTAGCGCCCGGCCACCGGCTCGGCCTGTACCTCCGCCTGCTTTTTTGCCAGCCAGCGGAAGGTGTTCTCCAGCGTATAAAAATCGGCGGCCGTCAGGTCGGTGAGCAGGCTGCCGCTCTGTTTGCGCAGCCCGGCGGGGATCGTGTCGGCCAGGTTGTCCAGCTGTTGGCGCAGCGCGGCGTCCCAAACCGCCGCACGCACCCGTGCCGCGCGGGCGGGCGGCAGGCCCAGCCCCGTTATAAAGGCGTTTGCTTCGGCCGGCGGCAGGCTCAGCACAGGGTCCGCTTCCAGCCCCAGGGCTGCCAGCGCTTCCTGGTCCAGCAGGCCTGTCAGATTTACCCGGGGCGGTTCCAGCTGCCCCCACAGCTTGCCCAGCGTGTCCGGCGTGACGGCCAGGTATTTGTCAATGCGGATGTTCAGGGTGGCGGCCAGCAGCGCCGCCGCCCGGGCCGGGCCTGCGCTGGAATAGCTGTCGGCCAGCAGCACCGTGCCGCCCGGCGCCAAAAGAACGCTCTCGGCAGGCACCGGGCACAGGTGAAGCACCCCGTTCTGTGCGTCCAGGCGCACCAACACAAAGCCAGGCTGTTCCGCGGCCACCGTTACCAGCACGGTAAGATCGGTCTCGGCCCCGGGCCCGCCCAAGGGCACCCCGCTCTGGCTTTTTTCCGCCTGCCGTGCCTGGCCCCCCTGCCAGCCAGAATAAAAGATCAGCCCGCCCAGCAGCGGCAGCAGAATGGCCAGCGTCAAAAAAAACGAGAGCCAAAACGCTTTCGCCCCGCTTTTTCGCATGGGCCTCCCCTCCTTTTTCCAAGTGATGTGGCGCATATAGCATGGTCCAATCGCAAACCTTATATGCGTAAAGGAGGGTGAACGAAAATGGAAAAGCACCCCGAACTGGATGCGCTGCCTCATATGGTGCGCCAGGTGGTGGAGGCCGCCCGCCCCGCCCACAACGACCCCCTTGGCAGCTATACCGGCGTTCCGGCCGA
The DNA here is from genome assembly GCA_022835495.1 of Oscillospiraceae bacterium. Classification (NCBI taxonomy): domain Bacteria; kingdom Bacillati; phylum Bacillota; class Clostridia; order Eubacteriales; family Oscillospiraceae; species Oscillospiraceae bacterium. The sequence continues at coordinate 3,502,714 of BQOK01000001.1, forward strand.
CGAGGCAGACGCCGTGCCCGTGCAGGACGCGGACGATCTTTAAAAGGCGGCTCCCCCAAAGCAGGATCTGCTTTGGGGGAGCCTCTTTTTCACTTGCGCCCCGGGCCCGCCGTGGGCTATACTTAAAAAACACAGCTCTCTTTTCCGGGCAGGAAAAGAGAGGACGGATCCCTTTTCCGGTGGTATTCTGAAGCTGTAAGGAGCTGATGAGATGGACTGGCTGGACCGCATGAACCGCGCCCTGGAATACATCGAGGCGAACCTGAGCGGGCAGATCGAGCTGGAACAGGCCGCGCGCATTGCCTGCTGCTCGCCTTTTCATTTTCAGCGCATGTTCTCCTATATTGCAGACCTGCCGCTGGCAGAGTACATCCGCCGCCGGCGCATGAGCCGTGCAGCGGCCGATCTGCAGGCGGGCGAACGCGTGCTGGATGTGGCGCTGAAATACGGCTACAATTCCCCCACCGCCTTTAACCGGGCGTTCCAGGCTGTGCACGGCCTGCCGCCCTCCCGGGCGGGCAGCGGGGGCGCCGTGGTAAAAGCCTACCCTCCCATCAGCTTCCAAATCACCATCAAAGGAGAGGTAGAAATGGAATACCGCATTGAAAAAAAGCCCGCCATCCGCATTGTGGGCAGCAAAACAAGCTTTACAGGGGGCCAGGCCCAGGGCTTTGCCCAGATTCCCGGCCAGTGGACCCAGGCGGCACAGGCCGGCCTGATCCCCCGCCTGTGCGCATTGATGGACGGCGAGCCCAAAGGCATTTTAGGGGTGTGCAGCATCGCGGACGGCCAGGCGTTTGACTATTACATTGCCGTCGCCTCTGCCCAGCCCGCGCCCGAAGACCTCTTTTCCTTCGAGATCCCCGCCGCCACCTGGGCGATCTTCGATTGTGTGGGCCCGCTGCCGGGCGCGATGCAGGCGCTGCAAAAGCGTATTTTTTCCGAGTGGCTGCCCACCTCCGGCTATGAATACGCAAGCGCCCCGGACATTGAGCTGTATTTTGAGGGCGATCGAAGCGCGGCCGGCTACCGCAGCCAGGTCTGGCTGCCCGTGTTCAAGGCAAAGGGTTGAGCCCACCCCCGCCTGTACCGCACAGAGCGGCCCCCGGAACCGTAGTTCCGGGGGCCGCTCTGCATTACGCTTCAGCTCTGCTTTTGAAACACCAAAAACCGGAAGCCGATGGGGGTTTCCAGCACCGTTTGCCGTGCCAGGCGGGCGGCGCCGTCTGCCGGGGTCTTCCAGTAATAAGGGGTCATGGCAAACAGGGCCTGTACCTGCGCGCCCTCGGCACGCAGCTGCGCCTTTACCTCCTGTTCCCCTGTCTGAATAAAACCCTCGTACCCGATCTGCCGGACCGGGTTCTCATAAGGCCGGTCGTACAACACCGCCTTCAGCCCCATCAGGTGGTCCGCGGTGGGCACCGCATAGATAAGGCGGCCGCCCGGGGCAAGGCAGCGCAAAAACTCACTGCGCGCAAAAGGCGAAAATACATTCAGCGCCAAATCCGCCCAGCCGCCCGCCACAGGTGCGGCAAAGCTGCTGGCCACGGCAAACTCGGCGCAGGGCAGGCGCCGCTTCGCGGCCAGGCGCACGGCGGGCTTTGCAATGTCCCACCCGGCAAGGCAAAACAGCCGGCCCGCGCCAGCCAGCGCGGCGCACACCGCCGCGTCATAGTAGCCCTCGCCGCAGCCCGCATCCAGAATGTGCAGTTCTTTGCCCGCTGCCGGGGCTGCGGCGCACAGGCCGGCCAACGCCTCTGCAAAAGGGGCATAAGCCCCGCTCTGCAAAAAGGCATGGCGGGCCGCCACCATCTCTTTGCTGTCGCCCGGGGCTTTGCTGCGCATGCGGCTGGCAGGCAGAAGATGCGCATACCCCTCCTTTGCCAGATCGAAGCTGTGCCCTTTACAGCAGCGCAGCGCGCCGCCCGTGTGGGCCAGCGCGCCGCCGCATACCGGGCAGCAAAAAGCCGACCGGTTCATTCTTCGCCATTCCCGTCCGGGATGGGGCCGCCGGGGCCGCCCCGGTTCTGCATATACTCCTCAAAGCTCGAAAACTTTTGGGCGGGGGCCTTGGGCGAGATCAGCAAAAGGCCCGGGTCCTCGCTGCCCGTGGGCTGCGCGGGGGCCGCCCCATGCCGGGGCTCGGGCCGGGAGGCCCGGCGCTCGTTTTTGCCGCCGCGCTCGGGGCCGCGCGGCTGTGCCTTCTGGGGCGGGGCCGGGCGCTCGGCGCGGGCAGGCTTTTGCGGCTGGCGCTGGGGTGCGGCCTGCTTTGCTCCCTGCCCGGGCGCGGGCTGCTGCGCCGCGGCGGCCGGGGCGCCCGCGGGCTTGCCCGTGGCCCGGCGGCGCCGGCGGCGGCGCTTGGCGCTGGCCGAAAGGCCCTCGCCCGGCTGGTTTTGCTTTTCTTCCATCGTTGGTTCCTCCCCTTTTACAATCTGCGGGCGCTCATTTTGCCCCGCCCGCCGGGCACTCTGCTCCTTTTTCGGCTGCGCGGGGCGCGCGGCCTGCCGGGGCTCCCTTTCCTGCTCCTCTTCCTGTGCCGGGCGCGGGGCGCCGGGGGCATAGGGGTGGTCCTTCACCACCGGGATCTTTTTTTTGATCAGCTTTTCAATCCCCTGCAGGTATTCCCTCTCCTCCGCGCTGCAAAAGCTCACGGCCGTGCCCTCGGCCCCGGCGCGGCCAGTGCGGCCGATGCGGTGCACATAGGTTTCGGGCACCTCCGGCAGATCCAGCTGGAACACATGGGTCAGTTCGCTGATGTCGATGCCGCGGGCCGCAATGTCGGTTGCAACCAGAGCCTTGATCCTTCCGGCTTTAAAGCTCTCCAGGGCCGCCACCCGGGCGGACTGGCTCTTGTTGCCGTGAATGGCCGCCGCGCCCACCCCTTGTTTTATCAAAAAGGCGGCGATGGCGTTGGCCCCATGCTTGGTACGGCTGAACACCAGGGCGTTTTTTACCTCCGGGTCCGCCAGCAGAAAGGCCAACAGGCGCTTTTTGTCGCCTTTTTCCACAAAATAAAGGCTCTGGCGGATCTTGTCCACCGTACTGGCGGGCGGGTCCACCTTCACGCTCACAGGCCGCTTTAAAATGCTGCCCGCCAATTGCTCGATCTCTTTGGGCATGGTGGCGCTGAACAAAAGGTTCTGCCGCTGGGCGGGCAGGTGCTTGATGACCCGCTTCACATCGTGCACAAAGCCCATGTCCAGCATGCGGTCGGCCTCGTCCAGCACGAACACCTCCAGGTGCGCAAGATCCACAAAGCCCTGGCCGATCAGATCGTTCAGGCGGCCCGGGCAGGCGGTAAGCACCTCCACCCCGCGGCCCAGCGCCGCCACCTGGGGCGCCTGCCCCACCCCGCCAAAAATCACAGCATGGCTCACGTTCACGTATCTGCCGTAATTTTCAAAGCACTCGTCAATCTGCAGCGCCAGCTCGCGGGTGGGCGTCAAAATGAGCGCCCGCACCCCCTTGTGATTCGGGTGGCCCGCGGCGAGCCGCTGCAGGATGGGCAGCGCAAAGGCCGCAGTCTTGCCGGTGCCGGTCTGGGCGCAGCCCAACAGGTCCCGCCCCTCCAGCACCGGGGGGATGGCCTTCTCCTGAATGGGCGAGGGCTTTTCGTAGCCCTGCTCCCCCACTGCCTTGAGCAGGGGGCGGGCCAGTTTCAATTCGCTGAAATCCATAATCCTCCAAATATTCTGCCGGGGCTATACAATGGCCCGGCATTCCAGGTAATAACGCTTGTCCTGCGCGTGGCCCATGCTGAAGGTCTTGCGGGGCAGAACGCCCCCCAGCACCACGCCCCGGAACAGATCGCGTTTTTCAAAATCCGGCAGTAAAATGCCGGTGTTGCCGCCCCCGCTCAGCTCGGCCACCGCCTCTTCGCCGTGAATGTAATCCACCGCAGCCGCCGGGTGCAGCATTAAGTAGTCGGCCAAAAAGGCCTCCACCGTGCCCACCGCCAGCGCCGCCGGGGCGTTTTTCACCCGCACCTGCCGCCGCCACGCTCCATACACCAGGGTCAGGCACTGCTCGCCGTCGGGCCCGTCCGCCGCGGCACCGTGGGCGGCGCACCAGGCCTTGAACTCGGCCAGCAGGGTGAGGCCCTGCACCCCGAACACCACCCGGTGGATGGGCTCAAACTGAATGGCGGGGCTGTGCAGGTTGCACACCTCGGCCAGGCAGAACCTGGCCGGGTGGCAGCCCCGCTGCCCGGCGTTCAGGGTCGGCTTCAGCTGCTCCCAATAGGCCTTGGCCGTGGCAAGGCTGTGGTTGCCGTCGCCCGAGGCCAGGGTCAGCGGCGGCGCGCCTGCCGCCAGGGGATATTTTGCGTCAAACACGGCCTGGCTGCCCAGCGCCTGTACCGCCGCGCCGATGCGGGCGATCAGCGCCTCGTCCTCCACCGCCCAGCCGGCCACCGAGCCGCCGTTCATGGCAAGCGGCCCGGAATAGAGCGGCCGCAGCCGCGCTTTTTCCGCCGCCACCGGCTCCACCAGGGTGCAGCCGTCATCGTCGGCCAGCATCATCACATGGGGGCTTTCCAGGCATGCGCCCTGGCGCACCGCAAGGCGCGGCGCAATGCGGCTGGGCACCGTGCCCTCGGTGGGCCGCACCGCGCACGCCGCGCCGGGCCGCCAGTCGTATTGTTCCAGATCCACCAGCCCCAAAAGCCCCTGGCGCACTCCGCCGCCGGGCAGGGTGCGCTCCAGGTAGAGATAGCCCTCCACCTGCCGGGTGAGCACGGTTTCGCGGCAGCGGACCATGTTTTTGTGAATGGTTTCAATCCGGGCGGCCGTGTCCACCTTGTCCAGATACACCTCGGGCAGCACGATGTCCAGCGCGCTGGGGCCGCCCGCCGCCAGCGCCGCGGCCTCCTGCCAGTAATCCGGCTGGCTGGTATACTGGTCGCAGGCAAGGCAGGCCCACTGTTCCACACGGATCTCCTCGCCCGGCAGCAGGATGCGGCCAGGCTGAAAACAAAGCTCCATCTTCCGGTCCCTTCCCCTTTTTACTGCAGGGCGAACGTGTCGCCCTGCACCACGGCCACATTGGAAACGCCGCCCTCTTTGGCGGCCCGCACCGTTTCAGCCAGCCGGTCAGAATCCTCTTCGCTCGGGGCCGTGTCCGCCCTGAGCGCCAGATTCTTCACTCCCAGCTCCGCGGGGGAAGCCCCCAGGACCTGGCTCTCAGCGCCGGCGGCGGCCACCTCCAGCGGGTACTCCACCCAGCACACGCCGCCCTCCTGCCATGTGCTGAGCACCTGGGCTAGGCGCTCACCCATGGAAAGGCCGCCCGTGTCGCCAAAGTTTGCCTTGTCGCGGCCTGCAACGCCGGGGAACTGCACGCCGGTGAGCCAGATCTGTTCGTAACCCATGCCCCGCGCCTCGGCAATCAGCGCGCCGATGTAGCCCACAGCTTCGTCCGAATAGGGGTTCAGCCAGGGCTTGCCGCCCGCATCCCGCGCGGCGTCCAGCCAAAAGTAGTCGGTGTCCTGGTAGCGAACGGCCATGGTGCGGTTCGCATTGGGCGCAATGGGGTCGCGGAACGCGCAGATGGACGCCACCGGGGTAATGCCCGCGTCCCGCAGGGCCGCGGCGGCCGCCGCCGCGTCAAAAGTGGTGGCCGCAATGCTGCCCTGGGCGGCCGGCGCCCCGCTGGGATAATACACATACCCCTGGCTGTCTTTTAAGGGCAGCACGGCGTATTTGATCCCCTGCTGCGCCAGCTGCTGCGCCGTGGCAGCCGCGGCCGCGGCGTCCTTAACGCCGGTGATCCCCACAAAAGCCCAGCCGCCCTCGCCCACAGCCTGCATGGGCTGCGGGGTCGCCTGGGGGGTCGGCTCCGGGCTGGCGGTGGCCTGGGGCGCAGGGGTAACGGCCGGCTGCGAGCTGGGCGCGGGCTCGCCCCCGCGTTTGAGCCAGTACCAGGTGCTGGTGCCGAAGTCGATCACCGCCGGGCCGATGAGCCAGCCCGCCAAAAACAGCGCGGCCAACAGCACGGCGCCGCCGGCGATCCGCTTCGCCCGCTGGGGCCCCGAGTAAAAACTGCGCCGGTACCGCTTGACCTTGCCCAGATTTTTGCGCCTTTTTGCCATGACCGCCTCGCCGCCTTTCGTTTTTGCAGTGTTCCGTTCAGATGGAAGGCCTGTGCCCGGTGAAGCCGTAGATCGCCAGCGACAGGATCCCGATGTACAGCAGGGTAACGGGCAGCCCCTTGAACGCCGCGGGCACCGACCGGCTGCGCAGCTTCCGCTGCCCCTCGGTCACAATCACCACCGCCATCATGTAACCCACGCCGCTGCCCAGGGCAAACCCCAGGGTCTGCAGCAGGGTAAAACTTTGGGTGGCGGTGATCAGCAGCATGCCCATCACCGCGCTGTTAAAGGTGGCCATGGGCAGCACAGCCACCACCTGCTTTGCGTTTTGCAGCCGAAAAACCAGCAGCACCAGCGCCAGCACCACCAAAAATGCCGCCGTGCTGCACAGCACGAACACTAGCGGCCGGATCGCCCCCCGGAACGGGAGCGGCTGGATCCACCGGTTGGCATAGTGCGCCAGGGGCGCCGCAATCAGTTGGATCAGGCACATCAGCCCGCCGAAGGTCAGGGTGTCCACGGTCGAGTCCTCAACCAGCTTTACCAGGCGCGATACGCCCAGCGCGCGGCTGAACACGGCGTTTTGGGCGAATACCGCCGCCACCGCGTAAAAGAAGAAGACGCCGCAGGCCTCGATCACATTACTCATACGCCGCGCTTCGCCTCCATATTCACATGTTTTTTATATGCGTTTACCGCGCTTCGCCAGACCGCGCACACCACCCCCAGCAGAATAAACCCGCCGGCGGGCAGGCTGGCAATGGGCAGCAGCGCCCAGGGCAGCCTTTCCAGCGGCATGCCGAAAATGGCCCGGGCGGCCAGCACCTCCCGCAGGCAGCCCATCAGCAGCAGGATCAGCGCATAGCCGCAGGTAATGCGCAGGCCCTTTTTAAAGGCCACGCTCACCCGCTCTTTTTGGGGCCGCTCGTACCGCTTGATGATGAGCGGCTCCACCACCAGCATAGGCAGGTAGATGCCCAGCTGCAAATACTCCACGTCGAACAGCGCCCGCACCGCATAATACGCCGCGATGTAGGTGAGCGAACTGGTCAGGCAATAGGTCAGCGCCCGGAAGCGGTACACCGCCGCCCGGCTGAGCACCGCCGCGATCACGCGGGTGGGGGTGAGCATAATCAGCACCGCCACGCACAGCATCAGGGCGTTGCGCCCGGTGGTGGCGGCCACCACCAGGGGGGCCAGGCCCATGCCCTGCATAACCACGGGGTTGTTTAAGAATACCCGGTCCCTGCGGGCGATCCGGTCCATGTTTTCCGAAAGATACAGCGCTTTTTTAAGCTTCACGGCGCACCACCCCTTTCCGGTTCATCGCGCGCAGGATCGCCCGGTCGATCCACCCGGACACCGAGTTCACCGCCAGCAGCGCAAAGCACACGCCGGTTTCGTAGCTGCCGTAATAGCGGAACATCATGGCCACCACGCCCAGCACCAGGCCGTACACGGCCCGGCTCACCTTGTTCTTGGGCAGTGTGGCCGGGTCGTTGATCAAAAACACCGCCGCATACAAAATGCCGCCGCTGCCCACCTCGTACTTGGCCGCCGCCAGCCGCTCGGCCAGGTGGCTCCAAGGCATGGACCAGGCCACGTCCCCCAGCCGCGGGAACAAAAACGCGACCAGCAGGCAGGCCCCCACGAAGCACAGCGGCGCGGCCACGCCGATGCGCCGCCGGTGCAGCAAAAACAGCGCGCAGGCCAGGATCACCAGCAGCATGGTGGCGCCCATGGGCCCCGCGTAGTTGCCCAGCGCCAGATCCATGGTGGAAATGGTGGGCAGGCCCCCGTTGCGCAGGATGTGCGAGGGACCCTCCACCAGGGCCACCCCCTTGGTGCTGCCCAGCGGCAGGCTGGCAAAAAGGTTGGGCTGCGGGTAGGCGAACACCTGCTCCGGCCAGCTCACGGCCACCACGGCATACCCCACGGCCGCCGGGTGGAACGGGTAGGCGCCATAGCCTCCAAACGCCTCTTTTGCCAGCAGCACTGCGGCCAGCACGCCCACGATCACCACATAATAGCTCACCGTGGCGGGCATGAGCAGGGTGAGCAGCAGGGCGAACGCCTCGCTGCTCCACTCGCCCTTTTCATATTTCTGGCGGCGCAGCAGCGCCACCAGCCGGTCGCAAAGGTTGGCGGTGATCACCGCCGTGCCGCACAGCAGCGCCACCCGGATGCCGTAAAAGCAAACGGCCATGGCAATGAGCGGCAGGCACATGTAAACAAGGTCGGTGTGCATGCCCAGATCCTCGTGGATCGGGGCCGGTTGTTTTGGTTTTGTGCTCATGGTTTCCTTTCCACGCCCCGCAAAAGGCCTTGGCGGCCCGGGCGTTACAGGTTTTTGAGTGCGGCCACCGCAGCCGCCAGATCCGGCCGGCCAAACACCGCGCTGCCCGCCACCAGCAGGTCGGCCCCCGCCGCCACGCAGGCCGGGGCAGTGGTTTCGTCCACGCCGCCGTCCACCTCCAGCCAGGGGCGGACGCCGCGCGCAGCGCATTCCGCGCGCAGCATCCGCAGCTTGTCCAGCGCCCCGGGCTGGAATTTCTGCCCGCCGAACCCGGGCTCCACGCTCATCACCAGCACCAGGTCCAGCTCGTCAAGGTAGGGCAGCACCCTTTGGGCCGGGGTGCCGGGCTTTATCGAAAGGCCCGCCTTGCACCCCGCCGCATGGATGGCGGCAATGGTGGCCGCAGCGTCGCTCTCGCTTTCCAGGTGAAAGGTAATGCAGCCGGCCCCCGCCTTTGCAAAGGGCTGCACATAGTCCAGCGGGCGGCTGATCATCAGGTGTACATCGTAAAACGCCCCGGGCAGGGTTTTGTGCAGGCTTTCCAGCACCGGCACGCCAAAGCTGATATTCGGCACAAAATGGCCGTCCATCACATCGAAATGCAGCATGTCCGCCCCGGCGGCCAGCGCTGCGGCGCATTGGGCGCCCAGCGCGGCAAAATCCGCCGCCAGGATCGAGGGGCTGAGCTGGGTCATAGGGGTCCCGTCCTCCCTGCGCGGCGCAGGTCCAAAAGCCGCACTGCGCCACTTTAAAAATATACATTAATTATTTTATCCTAAAGCGGCCCAAAAAGCAAATAGGCGGCATTCTTTTTCACGTTTTTTGCACAAAAAGGGGCGCTTTTCGCAAGCGCCCCTTTTTATAAGGATCTCCACAGCTGCGGCGGGCCCTACCGGCCGGCCGCCTTTTTGCGGCGCTCGCCCGAGGCGGGCGCATCGCAGGGCAGCGTAAAGCTGAACTGGCACCACTGCCCCTCCTCGCTTTCCGCCCAGATCTCGCCGCCCGAAAGCGCCACCAGCACCTTGCTGATGTGCAGCCCCAGGCCGCTGCCGCGGGTATTCAGCCCGCGGCTCTTGTCTTCCTTGTAAAACCGCTCGAACACATAGGGCAGCGCGTCCGCCGAGATGCCCTGCCCGGAGTTGCGCACCGATATGGTCACAAAGCCCCCGCTCTTCTGCACGCCAAACTTGATGAAGCCCCCCTCGGGGGTAAATTTGATGGCGTTGTCCAAAAGATTATACACCACCTGGTACACCAGATCCGGGTCGGCGTAGACCATGGTCTTCTGCGGGGCCAGGCCCTGGATATCGATGCGGCGGGCCTCGATGCGCTGCTCGGCGCTGAACACCACGCCGGTCATGCTCTCCCACACGTCATAGCTCTGGGCGTGCACCTGATACTCGCCCGCCTCCAGCTTGGAGATATCCAGCATGTTCTGGATCAGGCGGGTCAGCCGCCCCACCTCCTGGCTCACCAGGCCCAGGTAATGCTGGCGCATCTCATCCGGGATGGTGCCGTCCAGCATGCCGTCGATAAAGCCCTTGATGCTGGTCATAGGGGTGCGCAGCTCGTGGGCGATGTTGCCCATAAAGCTGGCGCGGCTGGAATCGATGGTCTCCAGGTTGCGGGCCATGTTGTTGAAGGTGATCGCCAGCTGGGCCACCTCGTCGTCGCCGTCCACCGGCACCCGCACACTGAAATCGCCGCCGCCGAACTTGCGGGCGGCCTCGCTGATCCTGCGCAGCGGGGTGGTCAGGCGGGTGGTGAAAAAGATCGCCAGCACGCTGGAGGCCAGCAGCATCAGCCCCGCGGCCAGGATAAAGCTGGAAAACATATCGCTCACGAACACGCCCAGGCTCTCGGCGCTGGTGGAGGCGAACACATACCCCCGCACCCCGCCGCTGCCGTCGCGCACGGCGCCGCCCGCGGTGTAGTACCGGCCGGGGTACAGCCCGCCCAGGGTGCCTGTTTCAAAAAAACCCTTGTCGCTCTCGGCGGCACGCAGCGCGGAGGCGGGCACCGTTTTGCCCAGATTCGCGCTTTTGGCCCCCTCGCTGCACAGCACCAGCGTTCCCTCTTTGTCGGTAAAAAAGATGGTGGTACTGCTGGTCTCGCTGATCAGGGCCATGCTTTTCTGCACCGCCTGGGCCAGGTCCGGGTTCTGAAGTAGCGCCTCCCGCAGCTGCGCTTCGCTCTGAAACTGGGTGGAGGCGATGTTCACCACGTCGGTGAGCGATTCACGCTTGTCATTCTTAAAATAGCCCATGACCAGATACATCTGGATGAGCCCCATCACCGCCGTGCTGGCGATCAGCAGCGCCGCGGTGGTGGCAAAATACATGGAACTGATGCTCTTGCGCAAAACACGTCAGTCCTTTACTTCAAACTTGTAGCCCACGCCCCACACGGTTTTCAGGCACCACTGCTCGCTTGCGCCCTCCAGCTTTTCACGCAGGCGCTTGATGTGCACGTCGATGGTGCGGGAGTCGCCGTAATACTCAAATCCCCACACCTCGTCCAGCAGCTGGTCGCGGGTGAACACCCGGTTGGGGTGGCCGGCAAGGTAGGCCAGCAATTCCAGCTCCTTGGGCGGGGCCTCCACCACCTTGCCACCCACCTTGAGTTCGTACCGGCCCATATCCAGCGACAGGTTCTCGAACTGGATGATGCCCTCCCTGCCGTTCTCGGCCGGGGCGCAGCGGCGCAGCACCGCCTTGATGCGGGCCACCACCTCCTTGGTGTCGAAGGGCTTCACCACATAATCGTCGGCTCCCAGCTCCAGGCCCAGAACCTTATCAAAGGTCTCGCCCTTGGCGGTGAGCATGATGACCGGCACATCCCCCAGCGCGCGGATGCGGCGGCAAACCTCCCACCCGTCCATTTTGGGCATCATCACATCCAAAAGCACCAGGCCCGGCCGCCAGCTCTCAAAGGTGGCAATGGCGGTTTCGCCGTCATGGGCAATCTGGGTCTGGTAGCCCTCTTTATCCAGATACAGCCGAAGCAGCTCGCAGATATTCTGGTCGTCGTCCACGATCAATATTTTTTCACTGGGCATTTTGCAAAACATCCCTCTCTGTTTCAAAAATCACACGGCGCGTTTGCCCGTGCTGCCCGGCGCAGGCAAAGCCCGGCGCGGCAGATCGCTTTTATTATACTGTACATTTGTGGATAAAAAAAGAACATATGGCCCGAAAATCGCCGGTTTTCTTGCCTTGGCCGGCCCAGTTCGCTATAATAGGGTGGTATAAAAGCAGCTGCGAGGCTTTGCGGCGCCGCCCGGCGCGGCAGGCCTTCCGCGGCGCAGAAAAACGGGCCGCGCACTTTTCCAGGTGCGCCGCGCCCGATATGGAAAAAGGAGCCGAGCAATGAAACTAGGCATCGTGGGCCTGCCCAACGTGGGCAAGAGCACCCTGTTCAACGCCATCACCAGCACCCGGAACGCGGCCGCGGCGAACTACCCCTTCTGCACCATCGACCCCAACACCGGCATCGTGGCCGTGCCCGACGCCCGGCTGGACAAGCTGGCCGAGATCTGGGCCACCAATAAAAAGACCCCCGCTATTGTGGAGTTTGTGGACATTGCGGGCCTTGTAAAGGGCGCGTCCCGGGGCGAGGGGCTGGGCAACAAGTTTTTGGGCAACATCCGCGAGTGCGAGGCAATTGTACATGTGGTGCGCTGCTTCGACGGCACCGACATCGTGCACGTGGAGGGCGCGGTGGACCCTCTGCGGGATATTGAAACCATCGACACAGAGCTGATCCTCAGCGATCTGGAGGTGGTGGAGGCCCGGGCCGCCAAATTTGAAAAGGCCGCCAAGACCGGCGACAAAAAGGCCGGCGCCGCCGCCGCATGGCTGCGGGCGCTGGCTGCCCACCTGGGCGAGGGCAAAAACGCCCGCGCCTTTGCCTTCGACGACGGCGACGAGGACCAGGCCCTGCAGCTCAAGGAGATGGGGCTGCTCACCGCAAAGCCGGTGATCTACGCCGCCAACCTCAGCGAGGACGACCTGATGGACGGCATGGAGGCAAACCCCCACTACCAGGCCGTGAAAGCGCTGGCCTCGCGCGAGGGGGCCGAGTGCATTCCCATCTGCGCCAAGACCGAGGAAGACATCGCCGACTACACCCCCGAAGAAAAAAAGGAATTTTTGGCCGAGATGGGCATCCAGGCTACCGGCCTGGACAACCTGATCAAGGCCAGCTACCACCTGCTGGGGCTCATCAGCTTTTTGACCGACGGCAAAAAGGAGTGCCGCGCCTGGACCATCAAGCGCGGCACCAAGGCCCCTCAGGCGGCGGGCAAGATCCACTCGGACTTTGAGCGGGGCTTTATCCGGGCAAGCGTGGTGGGCTACGCCGACTTCGAGGCCTGCGATTACAGCATGGCCGCCGTAAAGGCCAAGGGCCTGCAGCGCACCGAGGGCAAAGAGTACGTGGTGCAGGATGGCGACATCATCGAATTTTTGTTCAACGTGTAACCAAAGCTATAAGGAGAAAAACGTGGAAGATATCATCGGTATTCTGGGCGCCATGCCCGAAGAGGTGGATCAGCTCTGCGCCCTGCTGGACGGCGTGACCATAGAGCCTTACGCGGGGGTGGAGTATCATCAGGGCTATCTGGGCGAGCGCCGGGTGGTGGTGTGCTGCGCGGGCATGGGCAAGGCCAACGCCGCGGCCACCACGCAGGTGCTCATCACCAAATTCGGTGTGGACCGCATCGTTTTTTCCGGCATTGCGGGCAACATGAGCGCCCATATCGGCATCGGGGATGTGGTGGTGGGCCGCCGGGTCATCTATCACGATGCCCAGGACGATATGCTGGTTCAAAGCGCGCCCTTTACCGCTCAGTACGAGGGCGACCCCGAGCTGGTGGAGGCCGCGCTGAGCGCCTGCCGCGCGGTGGGCGTGCGCGCCATTGCAGGCACCATTGCCACCGGCGACCAGTTTGTGGGCGACACGGCTACCAAACGCGCCATTGAGCAGCGGGTTCATCCGGACTGTGTGGAGATGGAGGGCGCGGCTGTAAGCCAGATCGCCGCCAAAAACGGCGTGCCCTGTGTGATCCTGCGTGCCATGAGCGACAACGCCGACGAATCCGGCTACGAGGTGCTGGTGGTGAAGGATTTCAGCATCAGCGAATATGTGGCCACCGCCACCGCCATTGTGGCCCACATGCTCAAAGAGCTGGCCTGAACCCAGAAAGAAGCGCACATGAAAAAACGCCTGGATGACCGGCTGATCTACGAAATCCTCTCCGCCGTGGAGGAGATCCCCCGGGGAAAGGTGGCCAGCTACGGCCAGCTCGCCCGGCTGATCGGGCACGAAAAGAACGCCCGGCTTGTGGGCAAGGTTTTAAGCATGGCCGAATTTTACGGGTCCTACCCCTGCCACCGGGTCGTGAACCACGCCGGCCGCACCGCCCCCGGGTGGACCGAGCAGCAAAGCCTGCTCGCGGCGGAGGGCGTGGGGTTCAAGCCCAACGGCTGCGTGGATATGAAGCACTATCAATGGGATGAGTGAGAGCTGCATTCAGCAAAAGCAGGATGTTCAAAAGTAATTTTTTGTTACTCAAAGCGGCGTTCCGCTGCGGCCTTTTTTGCCGCGGCGGAACGCCGCTTTTTACGTGTTTTCTCTATATTTTTCAGCAGGTACGACTCAAAAATTTACCCCCGCGATTCATTTGTCGCAAAGGCTTCCAGCAGCGCATTGAACATATTCAGAGCAACTTTAAGCTGGGCAGGTGAAAGATTTTCAATGTGATGGATCAGTTCGGTTTTTGCCCCAACCACTTCATCCGGCAGTTGCTCCAATGCGTCAAACAGAAGTGTATCAGCAGAGATAGCCAAAACCTCACAGATGCGTTTCATGGAAGTGGGCGATAGCCCCGAAACACCGCATTCAATTGCAGAAACGCTTTGTGAGTTCAAATCAACGAGTTCCCCTAACCGCGCTTGGGTCAGGCCGGCCCTTTCCCGCGCCGCTTTAACGCGCAGGCCGATTTCGATATTGATAGGCTTTAGTTTCCTTGCAACGCTTGGCATAAGTTTCACCACCTATGCCTTTAGTTTAACCAATAGCAGAACCAACATAAAGCTATCAATGCCCATTATATAATCAAATGCATTAACATATAAACTTGGAGTAACATTATTACGAATTTTTTTATTTGAAATTCCCAGCCGCCCTATCGGAGGGAAACCGGTATATGCTAAAAAGCTATACATTTATATGCAACCAGAAGATGTTTTTCGCGTTTTGTTCTATGTATGCTTTATATATACATTAAAAGAGGCAATTAGCATACAGTACGAAGCGAGGCAAAAATAAAGTGGATAAATTAAGTTTTGGAAAACGAGTTGCCCAAGCGCGAAAACAACAGAATATTACGGCTGAGCAGCTCTCAAATATGTGTGATCACAATGCTGTTTTTTTGCGGCAAATCGAAAGTGGGGTACGTCTGCCAAGCCTGCCTACCTTTATCGAAATCTGCAACGCTTTAGCGGTTTCCCCCGATCGTTTGCTTCAAGATCAATTGGTGCGAAACGATTTGGACATGTTGGAGGGAATCGCAAAAAAGGCCGCTCATTTGTCGCCTCGCGATCTAAAAAAACTGGACGCGATGATTGACACCCTGTTTTCCGAATAATTGCAAAAAATCAAGCAATAGCACCCACACAGCTACAAATGTGGGTGCCTTTTTTATTACTACAAAGCGCATCTTGAAATTATTTTAATCTTCGATCTCTGTGCCAAAAACCGCATTATATAATCCTCAATCCCTTTTCCCTGTTGAAACTGTGGATTTTTTGATTTTTTTCATGCTTCTCGTCAAAGATTGACACAAAATTCATAGTTTAGAATATATGCTATTAGCATACTACTTTGTATGTTAAAAGTATATGTTGGGGCGATAAAAATGAAAAGCCGCAAAGGCGCGACATTGACAAGACCCATTGATAATCTGGGTCGGATCGTTATTCCCAAAGAAATCAGGAATAGCCTTGATCTCTATACGGGGAAGCACTTGTCTATTTATACTTATGGCTCGTCAATCATTCTTTCTGCTATGGATGAAAGAAACGAGGCCGATTCTCACAAGCCGGTGAAAAGTCTGCCGCCCCCTTTGATGGAGGACATCACGGAGGCTGCCGCACAACTGGGCAGTGAGGATGTGCTTGCTTGGGTCGATGTTCTGCGTCGGATGGCCCGCATACAAACACCTGGTGATACCGGCAGTAACCCTGCCAAATAAAAATTGCCGTCCTATCTTCCATAAGTCCCGCTGGTTATTTGAAAATCATAGGCTTGCTCATTGCGGCGCAGCCGCCTGGGCCTTGGGCAGCGGTTCGGTGCCGAAATAGGCGCAGACCGCCTCGTAATA
This sequence comes from Oscillospiraceae bacterium, assembly GCA_022835495.1. NCBI lineage: Bacteria > Bacillati > Bacillota > Clostridia > Eubacteriales > Oscillospiraceae > Oscillospiraceae bacterium. The sequence goes on from BQOK01000001.1 coordinate 3,518,482, forward strand.
CACCCGTCCGGCGCGCCGGCAGCCGGCGGGCGAGGCCCATGCGTCATAGTCGCTGCTGTTGGACAAAAAGCATTGCTCCACCAGCACGGCCGGGCAATGGGGCTGCTCCACAATGCCGAAGCTCTTTTCCGCGCGGGGCTTTGTATCGGTGCTGTCCACAATTTTTTTGCGTTTTCCGTAATAGTAGGCAAAGCGCACCCCATTGCCGCCCCGCAGCCGGTGCCCCGCCTGCCCCATGGCCTCGGCCAGGCACTGGGCCGCCCGCAGCGATTCCCCGGAGTACACCCGCCCCGGTGGTGTGGGAAAGCACTCGAACCCGTGGGACTGGCGGGTACTCCCATCATAATTGGCGTGGATGCTCAGCAGCAGCGAGGCCTGGCGTTCGGTGACGTTCTTCACCCGGTCTGCGATGGATAGGTCCACCCCGTTTTCCCTCGCCCGCACCGGCTCGTAATTGGGGTCTTTTTCCAGCCAATCGTACAGGGCGTCCACCGTCTGCTCGCACACCGCCACCTCCTCCACATGGCGGGAATGCGCCCCCGTGTCCATTCCCCCATGGCCCGCGTCCAGCGCCACCGTGTAGGGGGGCGCCGTTTGCAGGGTATACGGGCGCTCCGGGTCGCCGGTATCCCTGCTCTCCGCGGCTGGTTCCGGCATGCAGGGCACGCCCCCAAAGCCCTCGGGCGCAAGCACCCGGCCCACCTGCCCCACACAGGCGCTCAAAAGGCCTGCCGCCATGCTCACCGCCGCCGCGTACAGTGCCCAGCGGGCCGGGCGGCGGCGCGGGCGTACACAGTATACGCCCCCCCTGCGGGGAGGTCTTGCCTGTTTCATCGGATCGATCCCTCCCCGTTTTTGCGTTACGGCGCGGCCGAGGCAGCGGCGCCCGGCGCCGGGGCTGATTCCCCCAGCTCGGTCACGCTGCCGAAGGTGTAGCCCATCTCTTCCCACTTGGTCAGCAATTCGTCCAGAATGGCCGCGTTGGTGGCGCTGGTGGAGTGCAGCAGCACAATGGCGCCGTCGTGGGTGCGGGGCAAAAGCTTGCTGAACGCCTTTTCCTTGGAGGGCTGGTCCTCGGGGTTCCAGTCCACATAGGCCAGGCTCCAAAAAACAGTTTTATAGCCCAGCGCCTGGGCCCATTTCAGGTTTTCATCCGAAAACTTGCCCTCGGGCGGGCGGTAAAACTTCTGCATGGGCTGGCCCGTCAGCTCCTGAAACAGCTGCTCCACGCTCTGCAGTTCCTGGGTGAAGCTCTCCTGGTCCTTCTGCGACATGTTCGGGTGGTGGTAGGTGTGGTTTCCCACCACATGCCCCTCCTCCGCCATGCGCCGGACCAGCTCCGGGTTCTCTTTAATGTACGGTCCCACCACAAAAAACGCACCGGGCGCTCCGTGCTTTTTCAGCGCGTCTAAAATGGCCGGCATGTTTCCGTTTTCGTAGCCCGCGTCAAAGGTGAGATACAGCCGTTTCTGCGCCGTGTCGCCGCAGTAATAGGCGTCGTAAGGGCGCAGCTGCTCCGCGGTGAGGTTTGGCACCGGGGGCTGGTTTTCCTCCTGGAAGGAAAGGCCCCACTCGTGGGCGAACACCGTCACGGCCGCGGGCTCATCACGCCCGTGGGCGCGCAGCCCCGCCGCGCCGCAGCACACCACCGCCGCGCACACAAGCCCCGCCGCCGCGCGGTGCGCCGCTTTTTTGGAAACGCATAAAAACATTTATGACCACCTGCCTCGTGGTGCCATTTTATGCGGGCAAATGCGGGAACATGAGAGAAATAACGGGGACAAGCAGGAAAAAGCCCGACGCTCCTGCGCGCGGGGCCGGGCGGGGGGTTCCCCTTGCGGCCCCGGCGCAAGGCGCCGGGCTCTGGCGCGGGCGTTTTTGGCCGGGCATCCGCCCGGTCAAAACACCCTTTCTGCTGTTTTACAGGTATTCCCGCATTTCCACAGCGGCGTGCTCCTCAAACTGCTGCAGCTCGTCCAGCAGCTGCATGGCGCCGGTGGAAGCGTGCGGGTGGTCCTTGCGGGCCTTCTCGCAGTCCAATACGCCCTGGTTTGCACCCTGGATGACCATATCGGCCAGGGCGCGGGTGGAGCTGTCCTTCATGGTTTTTGCATGGATGCCCATGCTGGTGGCCATTTTGGCCATCTTGCTCTGGCCGTGGCCATGGGTGCCGCAGGCTGCCAGCGCGGTGTGCGCGTTCTGGTTCAGCTTGCGGAATTCGCGCTGCTGGTTCAAAAGGCTGGCCTTGAACACCCGGTCGTCGGTGATACCGATCAGCTGGCCCAGGGTATTTTTGCCCATCTCGGTATTCCGCACCACCTCGTTCAGCACGGCTTCGTTGTCGCAGTCGCCGTGGTTCTGGTCGTTTTTCTGCGCTTTATTTTTTTCTTGCATAAAAGTAAAACCCCCTTTGCCGCTAGTGTTCGCGCTGCAAAGGGGGTTTATTCATTCTTTTGCAGCCCGGGGGGCGTCTGCGCATTCCACCCCGTCGCCGCCCGTCTGTTTTCGCCGGTACATGCGCTGATCGGCCAGGGCAAACAGCGCTTCCCAGCTGCCGCAGCCCTCGCCCCGGCAGGCGCAGCCCACGCTGACGGTAAAGCGCGCCCAGCCGCCGCCAGGCAGCTCGCACCGCCGGGCGCTTATTTCATACACCCGGCGGATCAGCGAACAGAACGCGTCGTAATCAATGCTGGGGGCCACCGCCACAAACTCATCGCCGCCGTAGCGGGCCACAAACGCCCCTTTCAGCGTTTCCAGCGCCTGGGCCCACTGCCGCGCCACCTGCACCAGCACCGCGTCGCCCGCCGGGTGGCCGTAGCGGTCGTTGATGCTTTTAAAATGATCCAGGTCCATCACCGCCAAACAGTATTCCTGCCCTGCGGGGGCCGATTCCAGCGTCGCCGCAAAATGCTCCTGCAAATACTGGCGGTTGTATACGCCGGTGAGAAAATCGGTGATGAGCTGGCGGTTGAACCGGCGGATCTGGTTTACCACGTCGCGCATGTTCATCTCGCCGAACTGGATGCCGCTGGTCACCTCGTTCACCATTTCCAGCGCACGGGGCTTGCCGTCGATCTCGATGTATTTGGAGTACACGCTGAATGCCCGGTCGTTCAGCAGCTCCAGCTTGTTCAGGTATCCCTTTTCCTGTACAACCCGCATGGACAGGCAATTTTCGCACCGTTCCGGCTTGCCCCACACCTGGTGGCAGCTCTCCGCACCTGGCTGGCCCTGGTCGTCGCATACCGCGCATTGGCGCGGCTCCACGATCCGCACCAACTCAAAGTTTTCCCGCAGAACCCTCAGCAGCGGCCCGGTCTCGGCCGCGGTATACTGAAATCTCATCGGCCGTGCCCCCTTTCGCACGGGGCCCTCCGCCCCTTGGTTTTACTCCGCCGCCGGCCCCCGGCCGTATACCGCGCACTGCCTGCGAATCGCCCCGGCCAGCGCCGGGCTGAATGCGCCGGGTTTTGCCCGCCATTGCCAGTTGCCGGCGCTGGTACCAGGGGTGTTGATGCGCCCCTCGGCGCCCAGGCCCAGCCAATCGGCCGCGGGAATGACCGCCAGCCGGGCCGGGCTTGCCAGCGCCCCCCGCAAAAAGCCCTTCACCTCGCCCTCTTCTTTCGTGAGGCCCAGGTACGCGCGGGCTTTGGCCAGCTCTTTTTTGCCCGCTGTGGCCAGCCATTCCGCGGCGGTGGCGTTGTCGTGCGTGCCGGGGTAGACCACACAGTTTTCCGGGTGGTTGTGGGGCAGGTATTCGCTGTCGCAATCCGGGTCAAAGGCAAATTGCAGCACCTTCATGCCCGGCAGGCCGCTGGCCTTCAAAAGCCGGCGCACGCTGTCGAACAAAAGCCCCAGGTCCTCGGCCACGATGGGCACCTGCCCCAGCTCCCGCCGCAGCGCCTCGAACAGCTCCATGCCCGGGCCCTGTTCCCACACCCCGTCCCGGGCGGTCGCCGCACCGGCGGGGATCGCGTAGTAGGTGTCGAACGCGCGGAAGTGGTCGATGCGGATCTCGTCGTACAGCGCCAGGGCATGGCGCACCCGCCGCACCCACCATGCGTAGCCGGTGGCGCGGTGGTGGGCCCAGTCGTAAAGCGGGTTGCCCCACAGCTGGCCGTCCTTTGCAAAATAGTCCGGCGGGCAGCCCGCCACCCGCCGGGGGCTGCCCTCGGCGTCGGTTTCAAACAAACTGCCGCCAGCCCAGGCGTCGGCGGAATCCGCCGCCACATAGATGGGGATATCCCCCAAAATGCGCACGCCTTTTTCGTTTGCGTACCCTTTCAGCGCGGCCCACTGGCGGCTGAACTGAAACTGCAAAAACTTCCAGAACGCGATCTCCCCGGCGGCGGTGCGGGCCAGCGCGGCCAGCGCCCCCGGCTCGCGCAGGCGCAATTCGCGCGGCCACTCCAGCCAGCTCTTCATCCCGTTCTGCCCCTTGGCGGCCATGTAAAGGGCATAGTCGTCCAGCCAGTCCTCATTCAAAAAACAAAAGGTGTAATATTCGTCCGGCGGGTAGGGCTCAAACCGGGCAAAAGCGGCCCGCAGCACCGAAAAGCGGTGCCGGTACACGGCACCGTAGTCCACCCGCGCCGGGTCCGCACCCCAGGGCAGCCGTTCATATTCACCCTTTTTCAGCAGGCCCTGAGCACACAATTCGTCCAGATCAATAAAATACGGGTTGCCCGCAAAGGCCGAGCAGCTCTGGTAGGGGCTGTCGCCGTAGCCGGTGGGCGAAAGGGGCAGCAGCTGCCATACCTGCTGCCCCGCCCGGGCCAGAAAGTCCACAAACCGGTACGCCTCTTTTCCAAAACAGCCGATCCCATAAGGCCCCGGCAGGCTGGACACCGGCATCAATACGCCGCACTCTCGCATGTTGGCTCTCCCCTTCATCCCTGCAGCTGTTCCAGCAGCGCGGCGGCGTACGCTGCGCGGTCGGTCTTTTGCCAGGTTTCTTTTTGCAGCAGGGCTTCGCCCTGGCTGCGGGCCACCTGGCCCAAGGCCGCAGGCAGCGCCGCCGCAAGATCCGGCAGGCCCTCGGCCTGCGTTCCTTTGGGTGCAAGCTTTTGGCCCTGTTCGCTGGCATAGAGCCACAGCAAAAAAGCCTCGGCCTCCCTTTGCCCATCCCCGCCGCCGGCCGCGGCGGGAACATAGATCCAGCCCCCCTGGCACAGCACGGGCTGCACCGCCAGCTCCTGCAGGCTGTAACCGCCGTGCAGGTCGCTCTCATCAAAGCTGAACTTCAGGGGCACCACCCAATGCCGGTCGCCGGGGTTTTCCAGCACACCGTAAGAGGCGCGGTAAAACAGGGCCGCCCCGTCGCAATAGGCCTGCCCGGCCTCCCCGCGGGTAAGGGGTTCCGCACCCTGCCCCCGCTTTACCGGGCCCTGCGGCCCCGCAAGGTTCGCGCTCTCCAGCTCCAAAAAGCTCCATAGGCTGTTCAGCGCGCCGGTCAGTTCCTCGGCGGTGCGCCCGCCCGCGGCAGTCTCTTCCGCCGTCTTGTAGCAGGTGCCCAGCACCGGGCTCAGCACCGGGCCGCTGAACTGGTCCTCCCCGGCCACCGTGAACACAGCTTGCAGCCCGCTCAGCTCCCCGGGGCGCTCCGCGGGCAGTGTGTATTCCCTGCCGTTCAGGGTCACGGCCGCCTCGGCGGGCGCTTCGATCCACCCGGCCAGGGCCTGCACAAAGGCCTCCCATTCCCCGTAAGCCGCCTTTTGCAGGTCCGCGATGTCGAACTCCTCCCCCAGCAGCGCCTGAAGGCGCGCTGCGTCCGCCAGGTAGCCGTACTGCGCGCCGCCCAGCGGCAGGCCATAACAAGGCCCGGCGCCGCCGGTCAGCCCGGCCAGCACCCGCACAAGGCCCGCCTGTGCCGCCAGGTCCAGCGCTTCGCCCCCGCCGGGCGCGGCCGGGGCAACCGCCAGCGCGGCCCCCTCGGCCGAAGCAAGCTGTTCCACCTCCACCCCCTGGGCTTCGGTATAGGCGGCCAGCGCCGCGCTGAGCGCTCCCTCCGGGTCGTATACCTGCAGCGTCCGGGGCAGGGCTTCGGTGGGAGCGGGCGTGCCGGCGGCATCGGGCGCGGCGCTCTGCCGCGGCAAAAGCTCCAGCGGCCCCGCCCCGCAGCCCGCCAAAAGGCACGCCGCCAGGCACAGTGCAAACAAACGCTTCAAATGGCTTTCCCTCCCAAACCGGGGTCTCCCGGGTCCAAAAAATCTTTCTCTCATTATACAATATCGGGCGGGGTTTTTCTACCGGCAAGTTTGTGGTATAATCCATAGGATATCTGCTGTGGAAAGGGGCTTTTTGCCATGGAACGCACAGAAAAACTTTATTACGCACAGCCGCCCGTGGGGGCCTTTGCCGCCACGGTGCTGGCCTGCGAGGCGGCGGCCGGCGGCTGGCTTGTAACGCTGGACCGCACCGCCTTTTACCCCGAGGGCGGGGGCCAGCCCGCGGACCAGGGCCGTTTGGGCGGCGCCGGGGTGCTGGACGTGCACGAAAAAGAGGGTGTGGTGCTGCACCTCACAAGCGCCCCGCTCGTCCCGGGCAGCCGGGTGGAGGGCACGGTGGACCTGGCCCGCCGGTGGGACCACACCCAGCAGCACTCGGGCGAGCACATCCTTTCGGGGCTCCTGCACAGCATGTTCGGGGCCGAAAACGTGGGCTTCCACATCGGCGCGGACTACCTGACCATGGACACCAGCCTGCCCATCCCGCCTGAGGGCCTTTTGGAGGCCGAGCGCCGGGCAAACCAGGTGATCTGGGCGGACCCGCCGCTGGAAGCGGCCTGGTACACCGACAAGGATGCCCTGGCCGCCCTTGTATACCGCAGCAAAAAGGAACTGGACGGCCCGGTGCGCATTGTGACCGTGCCCGGGGCCGACTGCTGCGCCTGCTGCGGCACCCATGTGCAGCGCGCGGGCCAGGTGGGCCAGATCAAAATCATCGACTGGCAGAAATACAAAGAGGGCACCCGCCTGTTCGTGGTGTGCGGCGGCAGGGCTCTGGCCCATCACGAAGTCCAGCGGGCCCAGTGCGCCGCCATCGGCGCCGCGCTCTCGGCCAAAGCAAACGCCCTGGCCGACGCAGTCCTGCGCCAGCAAAGCGAGCTGGAAGCGGCAAAGTTCCGCGCCATCCAGGCCGAGAACCAGTGGTTCGCGGCGCTGGCCGCAGCGGTGCAGCCGGGCCAGGCGCCGGTCCTGCTGGCAGAGCACACCGGCCCGGATGGGCTGCGCCGCCTGGTGGGCCTTCTGACCGCCCGCACCGGGAAGCTCTGCGCCGCCTTTGCCCCGGCGGAAAACGGCCTGGCCTACGCGCTGGGTTGCGCCGCGCCGGGCGCCGACCTGCGCCCGCTGTGCAAGGCCATGAACGCGGCGCTGGGCGGGCGCGGCGGCGGCAAGCCGGGCTTTGTGCAGGGCAGCGTGGCCGCCGGTTTTGATGCCGCGCAGGCCTTTTTGAGCAGCCACCCTTTCAAATAAACACCGCGGGCGCACCCCTGCAAGGCGCCCGCCGCAAGGAGAACATACCGCAATGCGAATGAGATTCAAGCCCTACGCCCGGCCGGAGCTTCTGGCCACCCCCTGGCACGCCCACGAGCCCGCCGCCAACAAGGGCTGCTGGCGCAGCCAGTTCGCCCGGCCCGAACAGCCCATGCATCTTGAACTGGGCTGCGGCAAGGGCGGCTTTCTGGCCCGGCTGGCGGCCGCCAACCCCCAGGTAAACTACCTGGGCATCGACATCACCGACAAGGTGCTGATCCTTGCCAAGCGCAAGATCGAGGCGCTGTACGCCGATGCCGGCCGCCCGGTGGACAATGTGCTCATCATGAGCCTGAACATCGAGCGCATTCTGGACGCCTTCAGCCGGCAGGATGCCGTGCAGCGCATCTACATCAACTTCTGCAACCCCTGGAACCGCAAGCTGGCCCACAAAAAGCACCGGCTCACCCACACCCGCCAGCTGGCTTTGTACCGGCAGCTGCTGGCCGACGGCGGCGAGGTATATTTTAAGACCGACGACGACGGCCTCTTTGCCGACAGCCTGGAATACTTTGCCGAGGCGGGCTTTGCGGTGGTGTGGAAAACCCTGGACCTGCACCAGAACGAGCCCGCGTGGAACATCCGCACCGAGCACGAGGCCATGTTCACCGATCAGGGCATCGCCACCAAAGCCCTGATCGCCCAAAAGCTGCCGCTGGCGCGTGAGGCCGAAACCCTGGCCGCGGCCATCGCCGCACGCACCGCAAAGGAAAAGGCCGAGAGCGCGGCCATCCGCGCGGCGCGGGGCGAGGCGTAAAGGAGTTACCCCATGAAGGAACAGCCCTTCCCCATTTTAGAGTTTGACCCCGACCCGGACGCCGTGATTTCCCCGGCCGACTGGGCTGGCGGCGCACGGCTGCCACGCCGGTGCGTGCTCACCTTTTTCCGGGAAATCGTGGAGGAAAAGTGCGCCGCACAGGGCCTGCAGCCACTGGCTGCCCTGCGCTCCGAGATCGTGACGCTGCCCATCTACCCCTTGGAGGTGGGAGGGGTGCCCGTGTGCCTTGCCATGCCTTTTGCCGGCAGCGCCGGGGCAGCCGGCGCGCTGGACGAACTGGCCGCAATGGGCTGCGGCACCTTTTTGATCTGCGGGGCGGCCGGCGCGCTGCAAAGCGGGCTCACTGCCGGGCGCCTGATCCTGCCCACCGCCGCCGTGCGGGACGAGGGCGCCTCGTACCATTACCTGCCCCCGGGCCGGGAGGCCTTGCCCGACCCGGAGCTTGTGGCCGCGCTGGAACGCGCCCTGGCGGCCCGCGGTCTGCCGTTTGTAACGGGCAAGACCTGGACGACCGACGCGCTTTACCGCGAAACCAGGGGTAAGATCGCCCGGCGCGCGGCCGAGGGCTGCCTGACAGTGGAGATGGAGGCGGCGGGCTTTTTTGCCGCGGCCAGCTTCCGGGGGCTGCAGGCCGCGCAGCTTCTCTACGCAGCAGACGACGTTTCGGGCGAAGCATGGGCCGAACGCGGCTGGCGCGACCAGCGCGGGGTGCGGCGGGCGCTGGTGGACCTGTGCCTGGAAACCATCGCTTCTCTATAATTGTTTTGGGCCGGAAAAAGCCAGCCCGCGGAAAATTCCGCGGGCTGGCTTTTTCTGTTCCCTGGTTTTATAAGGATCGGCTGCCGAGCCAGGGCCCGGCAGCTGTTTTGGCAAAGGCCGGCCCGGAGGAGAAGCCCGACCTGCCCCCGCCTTTTGCTCTTTATAGCACCGCACTTTATTCGTCCAAAGCCATCCCACAACCCTTCCCATTTCCAGGCCGTCGCCGGAACCCATATTTTTCATAAAATGGTTCCTTGCCTGCAGCCGACAAAAGGCAAACACTGGCTCCCGGCGTTCTGGAAGCTCTGATATATTCCAGCGCCCGCTCCAAAAGCATGCCGCCGACCCCTTTCCCCTGCCAGGCGGGAAGCACGATCAGATCGTGAACGAGAAAACTGGTGACTCCATCGCCCTGCAGCTTTACAAGGCCAACCATCCGGTCCTCTTGATCCAGCGCACAAAAGCATTTCAAAGTGTGCTGGAGGCCACGCTCTGCGGCTTCCAGAGGGTATGGCGCAAAACCTACAGCTCGGCGCAGTGTAAGCCAAGCTTCCGCTGTTGGGCAGCCCTCCTGGATCTTGATCATCCTTGTATTCCTCCTTTTTCTCTTCTGTATCTCTATTATACCGGCGGCACTGCTTTGAAAAAAGCGAATAAATGCTCAAAACTATAAGAATACAGCCAATAATTGGGACTTTATTGTCATCTCTCCCGGCCTCTTTTACAATAAAGAAAATGTTTCCATTCATTTCTCAACAGAAAGAGGTTTGTATGCAGGCCATTTATGCAGGCTTTAATTTCGATTTTCTTTATGTGGAACGGTACAAATTCTCGGAAAAGTGGGTGTATCCTCCCGATCTTATTCCCTATGCCATTTACCGCTATATCCTGACCGGGCGGGCTGTTTTTGTGTTGAACGGCGCCGCATACCACGTGGAGGCAGGGGATGTGTTTTATATCCCCCAGGGAAGTGAACTCTCCTGCGAGGCGCTGGAACAGATCGAGTTTATCAGCGTCCGTTTTGTGGGTTCGGTGCAAATCCCTGGGGCCGACGTCCTGAAAAATTTATGGGGGCTGCCTACCCTTTGTTCCTTCCGGGGCGACCCCCGCATGCAGGCAGCTTTTTTGCGCATCTACGAGATGGCGCTCTCTGATCGGCAATATAAAATTTTAGAGATAAAGGGTTATTTGAACCTCATCACCGCTTGGTTAGCTGCCAGCGGTGATACAGGGCCGGGAGGGGTGCGACAGGCCGTGGGCCAGGCAGCTTTCCCCGAGCCGGGAGGCCTGTCCGAGATCCGCAAGCGCGCCTACAAATCAGTGCTCAACCACGATCCCCGTATCACCGTAATCCTGGATTATCTTTTATGCCACCCCGAAAAGAACGTTTCCATTGAAGAGATGTGCCAAATGGCCGAGGTAAGCGAAAGCACTCTGCGGCGACTATTTCGCGCCCGAACAGGAAAAACAGTATACGCCTTTGTGCGTGATAATAAAATGCTCAACGCCGCCCGCATGCTTATTGCAACCGGCATGCGCATTTCCTCCATCGCCTATCAGCTGGGATATGAATCCCCCTGTTACTTTGGGAAATGTTTTAAAGAAGTGTTCGGGGTTTCCCCCCAGCAATATCGCAAAAATTCCCGCGAATTGTAAAAGCGCGGGAATTTCAAAAAAGACTTTTTCTTTCAACCTCCTGCATATTTGCAGGGACAAAGCATGTTTTGAAGGTTTCGTGATAGTTTTGGCCGAATTTTGCATTTTTATTGGCAAGTCCCTTCGATACAATAAAAACAGACGAACACACGGGCGTCCCGTGTGGCTTGAGCGGAACGTGTTTTTAGGATAAGGAGGATAACGCTGCTATGAAGAAGAAATTTGTACGGTGCTTTGCGGTGATGCTCTGTATCGGGCTGCTGACAAGCTGCGGCTTACCAGCGCCCTCAGCGCTGCCAGCAACCTCTTCCGGCGCGGATTTGGGCGGCGCCCTGGAGGGCGAGATCACTTTTTGGCACTCCTTCGTGAACGGCCCCCGGCTGGAATCCATCCAGAACTCGGCAGAGGAATTTATGCGGGAAAACCCCGGCGTCAAAATCAACATCGAAACCTTTTCCTGGGGCGATTTTTATACCAAATGGACCACCAGCATGGCCTCCGGCAACCTGCCGGACATGAGCACGGCACTGCCTGCTCATGTGGCCGAGATGATCGACGCCGACGCCATCATCCCCCTGAACGATCTGATCGACCAGGTCGGCCGTGACCGGTTTTACGAAGCGCCCCTGCGCGAGATGACCGTGGGTTCCGACACCTACGCCGTGCCCCTTTATTCCCATGCGCAGGTAATGTGGATTCGTAAAGACCTGCTGGAGCACAATGCCCTTGCAGTGCCTGAAACCTGGGACGAATTGTATGAAGCGGCCAAAGCCCTGACCGGGAATGGCGTTTATGGCTGCTGTGTGCCGATGGGCATCGGCGACCGCATGGCCACACGCTTTTTGAATTTCTACGTGCGCAGCGGCGGCGGTACCCTGCTCACCGAAGACAAAAAGGCCGATCTGACCAGCAACCTTGCGCTGGACGGCATCCGCTATTGGGTAAAAATGTACGAGGACTGCTCACCCGCCGATTCCATTAATTATAAATGTCACGACAAAGAGCTGATGTACTACCAAGGCAAGACTGCCTTTGACTTTGAGAGCGGTTTTCAGATTGAGGGTATACAGGAAAATTCACCGGATCTCGCCGATTTCATCGACTGTATGCCCATGCCGAAAATCCACAAGGGTGACCCGGTATACGGCATCGAGACCTCCAACATTCCCATGGTCGTGTGGAAAAATTCGCAGCATCCAGAGATTTGCAAGGCTTTCATCCGCTTTTTGTACCAGGAGGATCGCTATATTGAATTTTTGTCGGCCACGCCTGCAGGCATGCTGCCCGCCCTGAAAGACATCGCTGAAAACGAGGCGTATCTCTCGAACCCCATCGTCCAGAAATACTCTCATGCGGTACAGGTCATCAGCGACGCGGTAGCGGTGGGGACTGAAATCGGGTTTGAAAACGGCCCTTGCCCACAGGCCAGCATCCTGACCTCACAGGGAGTGATCGAGGCCATGTTCCAGGATATTGTGTCCAACCACACCGATGTGGAAACGGCCGCCAGAGCCGCTGAAAAAAAGCTGAACGAACTATTTGAAACAGTGAAATAAATAGGGCGCGGGTGCTCTGCGGCCCTGAGCGTCCATGGGGTGCCCGCCTACAGGGAGAAGCTGCTATGCACAAAAAAATTGACTGGGCGGGCACCGCCTTTTTACTTCCCGCATGCCTGATCGTGGGGGCGCTGCTGTTTTACCCGATCCTTTCCAGCGTATATTATAGTTTCACTGCCAAAAACCTCATCAAGCCCGGGGCAACGTTTATCGGTTTGGGAAACTACGGCAGCCTCCTCTCCAACAGGGAAATTTACCGGGCTTTTGGGGTTTCACTCAAATGGACCTTTTTTTCGCTCATCGGCCAAGTGTTGGTAGGTGGGTCAGCGGCGCTGGCGCTGCACCGCATCAAACGGGGCCAAGGCATTTACCGCACCTTGCTTATTATCCCCTGGGCATTTCCCCCCATCGTGATCGCAGTGGCCTGGAAGTGGCTTTTAAATGGTGTGTACGGTTTTTTGCCCAGCCTTTTGATGCAAAGCGGCCTGTGTTCCGCCGCGCCGCAATTTTTGAGTGATAAACGTCTGGTGTTTCCTACCCTAGTATTTATCAATATCTGGTTTGGTGCGCCTCTCATTATGGTAAACGTGCTTTCGGCGCTGCAAACCATCCCGAAAGACCAATACGAGGCTGCCCAGATCGACGGAGCATCCCGGTGGCAGAGCTTCGCATATATCACCATTCCTCATATCAAGGTGGTTATGGGGCTTTTATTGGTGCTGCGCACCATCTGGATTTTTAACAATTTCGACAATATTTATCTGCTCACCGGAGGCGGACCCGCGGGGCTTACCACTACCGTGCCCATTTACGCCTATAACCTGGGCTGGGGGCTCAAGCAGATTGGCAAAGCTTCCGCGGTCACGATCCTGCTGCTGCTCTTTTTGATGCTGGTGTGCCGGGCCTACTTTGCCATTCTGGACCGGTGGGAAAGGGAGCGGATATAATGAGTCGAAAAAAATTTTCATTTAGCCTTCTGGCCGATCATGTATACCTCTCGCTGCTTTCGGCGCTGGCCTTGTTCCCGCTGCTGTGGGTGTTGCTGTGCTCGGTAAAATCCAAGCAGGAACTTATGGACCGGCCTACCGCCCTGCTGCCCCACTATATTTCATGGGATTCCTATCGGCATATCTTAGGCCAAATGGGCTTTGTAACCAACATTCTCAACAGTTTGTGGGTCGCACTGGCAGCCACAGCGGCCACCATTTTTATTTCGGCGCTTGGGGCCTACGGCATTGTGCGCTTTTGCCCGCGCCTAGGCAAAAAGCTCACCCGGCTTATGATCATGTCCTACATGTTTCCCTCTATTCTGCTCGCAGTTCCCTACTCCACTATGATGATGCGGGCCGGGCTTACCAATACCCGCCTGGGGCTCGTAATCGTATACCTGTCGTTCTCCGTGCCTTACGCCATCTGGCTGCTGGTGGGCTTTTTTGGAACCGTACCGCTGGAAATTGAGGAGGCGGCCCGGGTAGACGGCGCCGCTCGGCTTCAGGTGTTTTTACAGGTAGCGCTGCCCATTACCATGCCCGGCATCGTTGCCACCGCCATTTACACTTTTATCAATGCCTGGAACGAATTTCTGTTTGCGCTGATCCTCATCAACAGCACGGGCAAAATGACCGTTTCAGTGGCCCTGAATGCCATTCAGGGCGCGGAATATCTGGATTGGGGCGACGTGATGGCAGCCTCGACTCTGGTTGTAATGCCTTCGGTCGTGTTTTTCATGTTCATTCAAAAAAGAATCGCGGGAGGCCTGGCGCAGGGCGCGGTAAAATAAACCGCCGTTTTACGTCGGCCCGGGAAAGGACGCTGTTGTAACCATGGACACCATTGGATACGCCGTCGTGGGCACCGGTTATTTTGGGTCAGAGTTGGGCCGTATTATGGCCCGGCAGCGGGGCGCACGGCTGGCTGCCGTATTGGACCCACAGAATGGCCGGGCCATTGCAGCCGAATTCGGCTGTGCACTGGAAACCGATCTGAATATCCTGTGTGCGCGGCCAGACGTGGACGCAGTTATTGTGGCTACCCCCAACTATCTGCACAAGGAGCCGGTACTGGCCGCCGTGCGGCACAAAAAACATGTGTTTTGTGAAAAACCCATTGCTTTGTGCTATACCGACTGCGACGAAATGGTGAACGCCGCTCAAAAAAATGGGGTAACCTTTATGGCAGGCCATGTAATGAATTTTTTCAGCGGCGTGCGGCGGGCAAAGCAGTTCATCGCCGAAGGCAGAATCGGAACGCTTTTATATTGTCACTCGGCCCGCAATGGCTGGGAAGAGCCACAGCCCTCGATCAGTTGGAAAAAGCTGCGCGAGAAATCGGGCGGCCATCTGTACCACCACATTCACGAGTTGGACTGCATTCAATTTTTGATGGGCCCGGCCTGCAAGGTAACCATGGTCGGCGGCAACACCGCACACTTTGGCCCGCGTTTTGGCAACGAGGAGGACATGCTGTTCCTTTCTCTGGAATTTGGGGGCGGAGCTTACGGCCTGTGCGAGTATGGCTCCGCCTTTCATTGGCCCGAACACTACCTGCTTATCCAAGGCACCAAAGGAGCCATCCGTATTGATATGTGCAATGTGGGCATGACCTTGAAAGGTCCCGGCGGCCGTGAAGAACACTATCTTGTACATGAGAGCGCCGCAGAAGACCAACAGCGCACCCAAATCTATCACAGCACCGAAATGGACGGCGCCATTCAGTATGGCAGGCCCGGCAAAAAGCCTCCCCTGTGGCTGCACAGTACCATGTGCAGCGAGATGCGCTTTTTCAACGATGTACTGCACGGGGTGCCTGTTCCTTCAGAATTCTTGCCTCTCCTCTCCGGCGAGGCGGCCCGCGCTGCCATTGCTACGGCTGACGCCGCCACCCTTTCTCTGCGTGAGGACCGCAAGGTGGCCGTGCAGGAGGTATTGAACACAGCACAGGATCACATCAATTAAACAGCCGCGGCCCGGTGGAAAAAACCTTCCGCCGGGCCGCCGTTGTTTATGAGTTCTGCCGAACTTTACATATCAAAATCGCAGAACACCCGCTCGCTGATGACCGAGTGGACGAATTTTTTCACTTCCATATGGGCCGGGTGTTCCTGATACACCGCCAGGGCCTCGCGGCTCTCCAGCTCGGTGATCAGCACCACATCGTAGCCCGCAAAGCTTTTGTGCACCCAGGCGCTCTTCAGCCCAGGCACCACGCCCACCAGGCCCTCCAGCTTTTCCTTCATTTTTGCGGCATTGGCCGCCGCGTTCTCCTTGTCGGCCAGGTTCCACATCACGATATGCTTTACCATGTTTTATTCTTCCTTTCTTTTTCCACAGCCCTGCGGCTGGTTTGTTGAAATCTCAAAGGGTGTCCAGCAGGGGGATCGCCTCCCGCAGGCTGGGCACCACCGCCGCGGCCAGGGCCGCAAGCTCGGGGGTGGCCGGGTCAAGATCCGGCACCATCACCGCGCGGCAGCCTGCCGCCGCTCCGGCCCGCAGGCCGTTGGGGCTGTCTTCCAGCACCATGCACTGCCCGGGCGCCGCGCCCGCCAGGGCCGCCGCCCGCAAAAAAATGTCCGGCGCGGGCTTGCCGTGCTCCACCTCGTCGCCGCACACCGCGCCCTTGAAATACCGGTTCACCCTTGCCAGCTCCAGGTAGCGCAGGGCGGTGACGCGGCCGGTGCTGGTGGCCAGCACCGCGGGCAGGTCGCGGCGGGCCAGTTCTTCCAGCAATTCGTCCAGGCCGGGGCGCTTGGGCAGGCCCTTTGCCGCGATCTGTGCTTCCATGCGCTCCACGCAGGCGCCGCGCAGCTCCATAAAGTCAAACTCCGGGCCGAACGCAGCTTTGCACAGCGCCACGCAGCCCTCCCGGTTGCGGCCCCGCATTCCGGCCACCAGCGCTTCGGTCATGGCAAGGCCCCGCTGCCTTCCCAGCTCCAGCCAGCTGTCGTGATACATGCGCTCGGTGTCAAACATCAGGCCGTCCATGTCAAACAGTACCGCTTTTATCATGCGCGCTTCCCCCTTCTTACAATGGACCCTTTACCTTCTCGTCCAGGTCCTCGTCCTCGCCGGGGCTCCCAATGGCAAGCTCCCCCAGCCCCAGATCGTTTTTCAAAATGCTTCCCGCGCCAATGGCCGCCCTGCCGTACTTCTGGCGGATGGCGTCCAGGCTTTGCTCCAGCTTTTCCCGCTTCGGGTCGGTCCTCGGCGCGTCCTCAAAAAAGCTCTGCTGCACCGCAAAAGGCTCGGTGGTAATGGAAAGCGCCGTGACCGTGAGCATGCGGATGGGCTTTTGCATCTCCCAGTTGGCCTGCATGAGCTGCCAGCAGCCCTCGGCCAGGTCCCTTGCCAGGTGGGTGGCCTGGGGCAGCTGCTTTTGGCGGGTGATGGTCTTAAGCTGGGTGTCGCGCACCGTCACCTGCACTGCGCCCGCCCATACGCCGTGGCGGCGCAGCCGGGCGGCCACCTCGTCGGCCAGGACCGTGAGCGCGTGCCGGATGTCGGCCGGGCCGGAGAGGTTGCGCTTGAAGGTCATGCCGTTCCCCACCGATTTTACCGGCTCGGCCTCGCCCCAGCGGCGCACGGGCTCTGCGTCCTCGCCACGGGCATAACGCCCGATCTCAGGGCCCAGCTTGCCCAGGGCGCTCTGCAGCATGGCGGGCTCGGCCGCCGCCAGCCCGCCGATGGTGCGCACCCCCAAGCCCTGCAGCTTTTCTTCCGCCGAGCGGCCCACGAACAGCATCTGCCCCACCGGCAGCGGCCACAGGATATCCTTATAGTTCTGCCGGCTGATCAGGGTGGTGGCGTCCGGCTTTTTATAGTCGCTGCCCAGCTTTGCGAATACCTTGTTAAAGCTCACCCCCACCGAGATGGTCAGCCCGGTGGCGGCTTTCACCTCGGCCCGCAGCCGGTCCGCCAGCGCGGCGGGACTTTTTTCAAACAGCTGCCAGGAACCGGTCACGTCCAGCCAGCTCTCGTCAATGCTGAAGGGCTCCACCCGGTCGGTATACTGCTGGTAAATATTGTTGATGAGCCGGTAATATTTGCGGTATAGCTCCCGGTGGGGGGGCAGCAGCACCAGATCCGGGCACTTGCGCTTTGCCTGCCAGATGGTCTCTGCGGTCTTGACGCCCAGCTTTTTTGCGGGCTCGTTTTTTGCCAGGATGATCCCGTGCCGGCTCTCGGGGTCGCCGCACACCGCCACGCATTTTTGCCTCAGTTCGGGGTGCGCCAGCAGCTCCACGCTGGCGTAAAAGCTGTTGCAGTCGCAATGCAGCACCCAGCGCTCTTCCACGGCGCGCGCCCCCTTTCTGTTTCGACAAATTCCCGTTACTGATTATACCATATCCCGGCCGCCGGTGCTATAATGGCTACAAAAGGAGGGGGAAGCAATGTTTGGTTTTTCTGTGTACCAGCTGCTCTGGTACTTCTTTATTTATGCGGTGCTGGGCTGGTGTGTGGAGGTGATCTTCTGCACCGCAACCACCGGCCAGTGGGTAAACCGGGGCTTTTTGAACGGCCCGCTGTGCCCTATCTACGGCTTCGGCATGGTGATCGTGCTCCTCTGCCTCATCCCGCTGCAGGGCAGCCTGCCGCTCTTGTTCCTGGGGTCTTTTCTGCTCACCAGCGCCCTGGAACTGGTGACGGGCTTTGTGCTGAAAAAGGCCTTTCACACCACCTGGTGGGATTATTCCGACCAGCCCTTCAACCTGGGCGGTTACGTGTGCCTGGGGTTCAGCCTGGCCTGGGGCCTGGGGGGCATGGCGGCGGTGCGCCTTCTGCACCCGCCGGTGGCAAAATTTGTCGCCTTTTTGCCCCGCCCGGTGGGCTGGACCCTGCTGGGGGTCTTTGGGCTTGCCTTTCTGATCGACCTGGCCGCCACCCTGACCACCCTCATCGGCCTGGAACGGGACCTGCGGGAGCTGGAGCGCATTGCCGCGGCCCTGCGCCGGGGCAGCGACGCCATCAGCCGGAACCTGAGCGACGCGGCCCTTGCCGCCGACGAAAAGCTGGAGGAGGGCAGGGATGCCCTGCCCGCAAAGCTTGCCGAGCTGGAGGTGCGGCGCGATTTTCTGCGGGCCAAGCTGGTGGACAGCCGCCTGTTCGGTGCGGGCCGGCTGATGCGGGCCTTCCCCGCCATGCAGAACTTAAAGCACAGCGACGCCCTGGCCGAGCTGAAAGCCGAATTCAAAGCCCGCCTGCCGCGTTAATGCCGCCCCACATGCAAAGAACGCCGCCGGTCCAAAGGACCGGCGGCGTTCTCTTTTTCAGTTGTGTTCAGGCGGCCTTTTCGGTGCCCGCCACCTGGCGGATGCTCACCGCGGCCGAGTGCCGGATGGGCGCCCATTCCACCTTTTTAAAGCAGGCCATAAGGCCCACAGGCAGGTAGGTGGCCATAAACAGCGGGAAGGTCACAAGGCTTGCCAGCTTTTGCGCAGTGGTGGCCCGCAGGTTCTTCCACTCGGTGATGCCGGTCAGGATCCCCATGCCCAGCAGCGAAACATACGCCCCGGCGACCAGCTGCAGCACTGAGAGCCCAAGCAGGCTCCAGCTGCCGGCGGCCAGCGCCGCAAGGCCCGCAAAGCACAGGCTCAACGCGGTGCACAGCAGGATCGGCATATAAGAGAGCAGAATGTCGGCGCAGGCCCAGCTGCCCCGCAGCGCGCCCTTAACCATGCGGCCGCCCCGCGAGCCCAGCACCTGCAAAAAGCCCTTGCACCAGCGCATACGCTGTTTCACGCTGGCCGCGTAATCGGTGGGCTGCTCGTCAAAGAACTCCGCCTGGGGGCAGTAGCCAATGCGGCGGCCCGCCAGAATCTGATCCACCGAAAACTGCAGGTCCTCGCACAAAAGGTGCCAGGGCCAGCCGCCCGCCTCTTTCAGGATCTCCTCGCTCACCACAAAACCGGTGCCGGTCACGTTGCAGCTGGTTTTCAGCATCATGCGGGGGGCGTTCATGTAGCGGGCCTCACGCAAAAAGCACAGCGCATAGCCCGAGGCGATCCAGCCTGCATAGTTTTTCGAGTTGCGGTAGCTGGTGACCACCGGGCACTCGGGGCCGAACACCCCGTCCATCCGGCGCACAAAATCCGGCCGCAGCAGGTTATCCGCGTCAAACACAAAGTAGCCGTCGTAATGCTTGCCCAGCGCCCAGATCTTTTTAAGCAAAAAATCCAGCGCGTAGCCCTTGCCCACAAGCTGCTTGTTCTGCCGCTCGAACACGGTGGCGCCCGCCTGGCGGGCTGCCTTCGCGGTCCCGTCGGTGCAGTTGTCGGCGGCCACATACATATCCACGCCGCCCGGGTAGTCCTGGGCGCGGATGCTCTCGAGCAGCTGGGGAAGCACGGCCTCCTCGTTGCGGGCGCACACCAGCACGGCGTAGCGGTTTTCACCCTTGCCCGGGTTCCACTTCGGTTTTTTCATCAGGGTCAGCAGGGCGTAAAGGCCCTGATAGGCGCAGCACACACCCAGCGCCATCATGCACAGGCGGCTGATCAAAAGCAATGTATCGGCCATAGTCGGCCCATCCTCTCCCGGCCCCCGATTTAGCGCGGATGCGCCCGGGCCGTTACATCCCATTCAACGAGAGGGGGCGGCGTATATTTTCAGTTTTTTTGATTTTTTTCATTTTGTAAGAAAGATTTAAGATTCTGCGGGCGAAAAAAACGCCCCAAAGCCGCAAGAGCACAGGCTTTGGGGGCATTTTACCTGTTTTCAAAAAGCAGGCTTCCTTTTTTTAGCAGCGGGCTTGCGCGGGGCGGCACCGGGCCCTTTTGTTCCAGCCGGTAGGCTTTGTCCCGCAGGGGGGGCTCGCCGCTCAGCACCGCCGCGTCGGTCACGCCGGCCAGCACCAGCAGCCGTTCGCCCGCCTCGGTAACGTCCTTTACCCGGCAGATCAAAATCGCGCTCACATGTTCAGCCGGGCAGGGCATCGCGCGCAGCTCGGCCACCTGCAGGCCCTCGAATTTGTCAATCTCTGCGCAGGAACAAAGCCCGAACCGCTCGATCAGCTTCAAGGGCGCGCTTTCGGCCAGCACCGAAAGCGCAAATGTCTTGCCGCGCTGCACCGCGCGGGCCGTAAAGTTTTCCCTGTGCAGGCTCACGGTGAGCTGCGGGTCGGCGGTGGCAAGCGGCGTGACCGCGCTCACCACACACCCCACGCCCCGGCCCCCGTCCACCGCGGTGAGCACATACAGCCCGTAATCCAGCTTTTGCAGCGCAGTGCGATCCATTCGTGCTTCCCCCTTCTCTCCGCGCCTTCAGGCGCGCCGGCCCCGCCTGCCCAGCAGCTGGCGCAGCATGCCCAAAACCCCCTGGAAGTTAAAGGCGCATACCCCCACTGTGAGCAGCGAGCACCAGATCGCCCAGTGGGGCGCCTGGAACAGCATCAGCCCTACCTCGGCCATAACCATGATTCCGTTGAACACAAGCTTTACCGGCGCAAAATCAATGCGCAGCAGCCCCCGGGTGTTCACCGCCCGCAGCAAAAACACCAGCAAATAGCTCAAAAAGCTAGCCAGGGTCACCCCATTTGGCCCCATGCGGGGAATGAACAGCCAGTTGAGCGCGCAGTTTGCAACAGCGCCCGCCATCATGGTGTAAAGCGACAGGGTGCTGCGTTTTTCCACCATATAAATGCTGTTCAGGAACTGGTTCAGGCAGTTGAACAGCGTGGCAATGGTGAGCAGCGGCACAAACTGCCAGGCCTCGTAAAAATTCGCCTTGAACAGGAACATGAGCGGGCGGCACAGCAGCACAATCCCCGCGCAGCAGCAGAACAAAAGGCTCTGGTAAAGGCTGAACACCCGGCTGAAAAACCGCTCCCGCCCCTGCTCCTCGGTCACGGCCGAAAGCTGCCACGCCTCGTAAAAAATGGTGCCCAGTACCGTCAGAATGGTGGGCAAAAAGTAACCCACCCCCAAAAGGCCGGTCCAGTATTCGCCCGCCTGGCCCTCGTAGCCGTTGCACATCACCTTTACAAAAAACAGGTCGCTGGCGTTGATGATCCAAAAGCTGATCTGTGCGGGCACCATGGGCAGCGCGTAGCCCATCATCTTTTTCCACAGCGGCAGGTTAAAGCTGGCAAAGCGCAGGTAGCGCCGCAGCCCCGCGATCACAAACACGAACAGCGCGCTCAACGCGTCCGAGCAGATGAGCGCCAGCACATATCCCTCGGCCCCCAGGTGCAGCCCGGACAAAAACAGCAGCATAAACCCCAAATTGGTCGCGCTGCACAGAACGCCGTCCAGCGCAACCAGCCGGTTGATCTGGCGGCTGCGCACAAATTGGGTGCACAGGGTGCGCAGGCAGCTCACCAGCACATGTACATACAAAAGCAGCGCGTAGGTATTGAACAGCGGGATCAGCCGCAGCAGCGGGTAAAAAGCCAGCATCAGCCCAAACCCCAGCAAAATGGTCACAAGGCCGTTGGTGAACACCTGGCTCTTGCTGTTTTGTTTTTCCAGCCCGAACCGGATAATGGCAAAGCTCACGCCCATGCTCACCAGTGGGATGAGCAGCGAGCCGATGTTCTGCACCAGCTTGGTGATGCCCACCTCCTCCACCTCGCCCATGGCAAAGGTGATGTAGGGCTGCAGCACGATGCTGAGCAGCTTGGAGGAAAAGTTGCTGATGGCAAACAGCATGGTGTTGTTCATCAGCTTTTTATACTTGCCGTCCACCGGATCCTTCCTCTCCCGATTCGTTCCCATTAGGTTACCCTATTATAACAAGCTTAGTCCGCCTTGTCACCCTGCGGGGGCATTTTAAGCAGGGCGCGGCGGGCCTTATAGTCCGGCAGGATGCCGGCCACCAGCGCCCAAAACCCCGCCTGGTGGTCGGGGTGCACAAAATGGCAGTACTCGTGCACCACCACATACTCCACCGCCTCGGGGGGCATCAGGGCAAGGCGCGCCGCCAGGGTGATGCGCCGCTCTTTTACATTGCAGCTGCCCCAGCGGGTGCGCATGTCCCGCACGCGCAGCTCGGGCCTTTGGCCCCCCAGCACCCCTTCAAACAGGGGGAATACCCGCTCGCTCACCGGCAAAAACAGCGCCAGGCACTCTTTTTTGCCGGGCGCGGCCTGTGCCGCCTCGGCAGCCTGCCGGCGGCGCATCTTTGCCTGTGCGGCCGCGATCCACCCGGCCCGGCCGGCCACAAATGCGTCCACCGCGGCCAGGGGCGCGCGCGGCGGGGCGCTCACCGCCACGCTGCCGTCGCCCCGAACCCGCAGGTTCAAATTTTTAACCCGTTTGCGGGTCAGCTCGTATTCCACCCCGCCTGCGCTGCGCATGCTGCACTGCCGCAAGCCCATCCGTTCTCCCCCGCTTTGTTTTGGATTTTTTGTTTGTTTTCCCGTTTTGCCAAAAAGCGCGGCGCGTGACCGGCCGCCCCTGCGCCCGGCCCGTGCGCAGGGGCGGATGCGCGCTTTATTCGGCCAGCAAAACAACCGCGCTGCGGTTATTTTACCATGTTTTTCATGCGAAAGGGGCACCCAGAGCAAAAGTAACAAAAAATTCATACAAACCTTAGCGTTTATTTTGTGTTCCCTCATATTGACACCCACTATATCTGGGTGTCATAATGAATAGCGAATGAAATCAAACCCAAAATACAGGGCTGGGCGCAGGGCGCCCGAAAGGCCGCGCAAAAAGGAGTTTTCGCCATGATCAAGAGTGTTATCAAGCGGGATGGCCGGGTCGTTTTATACGACGAAAGCAAGATCGCTTCCGCCGTTTTAAAGGCGCTGGAGGCCGCCGGCGAGGGCGATGCCGCCGAGGCCGCCCGCGTTGCCAACAAGGTGGCCCGCCACCTGGAGCTGGGCTGCGGCGACGAATCGCCCCAGATCGAGCAGATCCAGGACGCGGTGGAGACCGGCCTGATGGAGTGCGGCCACGACGAGGCCGCCAAAAAGTACATTCTGTACCGGGCCAACCGCACCCGCATCCGCGAGGCGAACACCAGCCTGATGAAGACCATCGACGAGATCACCAATGTGGACGCCCGTATCAGCGACATGAAGCGCGACAACGCCAACATCGACGGCAACACCGCCATGGGCAGCATGCTGCAGATCGGCACCGCCGGCGCCAAGGCCTACAACGCGGCCTATCTGCTCACCCCACAGCAGGCAAAGGCCCACTCCGAGGGCGACATCCACATCCACGACTTCGATTTTTATTCCCTCACCACCACCTGCACCCAGATCGATATTCTGCGCCTGTTCCACGGGGGCTTTTCCACCGGGCACGGCTTTTTGCGCGAGCCCTCCGGCATCGGCAGCTACGCGGCGCTGGCGGCCATCGCCATCCAGTCCAACCAGAACGACCAGCACGGCGGCCAAAGCATCCCCAACTTCGACTATGGCATGGCCGAGGGCATCCGCAAAAGCTTTGCCAAGGCCTACGTGAAAAAGCTGGCGGAGACCGCCGAGGATCTTCTGGCAAGCGAGGATGGCTCCGCCTTGGCAAAGGCCGCGGTGCAGGCCGCGGTCAGCGAGCTTGGCGCCGGCCCCCGCATGGGTGATGATCAGCAGGAGTTCGACCAGCTTGTGGCCGGCGCCCTTGCCCGGGCCAGCGCGCTCAGCAGCGCCGACGCGGAGCGTGCCGTCGCCACGGCACGCCGCCGGGCGTTCCAGCAGACCGACCGCGACACCTACCAGGCCATGGAGGGCTTTGTGCACAACCTGAACACCATGCACAGCCGCGCCGGCGCCCAGACCCCCTTCAGCAGCATCAACTACGGCACCGACACCAGCCCCGAGGGCCGCATGGCCATCCGCAATATCCTTCTGGCCGAGGACGCGGGCCTGGGCCACGGCGAAACCCCCATCTTCCCCATCCATATTTTTAAGGTCAAGGAAGGGGTAAACTACAACGAGGGCGATCCCAACTACGATCTGTTCAAGCTCTCCATGAAGGTGAGCGCCAAGCGGCTGTTCCCCAACTATGTCTTTTTGGACGCGCCCTTCAACCTGCAGTATTACGTGCCCGGCCGCCCCGAGACCGAGGTTGCCACCATGGGCTGCCGCACCCGCGTGATGGGCAATGTATACGACCCCGAGCGCCAGATCAGCTACAGCCGGGGCAACCTGTCCTTCACCAGCATCAACCTGCCGCGCCTTGCCATCTTGTCCGGCCGCGACGAGGCGGCTTTCTATCAAAAGCTGGACGCCATGCTGGAGCTTGTGGCACAGCAGCTGCTGGACCGGTTCGAGATCCAGGCCGCCAAGCGGGTCTATAACTACCCGTTCCTGATGGGCCAGGGCGTCTGGCTGGACAGCGACACCCTCGGCCCTGCCGACGAAGTGCGCGAGGTGCTCAAGCACGGCACCCTCTCCATCGGGTTCATCGGCCTGGCCGAAACCCTGACCGCGCTGTACGGCCACCACCACGGCGAGAGCGAGGAGATGCAGCAGAAGGGCCTTGCCATTGTAAAGCACATGCGCGATTTCTGCGACCAAAAGAGCCAGGCGATGAAGATGAATTTCACCCTGCTGGCCACCCCGGCCGAGGGGCTCTCCGGGCGCTTTACCCGCATGGACCGCAAGCGGTTCGGCACCATTCCCGGCGTGAACGACCGCGAATACTACACCAACAGCTTCCACATCCCGGTGTGGTACCCCATCTCGGCTTACGACAAGATCCAGAAAGAGGGCCCTTACCACGCTTTTACCAACGCAGGGCATATCAGTTATGTGGAGCTGGACGGCGACACCGCCAACAACCTGGAGGCCTTTGAGAGCGTGGTGCGCTGCATGCACGACGCGGGCGTGGGGTACGGCAGCATCAACCACCCGGTGGACCGGGACCCCGTGTGCGGCTATGTGGGTGTGATCGGCGACGTTTGCCCCCGGTGCGGCCGCCGCAGCGGCGAGGCCCTAGCCCCCGAAAAGCTGGCCGAGCTTCGCAAAAAGTACCCGGGCGTGCCCACCTTCTGCGGGTGCGAATAAGGTTTTTGCCGGGTTTTGTTGCAGCGGCAACCCGGCCCGCCGGCCCGGCCTGTTATAATCGGTTTCAAGGCAAAAAGCAATTACTTTTGAATTTTGGAGGAATGAACAATGGCAGCAATGCAAAAACAGTCGGTCGTGGGCAAAGACGTGCCCTTCGAGCGCATCCGCCGCATCACGGGTTACCTGGTGGGCACCATGGACAAATGGAACGACGCCAAAAAGGCTGAAGAGCGCGACCGGGTAAAGCACCTGTAATGCTGCGCGTCGCGGGTTTTGCAAACGACAGCATCGTGGACGGGCCCGGCCTGCGCTTCACGGTGTTTTTCCAGGGGTGCCCCCATCATTGCCCCGGCTGCCACAACCCCGAAACCTGGCCTTTCGAGGGCGGCCAGCAGTGCACCCCCGAACAGCTGCTGGCCCTGGCCCGGCGCAACCCCCTGTGCAGGGGCGTCACTCTTTCGGGCGGCGAACCCTTTGCCCAGGCCGGGCCGGAGCTGGTGCGCTTTGCGCTGCTCTGCCGCGAAGCAGGGTACGAGCTGGCGGCCTACACCGGCTACACTTTTGAGCAGCTGGCCTCCGGCACGCCGGAGCAGCGCGCGCTGCTGGCGCAGCTCGACACCCTGATCGACGGCCCGTTCGTGCAGGCCGGGATGAGCCTCGACCTGCGCTTTCGGGGCAGCCGGAACCAGCGCATCCTGAACGTGCCCCAAAGCCTTTGCGCCGGCGCCCCCGTGTGGGAAACAGGCGAGCGCTGGGTGGGGGCTCATGAATAATTCCTTCGGCGGGCGGGGCTTTTTTGCCCCGCCCGCTTGGTGTTTACAGTTCCGATACAACTTATTGCCTACAAATTTGCGGTCCGTATGCAATAATGAGGGCAAGCAAGGCTGCTGCGGCGGGTGTTTTGCGGCGGCTGGGCAAGGAGGGAATGCGATATGGCCCATATCCTGATCGTGGAAGACGAAGCGCACATCGCGCAGATGATCGGGGCCACCCTGGCGCTGGGCGGCTACACCAGCGAGACCTGCGCCGACGGGCAAAAGGCGGTGGAGCGCATTTTTTCCGGCGGGTTCGATTTGATCCTGCTGGATGTAATGCTGCCCGGGCTGGACGGCTTTTCGGTGATGGAGCGGGTGGCCGAGCTGGATGTGCCGGTGATCTTTCTGTCGGCCATGCAGCAGGTGGCGGATAAGGTAAAAGGCCTGCACCTGGGGGCCGAGGACTACATCGCCAAGCCCTTTGAGGCGCTGGAGCTGCTGGCCCGGGTGGAGGTTGCCCTGCGCCGGCGGGGCAGGGGCGCGCAGGTGCTGCAATACGGCGACATCCGGCAGGACCTGGCGGCCCACACCGTCACCCGGGGCGGCCGGCCGGTGACCCTGAGCCCCAAGGAATTTGAGCTTCTTCGGGTATTTCTGCAAAACCAGG
Organism: Oscillospiraceae bacterium; assembly: GCA_022835495.1. Classification (NCBI taxonomy): domain Bacteria; kingdom Bacillati; phylum Bacillota; class Clostridia; order Eubacteriales; family Oscillospiraceae; species Oscillospiraceae bacterium. The sequence goes on from BQOK01000001.1 coordinate 3,545,133, forward strand.
ACCTGGCCCTCAGCCGGGAAAAGCTGCTGGCCATGGTGTGGGGCTACGAGTTCGAGGGCGAAACCCGCACCGTGGATATCCACGTGCAGCGGCTGCGCCACAAGCTGGGGCTGGCCGGGCGGCTTGTAACCCTACCCCGCATCGGCTACCGGCTGGAGCACTGAAATGAAGCTGTGGCAAAAGGTATTTCTCACAACGCTGGCCCTGCTGGTGCTCACCACCAGCGGGCTGAGCCTGTTGTTTCTTCGCTCCAGTCAAAACGAGCTGTGGCAGCGGGAACGCCGGCGGGCGGCCACCCAGCAGCAATATATGGCGAGCCTCATCAAAACAGGGGTGGTCAGCCAGCGGCTGCAAAGCGGGCAGATCTGCCTTGGGCCGGACGCCGCCGACCAGGCAGCGCTGGAGGTAATGGAACGGCAGGCGCCGGACGAGTATCTCACCGCCAGCCAGCTCTATCGCAGCGGCCGCTCCGTCAGCGCCGACGAAACCGGCCTGTGCCGCGGCAGCGGCCTGGCCGGCAGTGAATACACAGACCCTGCGCTCACCTATGGGCAGGTTTTCCGCCGGGAAGCGCAGCTGTTTTTTGCCCTGAACGCCCCCCTTTTGCTGGAACAGACCGACTACCGGTTGATCTGCGTTTTCGATGTGACCGACCTGGACCGGCATTTGCAGCGCCAAACCACCAACGCCCTGGCGCTGAGCGGTGCGGCCAGCCTGCTTTCCGCCGCTGTGCTGCTTGTGATCGTGCGGGCCTTGCTGCGGCCGCTTTCCACCCTGTCGCGCGCTTCCCGCCATATCGCGCAGGGCAACTATGCCGAGCGGGTGAACCTTGGTGGGAGCGACGAGCTGGCCAGCCTTGCCCAGGATATGAACCGCATGGCCCAGGCCGTGCAGAGCCGGGTAGAGCAGCTGGAACAGGCCGCTGACGACCAAAAAGCCTTTATCGCCAATATGGCCCACGAGATGAAAACCCCTCTCACCAGCATCCTGGGCTTCGCAGACCTCCTGTACCTTCAAAAAGATGTACCGGTCAAGCGCCGCATGGAATACGCAGGCATCATTGTGGAGGAAACAAAACGCATGCGCTCCCTGTCCGGCAAACTGATGGAGCTGCTGAATGTGGGCAGCCAGAACCTGGTGTTCACCCCTGAGCCCCTGGACGCCCTGGTGGCCGAGGTTGCCGCCGCCATGCAGCCGGTGCTGGCCGGCGCGGGCATCACGCTGCAGCAGGCCTGCGAGCCCGGCCTGACCGTGCTGGCCGACCGCGAGCTATTCAAATCGCTGCTGTTCAATTTTATCGACAATGCCCGTAAAGCAAGCCCCCAGGGCAGCACCATCAAGCTACTGGGGCATGTTCAGAAGGGCGAGGCTGAGCTTCTGGTGCGGGATTACGGGCAGGGTATCCCCGAAAAAGAACTGGAAAAAATCCGCCAGCCCTTTTACATGGTGGACAAATCCCGCAGCCGCAAGGCCGGGGGCGCGGGGCTGGGCCTTGCTCTGTGCGAGGAGATCGCCCGCATCCACGGCGCCCGCTTTTCCATCGACAGCCGGGTTGGCGAGGGCACCCTGATTACCCTGCGCCTGCCCCTGGCCGGCGCGGAACCAACCGCCGGGGAGGTGCAGCCATGAGGGGCCGCCAGCCTGCAAGGCCGATGCCGCCAGCCTCTGCAAAGCCGGCCTCCGCCCCCTGCGGCCTCCGGCGCAGCGCGGCCCGCAAGCGCCGGTACACCGCCTGGAAGGTGGCGGCTCTGGCGGCGGGTATTTTGCTGGCCGGGAGCCTGGGAACCTACCTTGCGGCCCAGGCCATCGCCGCCCCTAAAACCGCCGTGGAGCAATCCGCCGCGCTGCCCGTGCGCAACGCCGTGGGGCAAAAAGCCGATGAGGTAAAATTTTTGCCCTGGCAGGTGTTCGACCAGGCCTCGCCCGCACCCGTGGGCGAAGTGGACGTTCAGGAGGTGGTCCGGGCGCTCCAGGCCCCTGCAATGGCGCTGCTGAGCTGTGGATATACCCGGCAGGCCGCGTGGGAACCCGCGGCGGGCTCCTCTTCCCTTCCCTTCTTCTCCCTCTCCGACCGGCAGGGTGACTTTGCCTACATCCAGGGCGCGGGCTTTACCGTTACCTGCCAGCCGGGGCCGGAAGGCCTTCCCGCGGCGTTCCCCGCTTTATTGGACGTTGCCGCCGGCACTTCTCCGGGCGGTTTGCACGCCGCCTATTTTGTAATGCAGCTGCGCCCCGACCTGGTTACCTCCCCCGGCCCGGACCAGTTGGATGCGGCCCGGCACGCCGTGCTGCAGGATCTGTATGCCCTGGCCGGCACGGCCGGGGGCCGGTTGGCGGTGCCCTCTGTGGCAGGCGCCGAAGAAACCGTGCAGTCTTCCTCTGCATGCAGCCTGCAGGCGATGCTCCCTTTTTTGGAGGGTTACCTGGGCGAGGGCAACTTTACCGGCGCTCCCGCCGCAGCCCTCTCGCTTGTGCGGGGCGCGCTGGACAGCCCGGATTTCGCCGAACTTTTCCGCGACAGCCTGCGGACCGCAAACCCGGCCGACCCGGAAAACGAGCGCATTGAACAGGCCTTGCAGTCCACTTTTTTGGCCTGGCAGAGCATTGACTTTCAGCTTGTGACGCTGGATTCCACCATCTTGATGCTTTTTACCGCCAGCTACGATGGTTCCAGCAGCGCGCTGGGCATTTACTATGACCCGGTGCTGGCCTGCTACAGTGGGTTCGGTATCCAATAAGCCGTGCGAAGGGAGGCTGCTGGCAATGGAAAAACATCCCAAGCGTGGTTCTTTCAACGCAGTATTTGCCGGTGCGGCCGCGGGTATTTTGCTGGCGGGCGCGGGCCTGGTGGGTCTTGCGGGGAATCCCCGCTGGGCCAGGCCGGTACGGCAGGCTGCCAGCGCCCTGCCGGTGCGCAGTGTCATCGGCCTGGATTCGGCCGATGTGGAGTTCTGGCCCTGGGAGGCTCTGGCGCAGGCCCGCGCAGCCGATTCGCCTGAACTCATCACACCCCCTCCCGACCCAGGCGGCGCCTTTTCGCTAGAGTTTGTGAATGCCCTTTTGGAAATGGGCTGCCTGGATGTGGATTTGGATCTGCTCAACGGCGCCTGCTCTGTTCTAAACAGCGGCGGGGAAAGCTGCTTTTATCTGGAAGGGCTCTCCTTTTTGTCTTATCCGGCGCGCCGGGAGGCCGATCCCACGCCCTCCCCGGCCACGCTTCCGCTTCGGGCCGCGCTGGCGATGGGCTATCGCCGGGAACGGCTTGCCCTGACCCTGAACGTGGAGGCCGCAGAGGGCTACGCCGCGCTGCCGCAAAATTGGGCCGCGGCTGCCCAGCAGCGCGCACTGGAAGAGCTGATGTACCTGGTCAATCTGAGCAACGACGACCAGCGCGCGCACCTGTACGATCATATGGCGTGCATTTTTTCCCGTGCGGGCGACCTTCCCCCCACGCCTATTTTCGACTCACAGCAGCAGCTGCTGTGGCGCATGGTGGGGAAGGATCAGCTCATACAGCGGCTGGAACGCCTTGCTGCCCTGCTGCGTTACGCCCAGCAATGCAGCGTGGATTCTTACAGCCGTTACGGCTTCGACCACAGCGTCTCCATCACCGGCGGGCTGTACCCGCACCAGCCCCTGTATGCGGCCGCCCTGCCCCCGCAGGAGGCCTTGCTCACGGTACTCACCCAGGCAGGGCTGGACGTACAGCTGCTCCCGCTGGATCACCAGCTCCTTATTTTATTCAGTTGGGAAAGCGGGAATCTGGGCGTCTGCTACGACCCCCTGCTGGATCATTTCGAGGGCTTTGCCCTGCAATGAGCCTTGGGCAGCCGGCACTGCACTTTTTACAGGTCGGATACATCTTTTTGCTTACTTTGTTCGCTCTTTCTTTTTATACTTTGCCTGTAACGGATGTTCCCCCGCAGGCGTCATGTAAAAAGAAAGGGGGCTTGTACTGTGGCTGTACGTAGCGTTTGCACCACCCATGCCCGGCACGCCGCGCCCGCCGGGCGCGCTGTGCGCCGCCCTCCCCCGCATCCCTATGCAATGCCCGGCACGGCGGCCCATCCCGGCTGCAAACCACGCTTTGCAGCCCGTCGCCCGTCGCGGCGGCTTGCCTTCGCGGGGGCCCTGCTGCGCCTTTGCGTTGTGGCGGGCAGCGCCCTGCTTTTGCTGGCGGCGCTGCGTTTTATGGCGGGCGATCTTGCTTTTCTCTCCCTCGTCCCGGGGGGCTTGCCGGCCCCGCAGGTCTCCGGAAACGGCCGCGCCGGCCTGCCGCTGGAGGCTGCGCCGGTGCTGCAGAACCCCGAGCTTCCCAATGGCTGCGAGGCCGCCAGCCTGGCCTGCCTGCTGCAATACCAGGGCTTTTCCGTTTCGGCTTCCGAGATTGCGCGCGACTGGCTGCCCTGCCAGCCTTTTACCTGCTCTGGCGCCGACCGCTGCGGCGCCGACCCCGAACAGGCTTATGCCGGCGACCCCTTCAGCGAAAAAAACGGTTGGTACTGCTTCCAGGGCCCTGTGGCCGAGGCCGCCAACGCCTATCTTGGCGCACAGGGCAGCCCTCTGCGCGCCGCTTCCCTTTCCGGCGCGGGCACAGACAAATTGCTGGCTGAGCTGCTGGCCGGGCGGCCGGTGGCCGTATGGTTCACACAGGACTACGAAGCCCCCCGCCTGAACGCCCGCTTTTTCTGGCTTTTGCCAAGCGGCGAAGCCTACCAGCCCTACGCCAACCTGCACTGTGTGGTGCTCACCGGCATGAGCGACGATGTCTGCACCCTGGCCGATCCCCTGCAAGGCACCGTGCAGGTGGACCGGGCCCTGTTTGACGAGGTTTACACCGCCATGGGCGGCCGGGCTGTAACGCTGGGCTGACCCAGGCGGCGCCCCTCCCGTTGCGGTTACAGCGGGAGGCTGTCTTATGTGTTCCTCCCATGCGCCGGGCAATTTTGTCTGCCCGGCGCACTTTTTTGAGCAGATCCGCCCCGTTTGAAACATTTGCGTTCTGTTTCTCGTTTTACAGCTAGACCCCAAAATGAAAGTGAGGGCCCCTTTATGCGCCGCTCAATCTTTTCCAGCCCCCCGTGCTCCCGCGCCCGCCGCCATACCCTGCTGTTTGTTGCCGCAGCGGCCGCCCTTTTGCTGCTTGTGTACCTTGCCAGCAGCGTACTGGCAGGGTTTTTAAAGCAAACGCCCGGCGGCCCGTACCGGGTGGCGGTCGATGCCGGCCACGGCGGGGGCGACAACGGCGCCTCGGGCCTTGCGGGCAGCCAGGAATGGGCGCTCACCCAGGCCACGGCCCAGGCGCTGTGGGAGCTGTTGGAAACCGACCCGGACTTTATCCCCCTCATGGTGCGCGCAGACTGGGACGCCTCCGCCACGGCGGGTGAACGCGCCCGCACCGCCAGGCGCCAGCATGCCGACCTGCTGCTTTCCATCCACATGAATTCAGACGGCGGGGCGGGAACCGCCAGCGGGTTCGAGTGCTTTCCCGCGCCGCCTCAAAGCCCCCAAAATGCCGGCAGCATGCGCTTTGCCGACCTGCTGGCCGCCGAGATGGGCGCCGCCGGGGCAGCCCTTCGGGGCCAGGGCGGGGTGCGCTATGCCTATTACACCCCCGAGGGGCAGCGGCTCATCCGGGAACGGGGCGACCTGAACGAACAAAACCTGGAAAGCTTCGCCGTGGTGGAGCTGCCCGGCTGCCCCGCAGTGCTGGCCGAGCAATGCTTCATCACCAATCAGGGCGACTTCGATGCCTTTGCCGGCCCCGAAGGCCAGCGCGCCGCCGCGGGCTGCTATTACCGGGCGATCCGGCAATTTTTCGGCCTTCCCGCGCAGCCCCCCGCCCCCGGCTCCGCGGCCTGATCCGCCGTGCGGTGCGGGCCTTCCCCTGCCGCGCAGGCCTGTAAAAAGCGCAGCCCCCGGCCGCAGGCCTGTTTTGCCGCGGCCGGGGGCATTTTGTCCGCACTTTTTTGCCGCGGCCGCCGCGGGCAAAGCAAAAGCAGCGGGGGCATGGGGCCCCCGCTGCTTTTGCTTTGTTTCTCTTTTTTACGCCGCCGCGCTGTCATCGTCGTCCAGGTCGTCCGCCTGGGCCAGGCCGCCCACGGTCAGCCCGCCGCTGATGTAATAGCTGCCGCCATCGTAGGCAATGCCCAGCTTGTACCGGTTGCCCGGCTCCAGCCCCGAAAAGGTGCCGGTATAGCAGCTGCCGTCCGCGGTGAAATACATGGTCCCGCCGGTCACATACTCGCGGGCGCCATAGCTCTCTTTCCACAAGGTCACCCGGTACTCGGTGCGCTTTTCGCTCTCGGTTGTGGCTTTGCTGGTAATGGTGATGCTGCTGCCCGCCGGGGTAAAGTATGCGGTGGTGCGGTTTTGCACGCCGTTGAACACCGCATACAACGTGTCGCCCCCCACCTGGGTGGCAAAGCGCGCCGCGGTGTCCATGCCCTCGGGCCAGGCGATATCGCCGCCCGGGGCCGCAACGTTTTTGTTTTCCACCTCTCCCTCGTCGCCGTCGTCCTTGTTCCCGCAGGCGGTGAATACCGCCGCCGCGAACACCAGGGCCAGCGCCAGGGCCAGCAGCCGTTTTGCTTTTTTCATATGCGAACCTCCGCTGTGCAGCCGGTTTTGACAAATCGCCGCACCGTGTTACAATAGTCTTGCATGAACTCTCACCGGAGAGTATACAGTGTTATTATAAGCTAAATTGCGCCCTCTTACAAGCAAAAGAAGGAGTTTTGTTGGAATGGACCCTTTACGGAACGTAACCCTGGTGCGCCACGGCACCGTGCGCTTTGAGGCGGAGGACGGGCCGGTGGTCTATGTGGACCCGTTTCAGCTTGAAAAGGAACCGCACGACGCGGACCTCATCATTGTGACCCACGCCCACCCGGACCATTTCTCCCCAGAGGATCTGCGCCGGGCCGCCCGCCCCGACACCTGCTTTGTGTCCATCGCGCCCGTACTTGCCTGGCTGGAAAAGGAGATGGGGGTGGCGGCGCCCTATCTGAACCTGGTGGGCCCCGCCTCGCCCGAATTGTTCTTCGAGTGCGGCGTGATGCTGGCCCCCCTGCCCGCCGAGAACAAAAACCACCCCGCCGGGGCCGGCTTCGGCGCACTGCTTGGGCTGGGCGGCTTCACCTACTATGTGGCGGGCGACACCGACCTTCTGGCCGATGTTCCCTGCGACGTGCTGTTTGTCCCCTGCGACGGGGTATACAACATGACCGATTATCTGGCCAAAGTGCCCGCCCAGCTTGCCCGGCTGGACCACAAGCCCGGGGTGGTGGTGCCCTATCACTACGCCGGCTACATCGAGGGCACCGATCAAAACGGCCCGCGCCTGGCCCAGGCATTAAACAGCCTGGGCTTCCCCGCAAAGCTGCTGATCGGCCGCTGAGCGCCCCGCCTTTTGCAGCGGCCCGCAGTTTTTCACAAACACAAAGCGGCCCGGTGGAAAACCACCGGGCCGCTTTTGTCTGTCTCTTTGGTTTCAGGCCGCGTTGACCTGTTTCAGGTGCTGCACTTCGTCCGCCGCCAACTCAGCCCAGGCGCTGTTTTTGTACAGGAAGTCGTAGCGATACAGCACGTATCCGTCCGCCCCCGCCGCGCGGCCTGTGGCCACCATATCCGCCAGGTTATGGCCGGTCTGCCACTGGTCCTGGGCGTGGTCGTAGTTGCCGCCGTCGCCGTCGCCGATGCGGTAGGCCCCCAGGCCAAAATACAGCGCCACGCTGGGCGCCCGTTCCAGGCCGGCCCACTCGGCGGTGATGTTCTCAAAGCCGTAGCGGGTGCTGCCCCCCGCCGTGGTGTAGCCGTAACCCCAGTAAAGCTGGGGCAGCACGTAATCCAGATATCCGGGGGTGCTCATCCAAAGCGCCACATCGCTATACTGCCCGTTATAATTGTTATCCATATTCCCCTGCGGACTTACGCCAAACCGCACTGCGGGCTTTTCCGCCTTAATGGCGGCGTATACGGCCTGAATCAGGGCGTCCACGTTCTGCCGCCGCCACTCGTCCAGCGAAAGTCCGCTGCCCGCCGCCGCGTACTCGGCCGCGTCGAAGGCGGGGTCGGTGGTGGGGTAAAAATAGTCGTCGAAATGAATGCCGTCCACCTGGTAGTTTTTCACGATCTCCCGCACGCCCTCCACAATGAGCTGCTGCGCGCCGGCGCTGGAGGGATCAAAATAAAGCCCCTCGCCCGCCTCCTTCACCCACTCCGGGTGGATGTTGGCAGGGTTATCTGCGGCCAGCTCGCCCGGGCGGGTGGCGTTCAGCCGGATGCGGTAAGGGTTCAGCCAGGCCTCCAGCTGGAGCCCATGGGCGTGAGCGCTCTCCACCAGAATCGCAAGCGGGTCAAACCCCGGGTCCTGCCCCTGCGCCCCGGCGCACAAATGGCTCCAGGGAAACACCTCGCTTTGGTACAGCGCGTCCGCAAAGGGGCGCACCTGGGCGATCACGGTGTTCAGCCCCAGTTCCGCACAGTTCTGCATCATCTCGTCCGCCCCGGCGCGGAAGGCCTCCTCGCCGGAAAAATCAAAGCTCTCCCATTCAAGGTAGCTCACCCACATGGCCCGGTATTCCCCGGCCGCGGGCGCGGCCGGCGCCTCGCCCTGGCTGCCGCCCGGCTGTGAAGCCGGCGCGCTGCCGGAGGCCGCCCCCTGGCTTTGGGGCGCCCCGCCGGAGGCGGGCTGCTGCTGTGCGGGCATTTTGCCGCAGCCTGCAAATCCCAGGCACAAACACGCCGCCAAGCACAGCGCCGCTATTTTTTTGAACATCGTTCTCTCCCTCCGTTTCGCTTCCTGGAAACGATATGCATGTTCGGCCCCGTTTACCTCTCGTCCCGCTCGCGGCGGTAGAGGCTCAGCGTCAGCCAGCCCCGCACAATGGCGCAGGCAAAGCCCAGCAGGTTCGCGGGCAGGCCCATGGCGGCAACGCCCCCCAAATTTACCAGGATCAGCGCGGCCAGCCAAAGTGCCTCTAAAATACAAATCGCGCGGAACTGGGGCGTCAGGCGCTTGTCGCGGCTCTTTTCATAGCCCGCAAAGCAGGGCCACACCAGCGCCAGCAGGATGTATTGCAGCAGCGGCGCCTGAAAGGCCATCGCGCCGATCAGCAAAAAAAAGCAGCCGAACAGCGCGCCCTTATCCGGCCCCGTGGTTCCCTTCACGCTGGCAAGGAACAGCAGCATCAGCCCGGTCAGGATAAAGGCGATGTTGTCCAGCAGGGCAAAGCCTGCCCCCGCGATGCCGGCGATGGCCTGGGCCATGTAGCACCCGGCGGCCAGCATGCCCAGGGCATAGTAGGTCTTTTTTGAAAGGCTCAATCTCATGGTGTTCTGTTTCCTTTCTGCATGCGTTTATAGCAGATCCCTGCGGCCAGCGCCGCGGGTACCAGCAGGCACACGCCCATGGCAAACCCCTTTTGCAGCCCCTCGCCGGTGCCTGCCCCCAGCAGCGGCCCCACCGCCGCGCCGGTCACGCTGGCGGCCATGTTGTAGGCCGAAAGGGCAACGGCCCTGCCCGCGCAGCCCGTGCGGGCGTTTTTGAACACCTGCTCAAAGGGGCGGTAGCTCTCGGCCGCAAGGCGCAGCAGCGGCAGGGCCAGCAGCAGCGCGGCCGCGCCCGCGCCCAGCGCCAAGGCACAGCAGCAGCCCAGGGCCAGCGCCCAGCACAGCGCCACCGCGCGCCCCGGTCCCGCCCGCCGGGCAAGCCTTGCCGAACAAAGGCCCGCGGCAAGGCCGGTGAGGTTCAGCGCCAGGTTCAAAAGGCCGTACCATTGTTCCGAAATACCAGCAGCCGCCCAGGCGGGGCTTGCGAAAAACACCGTAAAGGTGTGTTCGACCTCGGTCAGCACCGCGCCGCACAGCACAAACGCCAAAAAGGGCCGGTTGCCCAAAAGCACCTTTTTCAGGGCGGCCGCCTGCTCTTTCAGGCCCAGCGTGTCCTGCGGCTCGGCCCCGATCTCCGGCAGCGCCAGCCGCAGCAGCACGCTGCCAAGGGTACCCGCCAGGGCCAGGAACGCCAGCCCCCGGTATCCCAGCGGGCGCGCCAGCGGGAACAAAAGCCCCACCGCCACCAGGCCCCCGTAGCCCACGGCATTGTAGCCGCCCACCACCCGGTGCTCCTGTTCCCTTCCGGCCAACCGGCACAGGTATGCCACGTCGCAGCCGGAAAAGCCGCTGATGGCTGCGGCCAGCACACACCGCTGGGCCAAAAACATGCCAAAGCCCCGGGCCCGCCAGAACAAAACGGCGGCCAGCACCTCCAGCGCGCCGGCCGCCAGCAGGGTCTTTTTGTACCCCACCCGGGCGGTCACAAACCCCCAGGGCATTTCCAGCAGCAGGCTCAGGATAAAACACACGCTCTCGATCAGGGTGATCTGAAACACGCTCACCCCGTATTCCAGCCGGTAAAGGCTCGCCACCGGCGCGTAAAAGCACAGCGATTCCAAAAAGGCGGACAGGTAAAAAAGCCGTACCGCCCCGCGATTGCTTTTTATCATTAAAAACTCCGTCCTCTCACGGCGGCGCAGGGGGGAACAAAAGCCCCGCCATCACGCGCCGCCCAAAATGCAACACACAATTCCGGGCCTGCCCCAAGGGGCTGGCCCGGTCGGTCCGGGATGCACTTTTCAGGACGGTTGAGGCATGGTATAATATCCTTATCCCATAAAATAGTTTCAAGGCAGGAAACGCCTGCTTTTGTCATTATAGCACAAGCGGGCGGCCCCCTGCAACCGGGCGGGCTCGCCGTTTTTTGCCGCCTGTTTTGAAAGGAGCCTTTCTGCTTTGAACAAAAATTCTTCGCCCGCCGGGGCACAGGGCAGCGATCAGCTGCTGGGCACCGCGCCCATCGGGCGGCTTATCTTAAAGCTTGCCCTGCCCGCGGTGGCCGCCCAGTTCATCAATGTGCTGTACAACATCGTGGACCGCATCTACATCGGCAACATCCCGGGCATCGGCGCCACCGCCCTGACCGGCGTGGGGGTCGCCTTTCCCATTTTAATGGTCATCTCAGCCTTTGCGGCGTTCGCCGGCATGGGCGGCGCGCCCCTGGCCAGCATCCGGCTGGGCGCCGGCGATAAAAAAGGCGCCGAGCGCATTCTGGGCAACAGCTTTTGCTTCCTTTTGATCATCAGCCTGGTGCTCACGGTGGGTTTTCAGGTGTTCAAGCGGCCGCTGCTCTATGCCTTCGGCGCCTCCGACAATCTGATCGGCTATGCCACCGACTACATCACCATCTACCTGTGGGGCACCGTGAGCGTGCAGCTGGCGCTGGGGCTGAACACCTTTATCAGCGCCCAAGGCCGCAGCACCACCGCCATGCTGAGCGTTGCCATCGGCGCAGTGCTGAACCTTTTGCTGGACCCGCTGTTCATCTTTGTGTTCGGCATGGGGGTCAAGGGCGCGGCCGTTGCCACCATCATCAGCCAGACCGTGAGCGCCGTGTGGGTCGTGGCGTTTTTGTTCTCACAAAGCAGCGTGATCCGGCTGCGGCGGGCCACCCTGCGCATCGAGCCGCGGGTGCTGGGCAGCATTGCCGCGCTGGGCGTGGCGCCCTTCATCATGCAGAGCACCGAGAGCCTGGTCACCATCACCCTGAACAGCGGCATGCAAAAGTACGGCGGCGATCTGTACGTGGGCACCATCACCATTTTGCAGAGCATCATGCAGATGCTGGTGCTGCCGCTCCAGGGCGTGACCCAGGGCACCCAGCCCATCATCAGCTATAACTACGGCGCGAAAAATTATCATCGGGTGCGCCAGACCTTCAAGCGCGTGCTGGCCATCAGCCTGGGCTACACGATTGCAGCATTCCTGCTGGTCTCGGTCTTCGCGCGGCCCCTGGCCCGCATGTTCACCCCGGACCAGGCGCTCATCGCCCTCACCGCAAAAGCGGCGGCGGTCTTTTTCGGCGGCGTTTGGGCCTTTGGAGCCCAAATGGCCTGCCAGGCCGCGTTCATGGGCCTGGGGCAGGCCCGGGTCAGCCTGTTTCTGGCGCTGCTGCGCAAGGTGATCCTGTTGGTGCCGCTTGCCATCCTGCTGCCCCTCCTTTTTGGGGGCGAGCCCATGGCCATTTATGTGGCCGAGCCCATCTCGGACTTTTTGGCCAGCGCCACTACCCTGACCCTGTTCTTCAGCCGGTACAAGCGGCTGCTGCCGCTGCCCGCGCCCTGTGCCGAAACCGACGCATAAAAAGGAGGTTTGCCCCATGCCTGCTGTGTTTTCGCTGGTGCTTATCCTGGCCGCGGCGGCCCTGATCTGGCAGCTTGCCCGCCGCGCCGAGCGGCGCCGCAAACACTTGCCCGGCCCCGCCGGGTATCTGGAATACCGCACCGACCTCCCCTTCGACGGCTGCCTGGACGCACTGGCCCAAGCCTCCCCGCAGGACGTGTTCGCCTATACCTGCCCCCGCCAGGCGGACGGCACCTTTCTTTTGCATCTGACCCTCCACAACCCCACCAACCAGCCCATCGACACGGTGTTCACCCTGCGCATGGATTCCGGCCGCCAGACCGTGATCACCCTGCATTTTCTGCGCGAGGCCTTCGGCTACCGGGAGCCGGTGTTCCCCCAGGAGCTGATGGATGAATTCATGGCCCAAAAGCTCGGCGCGCGCCGGGTGCGGTAAAGCCGCCCCGCCGGGGCGGCGGCAGGGGTTGGCCGGCGGCGCGCAATTTTCCCTTGCCTCACCGCCCCAAAGTTGTTATAATGGATAGGCAAAACCATTGCGGGCCATTAGCTCAGTTGGTCAGAGCCCCCGGCTCATAACCGGGTTGTCCCGGGTTCGAATCCCTGATGGCCCACCACCTATAAACCGCTGTATCAAGCCATTTTCTTGGCTTTTTCAGCGGTTTATTTTTTATACCAAAAACGCGATTTTCACTAAATTACCGCAAAAATGCAAGTCAAAACACCTAAACGGTCGCCGCGTCTTTCTCCGATCTAAACTCGTTGGCATCGCAGCCGTACAGATCGGCCATGTGTACCTCCGGCAAACACTGCCGCGTCAGCCCCCTTTCAGGCATACAGCTGCATCCAGGCGGCAAAAAGCACCATGCTCTGGCGCGAATGGGTGTGCACCCCCTCCTGCAGCCAGGTGAGCTGCTTTGTGCAGCGAAGCTTTTGAAACAGCGCCTCCACAGTGCCCGCCGGGCAGGTGTCATCGGCTCCGCCGGCCGTCAGCATCACCGGTACGGCCAGGCGATGGGCGTGGGAAAGGGTGTCCGCATACCCCAGCCGGTTCCAGAACCGCGGCGCTTCCACCCGTGTAAAGGGCTCCTGCAGCAGCCCGTAGGCCGGGCCGGCCAGGCCGGTAAGCGGAAATCCTGTCAAAAAGGGCAGGTCAGCACAGGCACAGCGCACCTCTTTTCCCAGGATCGACGCCAGCAGCAGGGCCGTGCCCCCGCCCTGGCTGGTCCCATACAAGGAAAGCCGGCCCGGCTGTACCTCCGGCCGGGCCTGGGCCCATCGTATGGCCAGCAGGCAATCGCCCAGCCAGTCGGCGTAACCGCCGGGCAGCCCCTCGGCGGTGAGCGGCAGCACCGGCCAGTTCCCGTCCGGCAGCTGCAGCGCCTTTTCGGCGCCCCGGGGCCCCACGTAGCCCTGGGGCGAAATGTGCAGCACATTGTACCCCAGGTCGCACAACTGGGGGTGTAGGTTCACATACCCGCCATAACCGGGCAGGTTCACCAGCAGCGGCGCGGGCGTTTTGGCGGCCGGCTGCCAGTACCCATAAAATGGCCTGCGCCCATCTCCCGCCTCAAATTTCACAAACCGGTTTTCCAGCGTGTTGGGGCCGTTCCCGAATTCCTGGCGGATGGGCTGCGTTTTTAACAGCGTTCCCCGAATGCTCACTGCGTTGCTCTTTGCCAAAAGCCCGGCTGCCCAGGCGTCGACCTGCGTGGGCTGCGGATACCAGCCAAAGGCCTGGTCTGCGTCGATACAGAGCGGCTGCCACATAAGCCTTCACATCCCTTCTGGTTTTATTATATTACAAAATGGACTGTACGGGCAGGGCAGAATCGCTTATAATAAGCATAAAACAATCGTTTTTTAACTATTTTGTGTTGTTTTGTGAGGCCATTGAGATGGAAAACATGCAGTCGCTCTTTTACTCGCTGCGGTTCAATTTTTTGTATGTGGACGTGTACACCTTTACCCGTATGTGGGTCTACCCCACCACCGTGCTGCCCTATGGGCTGCTGCGTTATATTTTTTCCGGCGAGGCGGATTTCTGGCTGGACGGCCGGCTGATCCATGTCCGGCCAAACCAGGTGGTCTATCTGCCCGAGGGCGCCACCCTGGACTGCAAGGCCCTGACCGACGACTTCAAGTTTATGAGCATCCGTTTCGTTACCACCGTGCGCCTGCAAAGCAGCGATTTTTTGTCAGATTATTTCCATGTGGAAAGCCTGGCCGACGACGACGCCCGGCAGGTACGCGGGTATTTCGAAGCCATATACCAGGCCGCCACCACCCACAGCCGGGGGCGCATGTTCCGGATCCGCGGTAATCTGGAACTCATCATCGCCTGGCTGGCCGAACAGGGTGAGGCCAGCCAGGCCCCCGCCGTGCTTGAAACGCAGCCCTACTCCATCGAGCGTACCCGCCGCCGGGCCCAGAGTGCCGCCATCCGCGACCCCCGGATCCAGGCCGTGGAGGATTATCTTGCAGATCATCCAAAAGACAAGCTGGACTTAAAGCTTTTGTGCGAGATCGCTCAGGTCAGCGAGCCCTCGCTGCGCCGGCTGTTCAAGCTGCAGACCGGCAAGTCCCCCGGGCACTATCTGCGGGAGTTGCACATGTTGACCGCCGCCCGGGAACTTCTGGTTTCGGAAAAGCGCATCTCCGATATCGCCTATGATCTCGGTTACGACGACCCCAACTACTTCAGCCGGGTCTTCAAATCCATTATTGGTCTTTCCCCCCAGGATTACCGCAAGGTTTCGCGGGAATAGCTTCTTTGCCGGACCTTCGGGTCCGGTTTTTATTTTGTTTTTAACGATTATATTTTAATCGAATTGTGCTAATTTTGAGCATTCGCTTTATTGCAGCTGCCCCGCAAAGCGTTTTATGATACTAGCAGAGAGCAAATTTGCTAAAACTAATCTGTAAAACAAGGAGGAAATTATGAAAAAAGTGCTGGCCCTGATCCTTTGTGCCCTGCTGACCGCCGGCTGCCTGGGCGGCTGCGGCAGCAGCCCCACCTCTGCCCCTGCGCCTGTTTCCGGCAGTGGCCAAACCGGGGGGGAACCGATCACGCTGACCATGTGGCATTCGTTTACCCAGGGCCCCCGCAAGGATTTTATGGACAAAGCCGCCGCCGATTTTGAAGCACAGACCGGCGTCAAAGTGGTGATGGAAACCTATCCCTGGGCCGATTTTTATACCAAATGGACCGCTGGCGTGGCCACCGGCCAGGTGCCGGACATCAGCACGGCTTTGCCCGCACAGGTCGCGGAAATGATCGACATCGACGCTCTGGTTCCCCTAAACGACCTGATCGACGGGATGGGCCGCGACCAATTTTACGAAGCTCCCATCAACGAGTTCACCGTAAACGGCAGCAATTACGGCATTCCCATCTATTCTCACGCGCACGTGCTCTGGTACCGCAAGGACCTCTTGGAAAAAGCGGGTATCACCAAGGTTCCCGAAACCTGGGAGGAGCTGTACAACGCCGCGGTCGCCGTAAATGATCCCCCCGAGGTGTATGGTATGCCCTTCTCCTGCGGCAAGGGTGATTTTATGGCTACCCTGTTCCTGAATTTGTACGTAAAAAGCGCAGGAGAAACCCTGCTCACCCCGGAGCGGCGCGCCAATCTGACCAGCCAGGCCGCTATCGACGGCATCAACTATTGGGTAAAAGTGTACAAGACGGTTTCGCCCTCCGATTCCATCAATTACAAAACGACCGAGCACTCCACTATGTATTACCAGGGAAAAGCGGCCTTCGATTTTAACTCCGGCTTTCACATCAGCGGCGTCGAGGCCAACGCTCCTGAGCTGATGGACTCTATCGCCGCAGCGCCGATCCCCAAGGTGAATGCCGGCGACCCCAAATACGGTGCCGTCACCTCCAACATCCCTGTGGTGGTGTGGAAAAACTCTGCCCACCCCGCAGAGTGCAAACAATTTGTGGAGTTTTTGCTGCAGCCTGAACGCTATGTGGAATTTTTGCACTCGGTTCCCGTGGGCATGCTTCCCGCCATGAAGGGGATCACCGACCTTCCGGAATTCCAGAACAACGAGACCATTCAAAAATTCCAGCAGGAAACCGAGGTCATCAGCGAAGCGCTGGCCATCGGCAGCGGTATCGGCATGGAATACGGCTGCTTCCCCGAGGCGAGCATTCTCACCAATCAAAGTGTGATCGAGGAGATGTTCCAGGATATCATCCTCAACGGAACCCCCACCGAACAGGCGGCCAAGGCAGCCGAGGCCAAGCTGAACCGCCTGATCGAAACCAACTGACCATTTTATCTCAACACCGCGGACCCGCTCTGCGCCGCACCGTTGTGCGGGGCGGGTCTTAAAAGGGAATTTATCATGTTACAAAAAAAGCTTCGGCGGTTTGAATGGCACGGCTGGGCATTCGTTTTCCCTGCGCTGCTGGTGGTTGTGGCGCTGTTTGTTTACCCCGTGGCCTCCAGCATCTGGTACAGCTTCACCAACAAAAATCTGATCCGGCCCGGCTGCGATTTTATTGGCCTTGCAAATTATCTGGCCCTGCTGCGCGACCCTTCTTTTTTTGCGGCCTTCGGGCGCTCGATCCTCTGGACCGCCGCCTCCCTGGCAGCCCAACTTTTGATCGGCTTTTCCGCCGCGCTGGCCCTGAACAGCATTCGCCGGGGCAGCGCGCTCTATCGCACCCTGCTCATCATCCCCTGGGCCTTCCCATCCATTGTAATCGCGTTCGACTGGAAGTGGATTCTGAACGGGGTCTACGGCTTTTTGAACAATCTTCTCCTGCAGTGGGGCGTGATCGGCGAGCCCATCATGTTCTTGTCGGACACGCGGCTTGTATTTCTGACCCTGCTTTTTATCAACACCTGGTTCGGCGCCCCGCTGTTGATGGTCAACATCCTTTCCGCGCTGCAAACGATCCCCAAAGACCAGTACGAGGCCGCCCGAATCGACGGTGCAAACGGCTGGCAGGTGTTCTGCCACATCACACTGCGCCATGTGCGCGGGGTGATCGGCCTTTTGCTGGTGCTGCGCACGATCTGGGTTTTCAACAATTTCGACCTGATCTTTCTGCTGACCGGCGGCGGCCCGGTGGAACTGACCACCACCCTGCCTATCTACACCTACAATATGGGCTGGACCTTAAAAAAGATCGGCACGGCCAGCGCCAGCGCGGTGATCCTGATGCTGTTCCTCTCGCTGATCTGCATGCTGTACTTCAGGCTTCTCGACCGCTGGAACAAGGTGGATGAACAATGAAACACAAAAACAAGATCCATGGCGCATCCCTGGGCAGGGCCCTTGCGTATTTTTGGCTTACCCTGCTCGCGGTGTTGGCGGCTTTTCCCCTGTATTGGATGGTGGTTTCCGCTTTTAAAAGCCCGGGGGAATTATCCTCCGGCTCCATTCGTCTGCTGCCAAAGCAGCCCACACTGCACTATTATTCCCGTGTGTTCAACGAATTCGGGTTTCACCGCAATTTGCTGAACAGTCTGGCCGTGGCCCTGAGCGCCACCCTGATCGCCATTGCCATCGCGTCGTTGGCCGCCTACGGCATCGTGCGCTACTTTGACCGCACGCGCAAGGGCAAAGCCATGACCCGTGTGCTGATTTTGACTTACATGTTCCCCACCATTCTGCTGGCGATCCCCTATTCGGTCATCATCGGCTCGCTCGGCCTGTCCAACACAAAGCTCGGCCTTGTGCTGACCTATCTTTCTTTTTCTACCCCGTTTGCAGTCTGGATGCTGATCGGCTTTTTCCGCACAGTGCCCCGCGAGGTAGAGGAGGCGGCCATGGTGGATGGCGCTTCCCATTTTCGGGTATTCTACAACATCGCGCTGCCCATCGCCGCACCCGGTGTGGTGGCTACGGCCATCTATACCTTTATCAACGCCTGGAACGAATTTTTGTTCGCGCTGATCCTCACCAACAGCACCCAAAAAATGACCGTGTCGGTGGCGCTGTATTCCATTGCCGGCGGCGAAATTTTGGATTGGGGCGATATGATGGCCTCATCGGTGCTGGTGATCGTTCCCTCGGTGATCTTTTTCCTTTTGATCCAGAAAAAAATTGCCGGAGGGCTTGCGCAGGGTTCCATCAAATAGCGCGCGCTCCGGTCAGAAACGAGGTTCTGTATGAAAACGTTTGGATACGCCCTGGTGGGCGCGGGATATTTTGGCGCGGAGCTGGGCCGCATTCTGGCACGGCAGCAGGGCGCAAAACTCACGGCGGTGCTGGACCCTGAAAACGCCCTTGCCGTGGCAGGGGAACTGGGCTGCGCCGTGGAAACCGACCTGGATGCCCTGTGCGCCCGGGCGGATGTGGACGCCGTAATCGTAGCCACGCCCAACTACCTGCACAAAGAGCCGGTGCTTGCCGCCGCACGGCACAAAAAGCATATCTTCTGCGAAAAGCCCATCGCCCTGTGCTACCGCGACTGCGACGCTATGGTCAAGGCCGCCCAGGAAAGCGGAGTGGTTTTTATGGCCGGGCATGTGATGAATTTTTTTCGTGCGGTGCGCCATGCAAAGCGGCTGATTGCCCAGGGTGAGATCGGCGAGGTTCTTTACTGCCACTCGGCCCGCAACGGCTGGGAGGAACCGCAGCCCTCGGTGAGCTGGAAAAAGCTCCGGGCGAAAAGCGGCGGCCATTTATACCACCATATCCACGAGCTGGACTGCATCCAGTTTATTTTAGGTCCTGCACAGCAGGTGACCATGACAGGCGGCAATGTGGCCCACAAGGGCCCCCAGTTTGGCGACGAGGACGATTTGTTGCTGATCTCGATGGAGTTTTCCGGCGGGAAATACGCCTTTATGGAATACGGCTCTGCATTCCACTGGCCCGAGCACTATTTGCTCATCCAGGGTACCAGAGGGGCGATCCGCATCGACATGTGCACCGTGGGTATGACCGTAAAAAAAGCCGACGGCAGCCAGGAGCATTATCTGGTCCACGAAACGGCCGAGCAGGACGCGCAGCGCACCCGGATCTACCACAGCACCGAGATGGACGGGGCCATCCAATACGGCCGCCCCGGCAAAACGCCTCCCCTGTGGCTGCAGGGCATCATGGAAGAAGAAATGCGTTTTTTCAACAGCGTTCTTCACGGTGAGCCCGTCCCCTGCGAGTTCCTTCCCCTGATCACGGGCGAGGCCGCCCGCGCCGCCATTGCCACCGCTGACGCCTGTACCCTCTCCTTGCGGGAAAACCGCAAGGTAAGGGTGAGCGAAATCACCGGCTGATTCTTCTTTTCTCTTCTCTCCCGTACATAACCTGTTCGGCAGCGCCCGCTTTTTTGTGTGCGGGTCATCCTTTGCTTTCTCCCCAAAGCGGGGGCGCCCGGTTTGAGCCTTGCCGGGCACCTCCGCTTTGTTATGCCCAAAATGCCCTCGCGGCTTCTCCCGCCCGGCAAACCCGCAAAATTGCAAAAACGCTCTTGCATCTTCTTGCTGTTTTTTGCATTCTTTTGTATAATAGAAACTTACCTTGATTTACCCACTGCTAAAACCCAGTAAATACGCGGTTTTAAGAGTAGTTAGATGTGAGAAAAAGCCGAGAAATGTAGGTAATTCGTATATTATTCCTGCATTACTCCTATACACTTATTCCTATACAAAAGAGAGCCTCTTTGTAGTTTTGGATGCCTTGATGGGTGTTCTGCTGCAAGGAGGCTTTTTCTTTGTTATAGGTAAAAATTACAAGCTATCTTATTTTTTCTATTTCGTCTTTCAGCCATTCAAATTCTCTTTGTGTGTAAACCTTTTCGGTTATATCGGAGATCTTATGACCAACCATATATTTGATAGCGTATTCGTCAACACCATGTTTTTTAGCCATAGTAACAAAGTGCTTACGCCCGTCGTGAGGTCTATGCTCCGGATTAAGTTTCAGTTCGTCCCGAATCATTCCAAAAGCCTTTTGATATCTGTTATAGGTCAAAGCCGTATTTTTGACCCTGCTGCTTGGATTGGCGTAATTAAACAGATATACGCTTCCCATGTCCTGAGCTTCTTTATAGTGCCGTTCCACCAAGTGTCTTATTTTCGAGTGGATTGGCACAACACGGTTAGTACCCGCGTCGGTTTTCATTCCCCCGCTGAATGTACCGTCTTCAAGGTTCACGTCTTTCAACTCCAGCAAACCAATTTCCTGAGGTCTCCATCCGGAATAGCACTGAATCAGGATAATATCCACATACATTTTATCATCCACGTGCTGCCAGAGCAAATCCATCTCTTCTTGTGTGAACGGTATATGCTCTTTCTTTACCGTTACAATTTCTTTGATGGTTTCCTCGGTTAGATTGAACGTTCTCGAATAGTTACGGTCTACCAGTTCATATTCCAAAGCATAATCGAGCATTAAGTTGAACAGAGACTTAATCTTGTTCTTCATTGACGCGCTCGGGGTTTGTTCTTTTCCACGTACTACGGATACTCCTTCTTCCATGCAGCCTTTTATATGGCGCGCTCGGACATCAATCACTCTCATGTTGTATACGGACGAACAATATCCCCAGGCGGATTCTACTGCTCTGCCGCTCGCTTCATTCTTCAGAGTTTTCAAGTATTCCGTTTTCCATCGTTCGTACAATTCTTTGACCGTAAGAGATGGCTCAAGATCGTATGGGTTCTTGTTATATTCCACAAGAGCAGCATAAGCGTCATTATAGGTAGGAAAATAGGATTCCGGCTTTAGAGGTTTGCATATTGGCCGTCCATTTTCCGCTTTTCCTACACTTACCATTGCCCTGAATGGATTGCGGAGATTACGGTTTTTAATCTCGCTGATCTGTCCGAACCCATTTGGTAAACGGCGTCGTTTGTTGTTTTTATTTCGAGGCTTTCTTGATTTGGCGCTTGGCTGCATTGGGTATCCGCAATGCGGACAGGAAACAGCTTTATCACTTACTTGCAATTCGCACTCCGGACATTTTATAAGCATAGAGACCACCTTTCCATTGATTTGCTATTAGTAATCATATATCATAAGTGTAGGAATTGTCAACTCCTACACAAAACTTTTCTTGCTGCGATTGGAGGAAAAGATGAGATATGATTAGTGACAGCAAATCAACCTGCCCCAAATGCGGCGGACAGTTGAAATATTACGATACCGTGAAAAGAATTGTACGGACGAAATACGGCGTCAAAAACAAAGTAGATATTCGAAGGTTCCGATGCCAAAAATGCAGCGCTATGCATCGGGAACTTCCGGACTTTATATTTCCATACAAGCAGTACGAAGCGGAAATCATCATCGGTGTTTTGGAGGGACTTATCACCTGCGAAACGCTTGGTTTTGAAGATTACCCTTGTGAAATGACGATGATCCGATGGCGGCTGTCTCCACCTAAGTTGTTTTCACTAAAAGCTGTTTCTAACCTAGAATAGCAGTTGAAAGGAGGCAAAAGCCAATGGATGAAGTTATATTTGCATCTGGTTCAGTACCAGTAGCCGTAGCAGCGAGGGTTTATGGAAAAGACGCTTCATGGATTC
The DNA here is from genome assembly GCA_022835495.1 of Oscillospiraceae bacterium. Taxonomy (NCBI): domain Bacteria; kingdom Bacillati; phylum Bacillota; class Clostridia; order Eubacteriales; family Oscillospiraceae; species Oscillospiraceae bacterium. Next base: position 3,566,828 of record BQOK01000001.1, read on the forward strand.
GAGCCGGCATTATATCTGGATGGCTGCCCATCGGTAAAGCAACCAGGAACGGAAAACTTATCACCAATCTGGAAGAGATGAATTCGAAATACGGACGAATCAACTTTTATATCTCTCCAAAGTTACTATGGCAGGAAACGGGTTATGTCTGGCGAGGTGAACGGGTATGAGCACAACGATAAGACCGGAAGTATCTGAGAAAAACCAATACTGGATTGAAAAACACCGGTATTACGAGTTGAAGCATTTCTGTCTACAGTATCCGATATGGCGGAAATCATATGCCATGCTGGATGGGTTTCCGAGCAGTTGGCCGAAATTGATACCGCCGAGCAGGACAAATAACATCAGCGATCCGGTTGCTAAATGCGCGATGGCAAGGCTGTTTTACTCGAATCGGATGGACATGGTCGAACGGATGGCCAAAGAAGCAGACGAAGAACTTTACTGTTATATTTTGAAAGGTGTAACGGAAGGGGTTTCTTATGATTACATGAGGGTTAAATTTTCTATCCCATGCTGCAAGGATACTTATTACAACTTGTACAGACGGTTCTTCTGGCTGCTCAGCCAAGAAAGAGGGTGATAGAGTGAAGATTGTAGATGTGGCTGTTAAGAAAGTATATCGGTTCAATTGCCCGAACTGCCAGAGCAGGCTTGAGGCGGAAAGCAGCGAACTGACAGACATAGGCGGTAAGGTAAGTAAGTTCTATTGCCCAGTGTGCCGAAAAGAGCGCTATATAACCTGGTCTGACTTGAGGAAGAAAATCGTCTATGAGGGTTCGCAAGAATAACAAGCTCCTTTATGAAAGGAGTGTAAGCATATGAAATTATTTGTATTAGCTTTTTTAACGGGAATTGGATTTAAATTTGGAGAATTCTTAATAGACTTCTTATTTAGTCTAATTCCTCGAAAACGAAGAAAAAACAAAGTTTCTTATCGCCATTACTATTACTAGCAAAAAGATTGGGCCGCTAACAACGGCTCTTTCTTTTTATCCTAGATTAGAATTCAGTACGCAGGTGACGGAAAAACATGTTAAATTGATATCTGAAAAATTCCCCGGGTTGAAAATTTGGAAAAACATTTTAAAAGGAGGACGCACATGAACTTGGCAATTATCTTTGCTCTCGGCGTTTTGGTAGGCGCCATTTTTACGGGTATTGTATTTCGACTTTTCTTAGTCGGAACGCTTCGAGTCGATCATTCAGATCCGGATGGTCCTTTTTTGTTTTTGGAACTATCGAAGCGGGTTGAAGCGATAGTTTCAAAAAAGTATGTCGTGATGAGAGTCAAGGCTAAAGACTTCATTCCGCACAAATAACACTTCCTTTTATGGAACCCAGTAAACGAAAGGAGAAATGCAAAATGGGCGAAGAAATTAAAAATTTGTTGGAAAAGGAAATCAAGAATCAAATCGAAAACTTGGCTTCTCTCGAACCAGGAAGCGAAAAACACTCTACAGCAGTGGAAAGCTTGGCGAAACTTTACAAGGTGAAGCTCGATGAAGACAAAACTTCAATGGAGTATCTGGACAAAACTCAGAATCGTGAAAGCGATGAGGGCTTTAAGGTTGCTCAGATTGAAGAGAATGTCAAAGATCGGTATGTCAAAATTGGTATTGCAGCCGCCGAGCTTGTGCTGCCGTTGATGTTCTACGCATTCTGGATGCGAAAGGGATTCAAGTTCGAAGAGAAAGGAACTTATACCTCTACGACATTCAGAGGTTTGTTTAGCCGTTTTAAACCAACCAAGAAGTAAAATGGTTCCGAAACGAGGAGTTCGTGGATATCACACGGCCTCTTCGTTTTTCTCCGTTAAAATCGCATCCACTATTATGAGAGATGTAAAAGTGCTTTTTATCTCTTGATAATTCAAAGGTGGCGGTTATACTTAAAATTGCCACACAGTATCAAGGAGGTAATTTGCAATGAGCTTTTTTAACGACGCGCAAAAGGACGCATTACTTACTGGCAGGTATATTTGCAGTAAATGCGGAGCAAGGATGCAGTTCGAGGATGAATGGGAAGATATATTAGTATGCCTCGAATGCGGCCATTCCGTAGAATTGGAACGGTACGGAATGGAAGACGATGAGGAATATGAAGCTCTGTATCCTACCAGAGAAGAGGTTTGCGGAGAATTTGACGAAGATTAAATAAGATTATTAGCAAAAGGGAGAGGGTCCTGACGAGGGCTCTTTCTCTTTTCTTTTTGGTGGTGTATATGAGATACCATTTTGATAAACCGGAAATCTATCTGTCTATGTACGGAAGCCGTTATATTTGCGATCATCCCGTTTACAACAGTTGCACGCTATACACGATCGGAGAAAAAGGACTGGCCGTGATACAGCAGAGATTTGATGCGGAAACCAAGAGTACATGGTGGAGTGAGGTTGACCCGTGGATTACCGACGCTTTATATTTGCACCCCAATTTTCGGGAATACTTTGACGCCCGTTCCGGAACTTGTACAGACGGCCTCTACCCCACCGTTACTGTCCGACAAATTATGTGGGCGCTGAAAATGAAACCTATCAAACGGGAGCGATGGGAAACAGTCTTTGACAGACGGGAAATTTAAGTTCGCAAAAATCGCATCTTCTTTTACGGAAATCAATGGGTATTTGAAAGGAGTAAAAGGAGTATGGACGAAATGAAAATAGGGTCGAAATTCACGACGGGCATTCTGTCGAAGTTGATAGCTATGCTAATCCGAAAGAAGTTTGGGTATGATGTGGAACTCAAACTTAATGAGGTGAACGCAACGGTTATTGACGGAAAGACACATGTCCATCTGGATGTAGATGCTGAACTCGAAAAAGACGAACTTATGAAAATTTTAAAGAACATTGGTTTGTAAGGAGAAGGGCCGCTAATAACGGCTCTTTTCTTTTGCCGCGCGAAAATTACAACGCTTATTATGAGGGAAAGAGAGTAACCGATTAGGATAGTTGAGGTTGCCATAATAGTAAGTTTATGCTTGGCTTACATCTTTCTCTTTTAATTTTTTCACGAAAGGAGAAGACCATGAGCATCGATCAGCTTGAACTAATTTTGTATGACATGTATCACATGGATGCTTGGATGCCTCCGTTGTTCGGAAAATGGACAGAGGAATTCAAGAAAAGCAGTTATTCACAATGGGCTGTCGACGAGCTCAGAGATTTTATCGCCGAAAAAATATATCCGAGAACATCGGGATCAATCGATGAATTCTGTGAACTCGCCCACGAATTCATGGTGAAGATGTTTGCTTATTCAAAAGTAAATCCGAGAACAAGCCAAATATTTAAATCGGCCGGCAACATGGCTGTAGATATCCTGGATTTACTGAGAGCTATGAGATGAACGAAAGGAGAAAAACATGAACAAAACCCCTGTTATTCAAAGGGCGATCCACAAGTCGGGACTATATTTGAAAAAATATTCTCCTGTTGCTTTGTCATGCGTAGCGTCCGTAGGAGTAATCGTAACTGTTGTTACAGCCGTTAAAGCTACTCCAAAAGCTGTAGAACTTGTCAAAGCGGACAGCAGAAAAAATCACGATGGAGATCCATACGCCTACACCAGAAAAGAGGCGTTTATGTCAGCGTGGAAATGTTATATTCCAACTGCTGCTTTTGGCCTTTCCACGATAGCCTGTATTATGGGAGCCAATGCGCTTAATAGCAGAAAACAGGCTGCGCTAACAAGCGCCTACGCTCTTATTAACCAGTCCTATAAGGAATATAAGGACAAGTTGAAAGAGCTTTACGGAGAAGAGGCACATAATGCGATTGTGGATTCCATAGTGAGCGAAAAGTGTAAGGACGTTTATATTTCGTCACCAAGCTTTATCAGCAGTTCGAGTCTTGACTTTGGTGAAGGAATGGAACCCGAGATAATTCGTACTTTCTACGACAGCTTTTCCCAGAGGTATTTTGAGACAACCATCGCCAAGGTCATAGAGGCGGAATACCATTTGAACCGCAATTTTATGTTTCAAGGCGTAATCCCATTGAACGACTTCTATGAGTTCCTTGGGCTTGAAAAAACCGAATTTGGAGAAACCGTAGGTTGGTCATCCTGCAACGGCGATATTTACTGGATTGATTTCAACCACCATAAATTAACGCTGGAAGACGGGATGGAAATCTTTGTTATTGACATGGTTTTTGAACCGACCGCCGAATGGATGGAAGATCTTTAAATCCGCAAAATTTACAAGTCGTATTATGAAAAGGAGGTAGCGCTTTATGATTAACGCTAAAATGGTAAAAATTCTTGGTATTGTCGCCACCGCAGTAGGTATGGGAGCAACACTGCTAACCGACTGGGTGAACGAAAAGAAAATGGAAGAGAAAATCGATGAACGCATTAACGAAAAGCTCGCCGCACTTAATGACGAAGAGGAAGAGTCCTAACAGGGGCTCTTTTTCTTTGCTCGACAAGCTATCGTGTGCGATTCGGAAACGGCTGTTTCGATTATCAAGGAATATGTAGACCGGCATTTATTCAGTCCGTCGTTCTCATGGCCTAAAGACGAATTTGAAAAACGGTCGTATTCGCAATGGGCCGCTTATGAAATTATCAATCGAATTATGGATAAGCCCTTTGAAATGCCTATCTGTATTATCGAAAGTTTTATCTGCGAAATGGTTATGTATGCTTGTTACGGCGAGGACGAGCATCGCAGTTTGATATTTCAGACAGCGGTCGAAACAGCCGAAGAATTGATTTTGTTATTTGTTTAAACGAAAGGAGAAAAACATGAAGAGTAAGTTGCGTGTTGTTTTCGGTATTGGAGTATTCGCAGGATTAGCCGGCGGATTTGTTGTCTCTAAAAAATGCATCTTAAAATCGATGGAGAAATATCTTCAGTCTGATGAATGCAAAAACGAAATAAAAAGCAGAGTCGATAAACTTTTAAATGACTTAGTTTCTGAATAAGAAAGGAGAACTCAAATGGGAAAACACAGTTTATCCAGCATTGCCAAGAGTGTACGGACGGCGATGAAAAAGCATAGTCCGGAGATACTTACAGGTATCGGCATTGCTGGAATGATTACAACTACAGTCATGGCGGTGAGGGCAACGCCAAAAGCGCTGATTCTTATCGAGGAGAAAAAAGACGAACTTGAAACAGACCAGCTAAGCGGAAAGGAAATCGTAAAGACAGCATGGCCTTGTTATATTCCGGCCGCAATCGTTGGCTCAGTTTCTGTTTTCTGTCTTATTGGCGCCAGTTCGACAAATCTGCGTCGGAACGCAGCGCTTGCAACTGCCTACACACTTTCCGAATCGACTTTAAAAGAATATCAGGAAAAGGTCGTGGAGGCGATTGGCGATAAGAAGGAGCAGACGATACGGGAATCGATGGCGAAAGAAAAAATCGTGAAGAATCCCGTTCGGGAAGTGATTCTGACCGAAAAGGGCGGAAATACCATCTGCTATGACGCTATCTCGGGAAGATATTTTAAGTCGGACAGAGATACCATCAACCGAGCCGTAAACGAATTGAACCGGCAAATGCGGGATGACATGTATGTAACGCTCAACGAGTTTTATTATGCGCTCGGATTAGACGGGACGAAATTGGGAGATGATCTGGGTTGGAATATCGAAAAGGGATATATCGAACTTGATTTTAGTTCCCATCTTGACGCGAACGGCACCCCTTGCCTGGTTATTGATTATCGGGTTGCGCCGGTTTACGATTATCACTCCTGGTAACGACATCACTGAGAAAACCGCGCGAAAATTACAATTACTTTAATGGAAGAAGTTCCACATTTTCAGAATTTGAAAGGAGAACATAAAATGGAAAACAATGCGATTATGAACAACGAGGTTATTGAAACTACTGAGGAAGTCATTGAAAACACAGGTATGAGCAAGGGTATCAAGATTGCAGCAGGCGTTGGTTTGAGCGTAATTGTAGGCTTTGTAGTCTATAAGTACGTGGCAAAACCGGTGATTGCGAATATCAAAACCCAGATCGAGCTGAAAAAGATGGCTGCTGAGGAAAAGACAATCATTGTTGACGAAGCAGACGTTTCTACAGAAGAAAACTGAAATTTGAATCTGTGAAATTCGGACAAGGGAGAGTGCCTTAAACAAGGTGCTTTCCCTTTTTTCTTTTTACCAAAAAGGAGGGTACGAGAATGAAAGCGTATTACTACGACGGACCAGTCATGCGATTTGAAAACTGCGTGCAAAATCGCTGGAAAGCGTCCACCTATGCCCCGTCAGAAGCGAAAGCTAAGAGCAATCTTGCTTATCGGTATAAAAAAGAAAACGGCATGACGCCGAATACCAAAATCACTCTGCCTGGCAAATTGATCCCGGCTTAAGAAAGGAGAAACCTAAGTGGAGGAATACAAAACCAATTCAGATAAGTCTCGTCAAGAACAGTCTGAGAAAAAAGTGGAGGCGGTCATCAGCGGAAAAGCGAAAACCCGAAAAAAGGGTGAAATGCAGAAATTCGCTGATGTTTTCATTGCCGAGGACGCCAACAACGTAAAGTCTTATATTTTGCTGGAAGTCATTGTGCCGGCAATTAAAAAGGCTATTTCTGATATCGTTACTACCGGAATCGATATGATTCTTTACGGAGAGGCAGGAAGAACAAGGAAAAACGGTTCTGCTTCCAAAGTATCGTATCGGAATTATTACGAACGGGAAAGCGAACGCACCCGAGCCGGCTCCGCTATCAGACGGACAAATTTTGACTACGATGATATTTTGTTCGATACTCGCGGAGATGCGGAAGCGGTGCTGGATTCCATGAACGATATTATCAGCCAGTACGGTATGGTAAGCGTGTCGGATTTTTATGATTTGGCTAATGTTGCGAACGACAACTACACAATGAACCGTTACGGCTGGACAAATATTGCTGGAGCAACTGCTGTAAGGGTTCGGGACGGTTATATTTTGAAACTTCCAAGAGCCATCCCATTGAATTGAAAGGAGAAAAAATATGATTGAGTGTAAAATCTGCGGATGCAAATTCAATGCTGTTGAAGAGCGTCATTATATTTCTCGCGACAACGGAAAAAGCGGGTTAGCAGTAGCCTTTGGCTCGGAACCTGAGGAAAAACTGTACGATACTTTTGACTGCCCTTCATGCGGCTGCCAGATTGCGGTTAAGGAACGAAAGAGAATCTATATCCCTTGCTGTGAAACCTGTGAGGAGGACGAAGAGTAATGTACGAATCCCCTGACAAAATGGTGTCGCACCCGGCACATTATCAATCTGAAACCGGTTTGGAAGTTATCGATGTGATAGAGGCTTTTACATTTGACCTCAAGGGCATCGAAGCAACCGATACCGGCAACATCATCAAATATGCCTGCCGTTGGAAACAGAAAAACGGCATTCAAGACCTCGAAAAGATTATGTGGTATACACAGCATCTTATCGACCATCTCAGAAAACTCGAAAAGGAGAATGAAACCTATGAAAAATAAGACTGAAATTGTAAAGAGCGTCAGCGGCGCTATGAATAAGACCATGATGAAGGTCAGAAAGCACAGCCCTGAGATTCTCGTGGTGGCCGGAATCGCGGGGACGGTTGTAAGCGCCATTATCGCTTGCAAAGCCACAACCAAAGTAAACAAGATTGTGGAGGATACCAAGAACGATATCGATAAGGTTCATACCGCAACGGAAACCGGCGTTACTGAAGCTGGTGAATCTTATTCCGCTGAGGATTCCAAAAAAGACCTCACCATCATTTATGTGCAGACCGGCATTAAGTTTGCCAAGCTGTATGCTCCTGCCGTTATTCTCGGAACGCTGTCCATTACCAGCATCCTTGCGTCCAACAACATTCTTCGCAAGAGAAACGTAGCGCTTGGCGCGGCTTATGCGGCTATCGACAAGAGCTTTAAAGAGTACCGCAGCCGAGTGGTCGAGCGATTTGGCGAGCAGGTGGACCAGGAACTGAAGTACAACATCAAAGCAAAGAAATTTGAAGAGGTTGAGGTTGATCCTGAAACCGGAAAGGAAAAGAAGGTAAAGAAAACGGTTCAAGTGGTTGACCCCAATCTTCAGAGCGATTATGCCGTTTACTTTGATTCAAAGAGCCGCAACTATGAGACAAATCAGGATTATAACCGCATGTTCCTGAAGGCGCAGCAGGCGTTTGCCAACGATAAGCTTCAGACTCGTGGGCATCTGTTCTTGAACGAGGTTCTGGACGATCTGGATCTCCCTCGTACACCTGCCGGTCAGATTGTGGGCTGGACTGCCGATGGTCCGGACGGATATGTCAATTTCAGAATTGTAGAAGTCGAGCGGGAGACTGAAGACGGCAGACACGAGCCGGTTCTTCTTCTCGATTTCAACGTAGAGGGAAATATCTGGGAGAAGATGTAACTTTAACGCTTTCAGATTGATACTGGAGGTGGTCGCTTTATAAGAGAGGAGTTTTAAAAATGCGAACCATACTAAAGGGCGCTGTGTTTCTTCTGAGCCTTATCCTTTGCTTCTTTATTATAGCAAGGATAGCCGCAGCCCCGGCAAAAGAGAAACCCGTCGATGATACATATAACGATGTGTCTTCGACGGTATCTATATCCCCTGTTGAAACCGTGCCGGAACCTTCGCCGCCTGCCGAGGAACCGGAACAGATTGAGGAAGAATGGTCGTATCCTATTTCACAGGAAGAAATCGAACTTATCGCGCTGGTAACAATGGCGGAAGCGGAAGGTGAAACGGAACTCGGGCAGAGGCTGGTAATTGACACGATTTTAAACCGGGTCGACGATTCGCATTTTCCGGATAATGTAACCGATGTTATATTTCAGCCGAATCAGTTCACATCCATGTGGAATGGGAGAGTCGACCGCTGTTATGTGAAAGAAGAACTTGTAGAGCTTGTAAAGGAAGAGCTGCTAAAACGGACGAATTACGAATGCGTGTTTTTCACCGCAGGCGGATACAGCGATTACGGTGTTCCGATGTTCCAGGAATGCTGCCATTATTTTTCAAGCTATGATTGAAAGGAGCGTTTATCATGAAAGCATTATTTTCTTATGTGTTTTCTACAATGGCCGGTTTGTGCTTAATCGGCGGTATTGCCATTTTGTCTGGCGGAAGGGAGTAATCAAACGTGGATATGCTCGACGATTTCATAAATCTGCTTGACTCCATATTGGACAGCAAGCGGAAAAGACATATTACCGGCGGGATTCTCCTGAGCGCTGCATTGCTGTTCGGAGGTCTCGCCGTAACTGTTGTTACGATAAAAAACGAGGAGGATTACTATGAGCAAGATTAACTTCGCTATGTTTATGGCCGGTCTGACTATCGGGTCGGCCGCAACATGGCTTTGCCTTAAAAAGCGATACGAGCAAATTGCCCAGGAGGAAATTGATTCGGTGAAAGCGGTCTTTGCGGAAAAGAAGCCGGAAACGGTAATCCGCAAAGAGGAAAATGAAAACCTTGACAAAGACAATAAAATCAAGGCTGACCAGGCTAAATTGAAACCGGATCTGATTAACTATGCTGCTAAGCTCGCAGAGGAAGGCTATACGAATTATGCCTCGACAAACAATAAAAACGTGAAAGAGGAGAAGGTAAATATGGTTGAAAAACCTTATATTATCTCGCCAGAGGAATTCGGCGATTTCGACGAGTATACCAAGCTCAGTCTGACTTATTATTCGGACGGGGTTCTGGCGGATGAAAACGACGAGATTGTCGATGATATTGATGAGACCGTGGGCGCTGATTTTGCAGATCATTTCGGCGAGTATGAGGACGATTCTGTGTTTGTCCGCAACGACCGGCTGAAATGCGATTATGAGATTCTGAGGGATAATCGTTCCTACTCGGATGTCACAGGCAGATACCCCGGTCAGATGGAGGATTAAATGACAGAGAAAGAGCTGAACAACGAATATTTTGAATGGATGTGTCAGCTCGTATGCAATGAACGGTATTCTAGGGGTCTATCCTATCAAAAGCTGCTGAGGCATCTTCACAATATTGATTTCCAATATGTGATTCCAATGGATGGCAACAGGGCTGAAGACGGGATAGACCTCCGTTACCGTTTTGGATATGAAAAATCATACGAGGGTCCTATGATTGCCTCTTTTCTGGACAATCGGCCTTGTAGTGTGCTGGAGATGCTGATTGCTTTGGCGTTTCGTTGTGAAGAAAACATTATGAACAATCCCGACGTTGGCAATCGAATGGGCCAATGGTTTTGGAATATGATTGTAAATCTTGGGTTAGGTTCCATGAACGATTCCAGATTCGATCCGAAGTATACGGACGATGTTATATTTCGCTTTATGGATCGTAAATACAAACGGGACGGCGAAGGCGGCCTATTCACGATTGAGCACTGCAAGTACGATATGAGATCGGTTGAGATTTGGTACCAGATGAATTGGTATTTGGACGGCATCCTGTAAAGAAAGGAATTCTGCTATGGTTCACAGCAAAGTGTTTGAGTGTTTTCAAGAACATCTGCCGGCGTTTGCCGAAAAGGTTGAAACCTATTTTCCGAATGGGAAAAACAGTATCCGTGTGCGGCAAAAGGACGGCAAGGAATTTATATTTTCGTTTAACGGAGAAAAAACTTGGCGGTTTGAAACTATCGACCAGTTTCTTGCAGGAATGAAAGGAGGAAAAGTTCATGGATGAAATGGTCCGTTATATTTTCGGAAGCCTTCGGAATTCGGAAACGATGTTCCGGGCAATCGGGAAATCCATCAGGAAGCAGCAGTCGTTTAACCACAATGTTACGTTTTGGGTAACGGTCGTAACGGCGCACCTGATTGTTAAAGAGTTTGAGATTCGCAATATGTGTTGCCAAATCGAGGCTCTGAAAACTGAAATTAAGGAGCTAAAGCAGACGGAAGGAGACTAAAGAACCTCGATGATCGACTTTTTAATGATTTCAACACGTAGTACGAAGCGTGGTGTAATAGAAATCTACCCGAAGTTTATCATTAAGAAAAGCTCTGATCTTATGATTAGAGGCGGCGACTTCTATGCCATATGGCTGGAAGACCGGGGTTTATGGTCTACGGACGAGCAGGATGCTTTGCAGCTTATCGACCGGGAACTCGATCGGTATGCAGAAGAGAATCGCAAGAATTTTGATTCAAGTGTTAAAGTCCTGCACATGTGGGACTCTGAATCTGGAATGATCGATTCGTGGCACAAATACTGTCAGAAACAAATGAGAGATTCGTTCCACATGCTGGATGAAAAACTGATATTTTCAAATACGCCTACGAACAAAAAAGATTACGCAAGCAAAAAGCTGAAGTACCCCCTGGAAGAAGGAACCATCAACGCCTATGACAAACTGATGTCTACTCTCTACTCTGAAACGGAGAGAGAAAAAATCGAATGGGCAATCGGTTCTATAGTCTGCGGGGATTCTAAAAAGTTGCAGAAATTTATGGTTTTGTATGGCGCCGCAGGAACCGGTAAATCCACGGTTCTCAACATCATTCAGCAGCTCTTCGACGGGTATTATTCTGTGTTCGACGCAAAAGCGCTTGGTTCTTCGAGCAATTCGTTTGCTTTGGAGGCGTTCAAGAGCAATCCGCTTGTTGCTATTCAGCACGATGGGGATTTGTCACGCATCGAGGATAATACCAGGCTGAATAGCCTCGTTTCTCACGAGTTGATGACGGTAAATGAAAAGTTCAAATCTACTTACGCAAACCGTTTTAAATGTTTTCTGTTTATGGGCACGAATAAGCCGGTGAAGATAACCGATGCGAAATCAGGTTTGATTCGACGTTTGATTGATGTGTCCCCATCCGGCGATAAATTGAGCCCGAAGGAATACAAAACGGTAATGAAACAAATTGAGTTTGAACTTGGCGCTATTGCATACCACTGCCAAAATGTATATCTGGCAAATCCAAGCATGTACGATGATTATATTCCGGTCGCGATGCTTGGCGCATCCAATGATTTCTACAACTTCATCATTGATTCTTACCACGTGTTTAAGAAGGAAGACGGAACAACACTGAAAGCCTCTTGGGAAATGTACAAAACGTACTGTGATGAGGCAAAGGTGCCGTTTCCGTTTTCTCAGAGGATTTTTAAAGAAGAATTAAAAAACTATTTCCGCGATTACAAAGAGCGGTTCAATCTGGACGATGGCACTCGTGTCCGAAGCTATTATATCGGTTTTCGGACGGAGAAATTTGAAGAGCAGACGATTTCGGAAAAGGAGGAACCGGAGCAGAAGCTCATCGAATTCAAATCGCAGCCGTCTGTTTTTGACAAAGAATGCGCGGACTGCCCTGCTCAGTATGCGACTTTATCGGAAATCCCCACATCCAAATGGGAGAAAGTAAAAAAGAAGCTGAGCAGTATTGATACGTCGAAACTCCACTATGTCAAGGTTCCGGAAAATCATATTGTTATCGACTTTGATATTCCGGATAAGGACGGAAACAAGTCTTTTGAACTGAATCTGAAGGAGGCGAGCAAATGGCCGCCCACTTATGCGGAACTGAGCAAAAGCGGGCAAGGCATTCATCTGCATTATATTTATGCGGAAGATCCGGCAAAGCTGAGCAGAGTCTATGATGACCACATCGAAGTTAAGGTTTTCAACGGCAAAAGCTCTTTGCGCAGGAAATTGACAAAGTGTAATAACCTGCCCATCGCAACCATCAATTCTGGTTTGCCACTGAAAGGAGAAAAGCAAGTGATAAATTTTGAAGGGGTGAAGAGCGAGAAAGGTCTTAGAACGCAAATCAAACGGAATCTGAATAAAGAATACCATCCGGCAACTAAACCCAGTATCGACTTCATCTATAAAATTCTTGAGGACGCTTATGCAAGCGATCTTCATTATGATGTTACAGATATGCGGAACGCTGTGTTGGCCTTTGCCGCAAGTAGCACGCATCAAGCGGATTACTGTATCAAGTTGGTCAACAAAATGCAGTTCAAATCTGCCGACCAGTCTTCCGGGACAAAAAATGATGACGCCAAACTTGTGTTTTATGACGTTGAGGTGTTTCCAAACCTGTTCCTGGTCAACTGGAAAATCGAAGGCGAAGGAAAGCCGGTTGTCCGTATGATTAACCCTACGTCGGCTGAAATTGAGGAACTGATGCGGTTTCGTCTGGTCGGTTTTAACTGTCGCAGATACGACAATCACATCCTCTATGCCAGGCTAATGGGTTATACGAACGAGCAGCTATTCTCGCTTTCCAACAAAATCATCAACGGAAGCGCCAACTGCTTCTTTGGCGAAGCCTATAACGTTTCTTATACGGACGTTTACGATTTCTGCTCAAAGAAACAATCTTTGAAGAAATGGGAAATCGAATTGGGCATCCACCATCAGGAGCTTGGACTTCCGTGGGATCAGCCTGTTCCGGAAGAGATGTGGACAAAAGTAGCCGAATATTGCGACAACGATGTGATTGCTACCGAAGCTGTTTTCAATGCGAGAAAAGCTGACTTTACAGCTCGGCAGATTCTGGCGGACGTGGCCGGAATGACGGTCAATGACACGACCAATTCTCTGACCACCAAGATTATATTTGGCAACAACCGAAAGCCGCAGGATCAATTCAACTACCGTTTTATGGGTGAAGTAACTCCCGATTGCGAACCGTGGACTATTACAGAAGATATGGTTTTGTACGACCATTTGGGAGATGAAAATTTCACCCTGTTTAATAAAGACGGAAAGCCTGTGTTCCCGGGCTATACTTTCGAAGGCGGTAAGTCCATTTATCGCGGCGAAGAAGTCGGCGAAGGCGGTTATGTCTATGCTGAGCCAGGAATGTACAGCAACATCGCGTTATTGGATATTGCATCCATGCATCCGAGCAGCATTGTAGCGGAAGAACTTTTTGGACCTGAGTATACGAAGAGATTCAACGAAATTCTTCAGGCCAGAATTGCGATTAAGCACAAAGAGTTCGATAAAGCCAAAAAGATGCTGAACGGCGCATTGGCAAAGTATCTGACGGACGAAGCTGCTGCGGCTGATCTGGCTCAGGCTCTGAAAATTGCAATCAACTCTGTATACGGTCTTACTTCAGCAAGCTTTGACCATCCGTTCCGAGACAATCGCAACAAAGATAATATTGTGGCTAAACGCGGCGCCCTGTTTATGGTAAACCTCAAACACGAGGTCCAGAGACGGGGCTTTATTGTTGCCCACATTAAGACGGACTCCATTAAGATTCCGGACGCGACTCCGGAAATCATTCAGTTCGTTATGGACTATGGCAAGCAGTATGGCTACAACTTTGAACATGAGGCTACATACGACCGCATGTGCCTTGTAAACGATGCTGTTTATATTGCGAAGTATAAGGACGGTAAGCACACCGGAGAATGGACCGCGACTGGCACCCAGTTCCAGGTTCCTTATGTCTTTAAGAAACTGTTTAGTAAGGAGCCGATTGAGTTCGAGGATATGTGCGAGACCAAATCGGTAACTTCCGCATTGTATCTCGATATGAACGAGGGTTTGCCAGACGTATCTGAATTGGAAGCGGAGCGGGATAGGCTCGCTAAAAAAGACCCGCTAATGGAAAGAGAAGGTTTAAGCGAAGAAATTGCTAAAGGCCATAATTATCATTTCATTGGTAAGGTCGGTCAGTTCTGCCCCATCAAACCGGGATGCGGAGGCGGTATCCTGCTTCGCGAAACGGAAAATAAGAAAACCGGAGAAAAAGGATATGCGGCCGCAACTGGCTCAAAAGGTTTCAGATGGCTGGAGTCTGAGATGGTTCGGGAACTCGGCAAGGAAAACGATATCGACCGCACTTACTACAACAATCTTGTAGATGAGGCGGTGAAGTCTCTGTCTTCTTATGGAGATTTCGAACGGTTTGTTGCGGACGAGCCGTTTGTTTCCGACAACACTCCCCCGTGGTTTGGAGCCGGAGAACCGCATGAAGAAGAGCCGACGCCATTTGATGTGAGGTGATACCTTTGCTTGTTTTATTGGTTATTGCCCTTGTGATATTTGTGTTGGTTAAATCCGACTTTAGCAACACTTCTTGCGACTGCACCGATGAAGAGTGCAGATCGTGTCCGTTCCCATGTGAAAAACACAATTTTTGAAAGGAGACCAATCATGGCTTATAAGAACGTAGACAACATCATCATTGAAAATGCGCACATCATTTTCAGAAATTTCAAAGGAGAGGAATCGAAATACAATCGTGCCGGAAGCCGTAACTTCTGTGTCATCATCGAAGATTCAGATATGGCGCAGAAGCTGATTGAAGACGGTTGGAATGTGAGGGTTCTCTCCCCTCGTGATGAGGACGAAGAGCCCCGTCACTATATTCAGGTTGCGGTAAGCTTTGGCAATATTCCGCCCAAGGTTGTTATGATTACCAGACGGGCACAGACGAATCTTGATGAGGAGTCTATTGCCACTCTGGACTTTGCGGAGATTAGGAACGTTGATTTGGTGATTCGTCCTTACAACTGGGAAGTCAATGGCAAGACCGGCGTTAAGGCTTATCTGAAAACGATGTATGCAACCATCGAAGAGGATGAGTTCGCCGAGAAGTACGCTGCGGAAGAAGGCCCGGAAGAGGCTCCGTGGCATTGATATTTTAGAAGATGGGTAAGGGGTGCCGGCTTAGTGCATGTCCGGTTAAATGTCCAGTAAGGCCTCGATCAGATGCGCGTATCTATGAGAGTAAGAGGAAACAGCCCCGTTCCATCAATCACCGAAGGGAGAAAAGCATATGGAAACCAGTGACAAAAAATATAGAGAAAAGCTCGTTCAACAAATTAAAGATGCTGGAGAAGAACTTATCAAGCGAGCTGATACCTTGGTACATCCGGACTTGGAGCTTATCACAGATTTTGATATAACTCTTAGTTTTTCACAGGATTGTTTTCCGGAAATCACTTTTTCTACTTCTGTTGTAAATAAAACTGCTTGCGATCGCCTTTGTAAAAAGGAGGTATAATGCAATGTTCTGGAAAAAGAAAAAACCTAAGCGAAAACAATCGGTTAAAAAACAAATTCCGAAGCATATCGCCGACAATCTGAAATATGGAGAGAAAGTAGCCGAAGGATTTAAAAAAGGTATTTCTGAGGTTTCGGAAAAATCTAACCGAAAAAAGCCCGCTGGTAAAAATTCGGAAAAGCATTTAGACGCTCGCAAAGAATTTCTGCGGGTGTTCAGACAACTAACCTACCGGCATCGCTCTTGGGATGTATGGAGCGACTTCATTACTATGTTTGCTTGCGCTTTATCGAATCCAGTGGATAAAAACCATTTCGACGAGAGAGAAGCGTTATATTTGCGGACTATCAAAAGATACAACAAACAGGAGCAGCCGTTGTTTTCAGAACTTGCTGCATATACGGTGGTGGCTTTGGAAGAAAATCAAGAGCAGGACTTTTTGGGAAGTATCTACACCGAACTTGGCCTTAACAGCAAAGAACACGAGCAGATTTTTACACCTTACCATGTTTGCGAGCTGATGGCGGAAATCACCATAGAAGATGTTGTTGAAAAGGTCAAGAAAGATGGATACATCGCCCTTAACGATCCTTGCTGCGGCGCTGGAGCTACTTTGATTGCCGGTATTCATGCAGCGAGAAAAAGGCTGGAAAAAGCCAACCTGAATTACCAGAATCATATTTTGGTAGCTGCTCAGGATATCGACATGGTGGTGGCTCTGATGTGTTATATTCAGCTATCTCTCCTCGGCGTTGCCGCTTACATCAAAGTCGGAAATTCACTGACCGAACCAATGACTGAAAATGATTCTCTGGACAACTATTGGTTCACTATGATGTATTTTTCCGATATATGGTCGATGCGGCGACTTCTTAGGAGTTTGTAATGGCTGGTATATCACTAAGAGATTATCAGTTAGACGCTGTTGACAGAATGAAAAACGGCTGCATTCTGTGCGGCGGCGTTGGAAGCGGTAAGTCCAGAACCGCATTAGCCTATTACTACAAACAAAACGGAGGTGAACTCGGAACAAAAAAATACGTGAGGATGAAAAGCCCTAAAGACTTGTACATCATCACGACGGCAAGAAAAAGGGATACGAAGGAATGGGAGGGTGAGCTTTCGCCCTTCCTTCTTTCTACTCATCCTGAAGCGAGTTCATATTCCAATAAAGTGGTGGTCGATTCGTGGAACAACATCGGCAAGTATGCAACTGTAACGGACGCCTTCTTTATATTTGATGAACAGAGGGTCGTGGGTTCCGGAGCTTGGGTAAAAGCATTTCTGAAAATAGCCAAGCTTAATGAGTGGATTCTGCTCTCCGCCACACCAGGAGACACCTGGGAGGATTATATTCCGGTATTTGTGGCTAATGGATTCTACAAAAACAGAACGGCTTTCAAAGAAGAACACATGGTCATGACCTGGGTGAATGGTAAGTATCCAAAAGTGGACAGATATTTAGGCGTCGGTCGTCTAATACGTCTTCGCAATCGAATTCTTGTGGAGATGGATTTCAAACGGGAAACGGTCTCGCACCACGAAGATGTTTATGTGAAATACGATGTCGCCAAGTATAAGGACGCTTCAAAGCTTCGATGGAATCCTTATAAAAACGAACCGATTACGAATGCCGGCGAGCTGTGCTATGTATGGCGCAGGATCGTGAATTCGGACGATTCCAGGCAAGTCGCTTTGATGGAGCTGTTTGAGAAACATCCAAAAATGATTGTTTTCTATAACTTCGACTATGAACTTGATATTCTTAAGAATCTCTATTACGGAGACGATGTCGAGGTTGCAGAATGGAATGGTCATAAGCATCAGCCAATCCCTACTTCAGACAGTTGGGTCTATCTGGTGCAGTATACAGCCGGAGCCGAAGGATGGAACTGCATAAGCACCGACACCATTGTGTTCTACTCGCAAAATTACTCTTACAAAATTATGAAGCAGTCTGCCGGGAGAACTGATAGGCTAAATACGCCTTTCAAAGAACTGTACTATTATCATTTGAAGTCGAGATCTGCTATTGATTTGGCAATCAGCAGGGCTTTGAGTGAGAAACGGAATTTCAATGAAACCAAGTATGTAAACAGTTATTCCAAAAGAGCTGCTTAGTCAGGAGGATGGCAATGATTAAACTGGATGTCCAAGAATACTGTCATGGATGTGCCAATTTTACGGCTGACGTAAAGGAACCGGAAAAATATTATGCCGGCTTCGATATTATTGAAATGACAGATACTCTTGTTCGCTGTGAACATCGCAAATTATGCGAAAATCTAGTTCGATATTTGAGAAAGCAGGTGGATCTTGATGAAAAATCCGAGAATCAATGAAAGCTTGATTATTGGTGTTGATTTCTCCGAACGAGACGATGGCGTGCTTATTGTCGGTCGCCAAAAGAATGGAGAAGTCACAATCATTAACGCTTTTCAAGGTAAGGAAGCCTTTGATA
This sequence comes from Oscillospiraceae bacterium, assembly GCA_022835495.1. Classification (NCBI taxonomy): domain Bacteria; kingdom Bacillati; phylum Bacillota; class Clostridia; order Eubacteriales; family Oscillospiraceae; species Oscillospiraceae bacterium. Next base: position 3,585,228 of record BQOK01000001.1, read on the forward strand.
TTTATGAAAAGTTGATTACAGCCAAGAAAGGAGGCGGCAACGATGGGTCTGTCAAGACTAGCAGAACAATGCCGAAAATGCCCATTCAAAGATAATTGTAAAAACAAACGAATGGAAGCACTCGGATATTTGTCGAAACCGATTGTAGCTGAAGCAGGTGCGTCGTCTGCCGCTGAACTGACTCAACCGATTCTTCGAGAAACTGTAAATACGATTATTGACGGTAAAGTTGTCAAAGTGTATAAGGACGAGATTGAGAAACAGCTTTATAAAGAGTTATATTCTCATTTAGATCTTCAGTTTGGAGGTTAATTATGGAAAGCAATAACAAAAATAGCCTTGGATATAAAGTCGGACAGGCTTTGGCTTTTGTAATTGGAGTTTGTATTGCGGCTATTTTAGTCGCTTTGACTGTGAAACTTATTCTGTGGATTTTGTGATACCGACAACCGAAAGGAGAAAAACATGAATGAGCAAATCATAGCCGTTGACTTCGACGGTACCCTTTGCGAAAACAAGTGGCCGGAAATCGGAGAGCCAAATACTGAGCTTATCGGTTATCTCATTATGATGCAAAAAACAGTTGGCGCTAAGATTATTCTGTGGACCTGTCGCATTGGAGAAATGCTTGATAGAGCTGTGAACTGGTGCTCAGAATATGGACTCGAGTTTGATACAGTCAATGAGAATCTTCCTCATATCATCGAACGCTTCGGCAGCGACACACGAAAAATATTTGCGAACATGTACATTGATGATCGGAATTTCTGGTATGACGATAAATCACCAAAGAAGATTTTATATCTTTGCGATGGCGGACAGTGCGAGACTTGTTCAAATGAATGTAATCATACAACTGATATTGACCATGCCAAAAACTTTAATAAGGAATTTGGCGTTTATGTAGAAAAGGAGAATAATTATGCTGAAAATCAGTAATTTTGAAGTTATGGGCTGGGAGCACGCCATTCGTGGAATGCGCAATCCTATGAATTCTTGGGCAAAAAGTGACAGCGAGGTATCTATATGCGAGTGCGAACACTGGCCGCACGATGTCAAAAAGTCGTTTGCCCGTCTCGGCTCCAATGACCTCGATTTGATGAAGCGTCTCCGCAACGCCGGCACTGACCATCGGAAGTTCATGCGGATGATTGTGGTGTATGTTGATATTACGGCTCCTTTGTACTGGTGGAAAGAATTCGATACGTACAAAGTCGGGACAGTTGCGAACTCTTGCTCGACCATGCACAAGATCGCGGCGAAGGAGTTCACGCTGGAGGATTTCTCGTGTGAGCATTTGAGTGAACCTTCATTGAAGAACCTTAGAAGCGTGATCAAATGCATGAACGATTATCGTGAAGAATTTTTGAAAGATAAGGATAAGCATAATTGGTGGCAGATGATCCAACTGCTTCCGAGTTCTTACAACCAGAAACGGACGATTATGCTGAACTATGAGGTGCTGGCTAACATCTACAAGAGCCGGCGTAACCACAAACTCGATGAGTGGCATATATTCTGTGATTGGATTGAAGAGCTTCCGTATAGCGAGTTGATCACTGGTTATGAGGAGGAAGACAAGCTATGAAGAATCTAGTGATATTTTCGGTCGAAGAATTATATGATTTGATTCACGACAAACCTGTCGCTGATGAGAAGTCTGGCACCATTTATATGAGTATAGACTGCTACGAGAAAGAGGTGGACAAAAATGAGTGATTTCGGTGTAAAAGAAACCCAATGCACACGCTGCGTGCACAGAGAAGTATGCTCTATGAAAACAGAATTTCTCGAGGCTCAGAAGGCAATTGACGAAGTATATGTGAGTCGCCCTTGCGAAGACGGCAAAAAAGTAGGCATGATTCGTATACGCGATATAAAGTACATTGAGCCAGTCGAACTTCACTGCAAACACTACATACCCGACACAGGAGTGAATATCAGATGACAATTAACGAATACCAGAAAGCCGCCTACCGTACCGCCAATCAATCTCTAACCGACTCTCAGCAGCTCCAAAACGGACTCATGGGTCTTAATGGAGAATCCGGAGAGTGCATTGATATTTTGAAAAAGCATCTCTTCCAGGGGCATGATCTCGATAAGTACCACATTGCCAAAGAGCTTGGGGATGTGGCTTGGTATCTTGCGGTAAGCGCTCAGGCTCTCGGTTTTGATTTGGAAACGATTTTGCAGATGAACGTGGAGAAGCTGAAAGCGCGTTATCCTCATGGATTCGACGCCGGACACAGCCAGCACCGTTCTTCTGGTGATATTTAAGGAGGACATCATGTGGAACAAAGAAACAATTAAAAATAAAATTTACGCCCTGGTGTTTATCGGCATCGGGGCTCTTTCTATTTTACCGGAAAATGACGCCACTGCTTTTATATTCTTTTGCCTAATCGGAGTACCTTTGTTCTTCGCTAAGGAAAACTGGATTGTGGATGGAGGAGGTTCCGATTATGTATACGAAAAAAGCCGGAGGGAAAGTGTACGGAGCGCATCTGACTGCCGCCGAAAAGAAAGCGATGGATATCGAAATCCGCAGACAGCTCGCAGAGTACGATCTCAAACACGCTAACGAACTTGACGCCATGATCTTATGGCATTTGCATGAGGAATTTGGTTTCGGACCGAAGCGTCTGAAGCAGTTCTATGACACTTTTGCCGTAAGATTGGACGAGCTGATTAAACACTATGAGATGACTGATTCCGATATGGTTTGGCTGTGTACGTACAAGCTGAAACAATACGGAATCGACATCGAGGAATGGAACAAACAAAGGAGGGACTGATGGGTATCGCTAATCGTGAAAACAACCCTCGAAAAAATTCGGAGGGATATTCTGACCCAACGGCTTTTGAGGCTTTGCGGAACATCGATAAGGAAGACGAAAGATTTCACAGACTGCTACATACATTGTTTTATATCTGTGAGCTTGCTGATTTCGAAATCGAAGGCCGCATCGTGTTGATTGACAAACAGACCGGACGGGTTTGGAGATGAGAAAAACGTCCGTACACTCTTTGAAAATCTGCAAAATTGTGGCCACTTTTATTTTTGTGAAAGTGGGCTTTGACCAATTTTGGGGAAATTTTGGAGCTTGTACGGACGAAAAATCTCATTTTTGACCAAAAAAAGTGGGCAAAAGCCCGGTTTTGCGAACCAAAAGTGGGCAGAAAAAATCGGGTGCATTTTCTGAAAACGGCACTTTTTTGGCGTTTTTTGGCCATTTTTGGCCGATTTGCGCAAATTGGGTGTTGAAAAACCACTAAAAAGCCCACTTGCCCACTTTTATTTCTTATTAATTGCGATAAAAAGTTTTAATATTTAAATAAATAAGGCGAACAAAAGTGGGCATTTGGCCACAAGCCGAAATTGCATACCACAAATCAAGTAAAAAGTCAAGTGGTTTGCAAATAAAGTCCTTTCTTTATTTTGGCTTTTGTGCTATACTGTAATAGCCACACAATCTAATAATGTTCAAGTTGCAAGGGAAAATTACTTTGGTAAAAAGTGTTTTCTCTCTTTACTCATGTGTCCTTTGCGACTTGATTGAGATTGTGTGGCAACAATGAGGGATTCACTTTTTCGGTGCGTCTCTCATACGGGGGCGCACTTTTTTATTGCCCTTATGAAAGGGGACGGAGACGATGAGCGGAGAGAAGAAAACACCTAAAACCACAAGTAATATAGCGACTGGTATCGCTATGGCCGCATCTATATTACCACTTGTCAAACCTGCCATTGACGCTGTTCGTGATTATGCAGATAAGACGATTGAGGAACGAAAAAAGCTGGTAATTGTGCCGAAGTTATATTCTTCGGAATATCGAACTACATCGGAGCAAGCTATAGAAATATTGACAAGCCTTGGATTAAAAGCGGTTCTTTCTCCAACTCTTATCGCCGACGCCGATGGAAAATACAGAAACTGTATCAACAATCAAGTGATTAAGTCTGAACCAAAAGCAAAACAGAAAGTCGAACCAGGGACTACTGTTCGCGTTTTGTATATCACGCAGGAAGTTATCGACGAAAGTCAGCGCCTGTTCAATGAATCCGAAAAACGAAAAGCAGAACTATTGCTTGAGAAAAGTATAAGGCGTTCTGAGAGGAAAGAAAAAACAAAGCAAGTGGTATCGGATGTTGCTGATACTGTTAAACGAGGAGTCGGAAAAATTCCATCGGTTCTTCATAAAAAGAACAACGACAAGGAGGAACACAATGAGTAAGAATGGTAAAAAGCGAGGCTTTGGCGGTTTGCTGTTGGATTTTATTTTGGTGCTCTGTACCGGAGGATTGTGGCTCATTTGGATTTTGATACGCTATCTTCGAAACAACAGCTAAACGCTAAAACTGAATAATTGACGCGGCCAAGATGCTTAACGGTGTCTTGGTCTTTTTTATTGTCTATTTTTGCCGCGCGAAAATTACATGCCCTTTTATGAAGAGAGGGATAGAATAGCTATTTTTAAAGATAGACATTCCCTTTTCCGTTTTGCAAAAAGCACTGAAAGGAGGCCCATTAACCATGCTTGAAAGTCAATTCCAAGCAAAGCTTATTAAAGAGCTTAAGAAAAGATTTCCTGGTTGCATCGTTATGAAAAGCGATTCGGGATATTTACAAGGCATTCCCGATTTGCTCATTCTCTACAACGATAAATGGGCTTCTTTGGAATGTAAACAAAGCGCTGGCGCAAAGAGACAACCGAATCAAGAGTATTATGTCGGGAAGATGGATGAGATGTCGTTCTCGAGATTCATCTGCCCGGAGAACAAGGAGGAAGTGCTGCATGATCTTCAACAATCATTCGAATCTTGAAGGGCAACACGCTTTTCTCGGTGCCAGCAAATATCATTGGATTAACTACAGCGAGGACAAGGTGGCGGAAGCATATTCCAAATTCCTCGCTACGCAAAAAGGAACCGTTCTTCACGAATTTGCGTGCCAGTGTATTCGTCTTGGGCAGAAATTGCCGAAGTCTCAAAAAACACTGAACATGTATGTCAATGACGCGATCGGTTTCAAAATGATACCAGAGCAAATTCTGTTTTACTCGGAAAATTGTTTTGGCACCGCCGACACTATCATGTTTCGAAACCGGTTCCTTCGTATTCATGATTTAAAGACCGGATCTATTCCGGCTCACATGGAGCAGCTTAAAATATATGCTGCTCTTTTTTGTTTGGAGTACAAAATAAAACCTGCTGATATCGACATAGAACTTCGTTTGTATCAAAACAATGAAATTCTGTACGATGAACCGACAGCGGAAGACATCGTTCCGATTATGGACAAAATCATCACTTTTGACAAGGTGATTCGAAAAATCAAAGAACAGGAGGGTTAAACCATGAATTCCTTTGTGGAGGAAATGCTGATGCACTATGGAATGCCGAGACGTTCCGGTCGTTATCCCTGGGGTTCTGGCGATAACCCTTACCAGCATAGCGGGGATTTTCTATCGCGAGTGGAGGAGATGAAGAAATCCGGATTCACTTTCACGGATAAAGATGGGAAAACCTACACCGGTGAAGTAGCCATAGCCAAATCTATGGGCTTGAGCACAACGCAGTTTAGGACACAGATGAGCTTGGCAAAAGATGAAAGAAGATCCGCCGATGTTTCGACCGCTAAAGCGCTTCGGGAAAAAGGTTACAGTCTGAACGAAATCGCGGAGAAGATGGGATTCGCTAATGATTCTTCCGTCCGTTCTTTACTCAACGAATCGTCCGAAGCCCGTATGAATCAGGCTAAAACCACGGCTGAATTCCTGAAAAAGCAGATTGCGGAAAAAGGAATGATAGACGTTGGTACCGGCGTTGAGCGGGAACTTGGCATCTCTAAAGAAAAGCTGAACCAAGCTCTTTATATTTTGGAGATGGAAGGCTATCCAAAATATGGAGGCGGTGTTCCACAGGTTACGAATCCCGGAAAGCAGACCAACATTAAAGTCATCTGCCCTCCAGGAACAGAACATAAAGAGATTTATAATTTTGAAAACGTTCATTCTGTGAGGGACTACATCTCTTATGATGAAGGCGAGTCTTTCAGAAAAGCGTTCGAATATCCGTCCAGTATGGATTCCAAGCGGCTTCAAATTCGTTATGCAGAAGACGGTGGGATTCAGAAAGATGGCGTTATCGAGCTTCGAAGAGGTGTGGATGACCTTTCTCTTGGCGACGCACATTATGCGCAGGTTCGTATCCTTGTGGACGGAACACACTATCTTAAAGGGATGGCCGTTTATTCCGATGACCTTCCCGATGGTGTTGACGTCGTGTTCAACACTAATAAGAAGAAGGGCACGCCGACACAAGATGTGCTGAAGAAAATCAAGGATGACCCGGATAATCCTTTTGGCTCGGCGATTAAAGAGCGTGGCGGCCAAAGTTATTATGACGATCCAAATGGAAAGTACACTGATCCAGTGACAGGAAAGAAGCAGTCCCTTTCGCTTATCAACAAAAGAGCCGAAGAAGGCGATTGGGGCGAATGGGCCGATAAACTTCCTTCGCAGTTTCTTTCCAAACAGCCAAAGTATTTGGTGGACAAGCAGCTCAATCTTGCGATAAGCGACAAGATGGCGGAGTTTGATGAGATTTGTTCTCTGACCAACCCTACTGTCAAGAAATCGCTGCTCAGTTCTTTCGCTGATAGCTGTGATTATGATGCCGTCCATCTGCAAGCAGCCGCCCTTCCCCGCCAGAAGTATCAAGTTATTCTGCCAATTACCTCGATGAAAGATAACGAGGTCTATGCACCGAACTATAAGAATGGTGAAACCGTAGCTTTGGTTCGTTACCCCCATGGCGGAACCTTTGAAATCCCGATTCTCACCGTCAACAATAAACAGGCGGAAGCGCGAAGGGTTTTAGGCAATACTCCGAAAGACGCCATTGGTATCAACAGCAAGGTTGCGGAGCGCCTTTCCGGAGCCGACTTTGACGGCGATACCGTTATGGTTATTCCGTGTAATTCAGGAAGAAGCAAGGTTAAGATTACTTCCACCCCGCAGCTAATCAAAGATTTCGACCCTAAGCTTGAATATGGTGGAAAGAAGGAAGGAACCTTTAAGCAGATGCGGGACACCCAGAAAGAGATGGGCGTTATCTCGAATCTGATTACGGATATGACCATTAAAGGAGCCACCAGAGAAGAGCTTGCGAGAGCGGTTCGTCATTCAATGGTGGTTATCGACGCTGAAAAACACAAGCTGGATTACAAGCAGAGTGAGATTGACAATGGCATCAGTTCTTTGAAGAAGAAATATCAGGGCACTGTGGAAGACGGTCGTTATCATGAGGGCGCTTCTACCCTTATCTCCCGTGCAAAATCGGAGGTATCGGTGGTCAAAAGGCAAGGAAGCCCCAAGATTGATGAAAAGACCGGAGAACTTGTGTGGAAACCGGTTGACGACCCCGTTTATGTGGATAAAAGGACCGGTAGGACTAAGGTTAGAACACAACCCAGCACCAAGATGGCCGAAACAAAGGACGCCTACACGCTTGTATCCGATGTGGATTCCCCAATAGAGAGAGCCTATGCGAACTACGCCAATAAAATGAAGGCCATGGCGAACCAGGCGCGTCTGGAAATGCTGTCTACGGGCAAGGTTCCATACTCCGCCTCCGCTAAAGAGACCTACCAGGCCGAGGTCGATTCGTTGACCGCTAAGCTCAATGTTGCGTTAAAGAACGCCCCCAGGGAAAGACAAGCACAGACCATGGCCAATGCGGTAGTAGCCGCCAAGAAACAGGACAATCCTGGCATGACAAGCGGTGAAATAAAGAAGGCCAGTCAGCAGGCTCTTACACAGGCTCGTTCTATGGTCGGCGCAAAGAAAGAAACCATTAAAATAACCGACCGTGAATGGGAGGCAATCCAGGCTGGAGCTATCAGCGAGAACAGGTTGCGCCAAATCATAGATAATGCCGATATTGATGTGCTAAGGCAACGTGCTACACCAAGAGCATCTACTACTTTGAGCACTGCTAAGATGCAGAAGATTACTTCTATGAATGCTTCTGGTTACAGTACATCTGAAATTGCTGAAGCTTTGGGAATCTCTACGAGCACTGTGTCGAACTATCTGAAATGAAAGGAGTGACCTAGTATGAATGGTTCATGTGCTCTTACTACATTTGACAATCCTTACGATCCGTTTGAACGGTTCTCCGACTGGTTCTTGTTCGATGTAGGAAAAGGTTACAATACTTGTTCTTATCTCGCTCGAATCGCAAAAACTTCCGAACAGTTTTCAGATGAAGAGAATGAACAAGAGATTGAACGAGCAATTGATGAGATCATTAAACATGATTTCATGAACATTTACAAGAAAGTAAAAAGGAATTCAGCAACGACTTGACCAGAGTATGGATAGATACCATCGCTCGTCTTGTCGTTTTTATTTTGCTGTTAATTCTTACTTTTTTGTGGAATAAGTTTTCGGCGATTTCTTCGCCATGTGATACGACTGTACTGCTGCTTCGTGGGTATAGGGGGGGGTGTCGAAAAAACTTCACCCCCTCCCACATCGCGGCGGTCTTAAAAAAATCCCCGGGGGTTATTTTTGGGGTTCGCTTTTAGGAAATGATGCAGTATTTGAGCGAGCTTACAGGGTTGGTGGCAGCTTTTCTTCATGTGCTCCTCCTTCTTCCTTTCATGTTTTTCTCCTTTCGGTGATTGATGGAAGCCAGCTCTGTAAGTTCTCTCAAATACTGTATCAAAACCTATGCGAAACAGGTACTTGCAAAACAAATAGTACATGGCAACAAACAGAGAGGAGGCAGTAAGGATGCCAAAAGGTAAAGCTGCAAGCTCTTCTGAGTCGTCAAGAAAGATGAGACCGGCTTTATCTCCGGAGGCTAGAGAAAATCAGTTAGTTTCTTTGGCTGTCGATCTTGCTGAAAAGCAGTTAAGAGAAGGAACTGCTTCTTCTCAGGTTATTACTCATTATCTGAAACTTGGTTCGACTAAGGAAAAGATAGAAAAAGAAATTCTTGAGAAGCAGAAAGAGCTTATCGAGGCTAAAACACAAAACCTTCAATCCGCAAAACGTGTCGAAGAACTTTACACCAATGCTCTTAACGCTATGCGTCATTATTCTGGTGCCGGGGGCGATGAAGATGAGTGTTAGAACTTATACGGAACTGATATCTCTTCCGACATTTGAGGAACGATTTCGTTATCTGAAGTTGGATGGAAAAATCGGCGAAGCTACTTTCGGTTTTCAAAGGTGGCTTAATCAAGAATTTTATCATTCCAGCGAATGGCTGAGTTTTAGAGACGACGTTATCATTCGAGATAATGGGTGCGATTTGGGAATTGTCGGCCATGAAATATTTGGACCGGTGCTAATACACCACATCAATCCTATTACTTATGAGGATATTGTAAACCGAAATCCTTGCGTCTTTGATTTGGAAAATGCGATATGCACGCAGCTAAAAACACATAACGCTATTCATTACGGAGACGAAAGTATCCTTATCTTAAAACCGGTTCAAAGGAGCCGCAATGATACTTGCCCTTGGCGAAAAAATTGAAAGGAGTACATTTTATGAACACGATGTATGAAGATGTCGATATGGAAAACCCCGACGGAGTTTCCGGAGATGGCAGTGATATCTGCGACGGTCTTATTGGTGTAGTGGTTAATTGTCTGTCGCTGAATATCCGAGAAAAAGCTTCTGCCGATTCAAATGTAATCGCGGAAGCAAAAGCTCTTGATGAGCTGAAAATCGACATGGCAAATTCCAATGATGATTGGTATGCGGTCTGTACAGTTGCCGGTATCGAAGGCTTTTGCATGAAGAAATTCATTGCCGTTAGAGAGTGAGGTAATTCGATATGGACAGCATACTGACATCGATTAAAAAACTGCTCGGAATTACAGAAGAATACGAGCACTTTGACCAGGATATCATCATGCATATCAATTCGGTATTTTCTGTTCTTACCCAACTTGGTGTCGGTCCTGCTGAGGGATTCCGTATCGAAGATGACAGCGCCGAATGGTCTGAATTTCTGCAAGATGATTTCCGTCTTGAGTTTGTAAAAACTTACATTTATCTAAAAGTTCGGTTGGCTTTTGATCCTCCGCTTAGTTCAGCAGTTATCGAGTCTATCAACAGACAGATAAGCGAGCTTGAGTGGAGGATCAATGTTTCTGTCGACCCGAAACCAGCAGAGAAAGGAGAAATTCAAAATGGATAATACTTCGCTTTCTCATCATGGTATCAGAGGAATGAAATGGGGCGTTAGGAGATTCCAGAATAAAGACGGATCTCGAACAGCCGCTGGAAAAAGAAGAGCGAGGGAAAACGCTTCCGAAGAACCAAGCCATGATGATTATAAAAAGGCTCATAGCGGCAAAAGCGTAAAAACCATGAGTGATGCTGAGCTTCGCAGCCGTCTTAATCGTCTGCAAATGGAGCGGCAGTATAAGCAGTTGTCCGGCAGTGACGTTAATCGCGGTAAAGAATTTGTTTCTAAGACAATGAAAGCCGCTACTGGAATAGCAACTGCTACCACCACAGCGATTACACTTTATAACAACTATGACAAAATTAAGAAAATCGTCAGTGGCCTTAGCAAGAAGTAAAAAGGAGATCGGTTGCTTATGGCATTATCAAACACTGCCGTCCCCAAATATTACGGCATGTTTCGTGATGCCGTTCTTCGAGGGGAAATCCCGGTAAACAAAGAAATCTCCATGGAGATGAACCGCATCGACGACCTTATTGCCAACCCCGGCGTTTACTATGACGACCAGGCGGTTGAAGGATGGATCGCCTATTGCGAAGCGGAGCTGACTCTTACTGATGGTTCCGATCTTTCTTTGCTGGACACATTCAAGCTGTGGGGCGAACAGATTTTTGGATGGTATTACTTTGTCGAACGAAGCGTATACCAGCCAAATCCAGACGGCCACGGCGGACATTACGTTCGGAAGAATGTCAAGAAGCGTCTTATCAATAAACAGTATCTTATCGTAGCCAGAGGCGCTGCAAAATCAATGTACGCTTCCACGCTACAGGGATACTTTCTCAACGTTGACACTTCTACAACGCATCAAATCACTACGGCGCCAACCATGAAGCAGGCGGAAGAAGTTATGTCTCCTTTGCGTACCGCGATAACACGTTCTCGCGGACCGTTGTTCCAGTTTTTGACGGAAGGTTCTTTACAGAACACCACCGGTTCAAAAGCAAATCGCACCAAATTGGCATCGACCAAGAAAGGCGTGGAGAATTTTCTTACCGGTTCTCTTCTTGAAGTTCGGCCAATGAGCATCGCCAAGCTTCAGGGCTTGCAGATCAAGGTGGCAACAGTTGACGAATGGCTTTCCGGCGACATTCGAGAGGATGTTATCGGCGCAATTGAACAGGGCGCTTCAAAAGTAAACGACTACATCATTGTAGCAATCAGTTCCGAGGGTACAGTCCGCAATGGAAGCGGCGATACAATCAAAATGGAGTTGATGGACATCCTCAAAGGAGATTACATCAATCCGCATGTATCCATATGGTGGTACAAACTCGATTCGATTGACGAAGTTGGAGATCCGGAAATGTGGCTTAAGGCCAATCCGAATCTTGGTAAAACCGTGAGTTACGAAACTTACCAATTGGACGTGGAAAGAGCTGAGAAAGCTCCTGCCGCACGAAACGATATTCTCGCAAAGCGTTTTGGATTACCCATGGAGGGATATACCTATTACTTTACTTACGAAGAAACGCTTCCTCACCGAAAGAGAGACTACTGGCAAATGCCATGTTCTCTCGGTGCAGATTTATCGCAGGGCGATGACTTCTGCGCTTTTACGTTTTTGTTTCCGTTGTCAAACGGTTCCTTTGGCATCAAGACACGAAATTACATAACTTCTATGACATTGATGAAACTGCCCGCAGCTATGAGGATCAAATACGATCAGTTCATGGCCGAAGGCAGTTTGATTGTTTTAGAGGGCGCTGTGCTCGATATGATGGATGTTTACGAAGACCTCGACAATCATATTTCAGAGTGCGGCTATGATGTTCGCTGTCTTGGCTTTGACCCGTATAACGCCAAAGAATTTGTCGCCAGATGGGAACAGGAAAATGGTCCGTTTGGCATTGAAAAAGTTATTCAGGGCGCCAAAACGGAATCGGTTCCTCTTGGGGAATTAAAGAAGCTTTCCGAAGAAAGGATGCTTCTCTTCGACGAGGAACTTATGACTTTTGCTATGGGTAACTGCATTACCCTTGAAGATACCAACGGAAATCGAAAATTGCTCAAGAAACGATACGAGCAAAAGATTGACGCTGTTGCCGCGATGATGGATGCATATATCGCATACAAGCTCAATCGTGATGCGTTCGACTAAAAAGGAGGTGATGATTCAAATGGGAATGTCTTTTGGTTCCAGACTGAAACATGCTTGGAACGCATTTACGGGAACTGATTATACAATCTATCAGGATGTTGGACCTGGCTATTCGTCCAGACCCGACCGTATACGTCTTACCAGAGGCAACGAGCGGTCCATTATCACTTCTGTGTATAACCGGATTGCTTTGGATGTTGCGGCGTTAAATGTGCAGCATATTCGTCTGGACGAAAATGGACGCTTCTTATCCGTTATTCAGGATGGTTTGAACACCTGCCTTACCGTAGAAGCAAATATCGACCAAACCGCCAGAGCCTTTATTCAGGACATTGTCGTGTCCATGCTTGATGAAGGCTGCGTGGCGATTGTGCCCGTTGATACAACTTATGATCCTTCCGTTACCGGTTCGTATGACATTCAAACCATGCGAGTCGGTAAAATTTTAGATTGGTATCCACAGCATGTTAGGGTTCGCCTCTATAATGAGCGGACTGGGACAAAAGAAAACATACTGGTGCCAAAGAGTACAGTAGCGATTGTTGAAAATCCTCTGTACGCAGTCGTGAATGAGCCCAACTCTACCATGCAGCGGCTTATTCGAAAACTTAACCTACTTGACGTCATCGATGAACAGAGCGGTTCTGGAAAATTAGATTTGATTATCCAGTTGCCCTATGTCATCAAGACGGAAGCAAGGCGCCAACAGGCCGAAAACAGGCGAAAAGATATTGAAGCTCAGTTGTCCGGTACTAAATACGGTATTGCTTATGCCGACGGTACCGAGCGTATTACGCAGTTGAATCGTTCTGTCAACAACAACCTTATGTCGCAGATTGAATATTTAACGAGTATGCTATACAGCCAGTTAGGTATCACTCAAAGCATATTGGATGGTACGGCGGACGAGAAAACGATGCTGAACTACAATAACCGAACGATTGAGCCTATTATTTCAGCTATTGTTGACGAAATGAAACGAAAGTTTCTAACAAAAACCGCCCGATCACAATCCCAGTCGATTTCGTTCTTTAGAGACCCGTTTAAACTCGTTCCTGTCAACGATATCGCTGAAATTGCTGATAAGTTCACTCGAAACGAAATTATGACATCGAATGAAATTCGGCAGGTTATCGGCATGAAGCCTTCGGATGACCCGAGAGCGGACGAGCTTAGGAACAAAAACCTCAGCGCTCCGAGCGAGTCAGAGCCGGAAACCAATCCGCCTGTCGAAGACGAAAATGTGGAAACAGAGTAGTTTCGAGAGTAGGGTCTCTAAAACAAAAACGAAACAAGGAGGAAATTCAAAATGGAAAGAGCATTTCAGCCTGAAGCCTGCGATTTCAGCGGATGGGCAACCAGAAACGACCTTAAATGCTCTGACGGAAGAGTGATTCGTAGAGACGCGTTCAAACATGATGACGGAATCAAAGTCCCTCTCGTATGGAATCATCAGCATAATGACCCACGCAATGTGCTTGGTCATGCATGGCTGGAAAATCGTCCGGAAGGTGTTTATACCTACGGCTTTTTCAACGATTCCGAATCCGGCGAGATTGGAAAGATTCTTGTGAAGCATGGGGACATTTGTGCGTTGTCTATCTACGCCAATCAGCTTCAGCAGAGAGGGTGCGACGTTCTTCATGGAGAGATTCGTGAAGTAAGTCTGGTCCATGCCGGCGCAAATCCTGGCGCTTTTATCGATTCTATGCTTAAGCACGGCGAAGACTCGGATGACGAAGCGATCATCTATACGGGTATGCCGCTCTATCTGTCGCATTCCGATGCTGATAAACAGGAAGACAAGGCAGACAACGGTGAAAAGAAAGAAACTTCCGAAAAGAAGGATGATCCTGAGAATAAGACCGATTCCGATGAGGAGAAAACTGTCGCCGATGTAATCAACAGCATGACCGAAGAGCAGAAAAACGTTATGTACGCTATGATCGGTCAGGCTATGGACGACCAGGGGGAATCTGACCCCGAGTCCGAAGACAATAACGATGACGATTCTAAAGGAGGAACTAATACTATGAAACATAACGTGTTTGATAAGGATGACCGTCAGAAGGAGAATGTTCTCATTCATTCCGATGGGTCTGAGGTATCCAGCGAAGAGATTTCCACGATCTTTGGCGATATCAAGCGCTACGGCAGTCTGAAGGACAGTGTGCTTGCCCATGGCATCGACAATGTGGACTATCTGTTCCCTGACGCCCAGACTTTGGCCAACACACCAGAATTTATTCAGCGTGATACCGGTTGGGTGAAGAAGGTTATGAGCGGTGTGCACCACACCCCGTTCTCCCGAATTAAGTCCATCTTTGCCGATATCACCGAGGACGACGCCCGCGCAAAGGGGTATTTCAAGGGCAAGCTGAAGAAGGAAGAGGTCTTTGGTCTTTTGAAGCGCACCACTACCCCGACTACCGTTTACAAGAAGCAGAAGATGGATCGTGACGATGTTGTCGACATCACTGATTTCGACGTTGTGGCGTGGCTGAAGTCTGAAATGCGTATGATGCTGGACGAGGAGCTGGCCCGCGCTTATCTAATTGGCGACGGCCGTCTTGCTTCCAGCGATGATAAGATCAATGAGCAGAACATCCGTCCCATTCTCAAGGACGAGGAGCTGTATACCATTCAGGCCACTGTCAGTGTCCAGTCTTCCGCTACCGAGGACGACAAGGCCCGCGAGTTTATTCGCACCGCTATCAAAGCCCGCAAGAACTATAAGGGTTCTGGTCAGCCTACTCTGTACACCACTGAAGACATTCTTACCGACTGCCTGCTTCTGACTGATACCACCGGCCGCGATCTCTACACTGATGTCGCTCAGCTTGCAAAGAAGCTCCGCGTTAAGGAGATTGTGACCGTTCCGGTTATGGAGGGCGTAAACGGCAAGAACGGAGGCGCTCTGATGGGCATTATCGTTAATCTGGCGGATTACAATGTCGGCGCGGATCGCGGCGGCGCTGTGAACATGTTCGACGATTTCGATATCGACTACAACCAGCAGAAGTATCTGATTGAGACCCGCTGCTCCGGGGCCCTTATCAAGCCTTATTCCGCTATCGCTCTTGAGCTGAGCACTGCCGGTTAAAATCAACAACATAAAAATAGCAAGGAGGACTAACCAATGAATAACATGACTGTTGTTTACGCTGACGCTGAAGAGAAGTATGTGAAAAACATTATTCTCTATGGTAAGACGTCTGATAATTACCTGTACACAGACAGCAAGTGTTCGGAAGCGAATAAAGTTGATAAAGATACCCTTCTCAATCTGTGCAAGAAGGGCGTAATCATCAGCTATAACAGCACGTATTACATGCCGCTGTTTTTCAAGGAAGAGTCTGGCGGCAGCGTATCCGTAACCTTTGCGACTGCTGTTTCCGCGTCTGCTTCTGCGGCGACTACTCTGTATTCCAAGGAGTATTCCGCTGACTAAAGGGGTGAAAATTCAAAATGGCGAAGTTTTATGGACCAATCGGCTATGCTGTTACTGAAGAAACGACCCCAGGCGTATGGGAGGACCGTATCTCCGAGCGCATGTATTTCGGCGAACTTGTCAGAAATACCCGCAGACTTCAGACAGCCGACAAACTCAACGACAACATCAACGTTTCGAATGAGATTAGTATTTTGGCCGATCCATTTGCTCGCGAGAATTTTCACTTGATGAAGTACGTTGGGTTTATGGGTGCTAAATGGAAGATAGAAAGTGTCGAAGTTCAGTACCCTAGACTAATACTGACTATAGGAGGGGTATATAATGGCGAATAGACTAGATCTACAGGCTTTGCTGGAAGATCTTCTGGGAAGCCGAAATGTGTATTACCAACCTCCCGAGTCAGTTAAGATGAATTACCCCGCCATCGTTTACGCTCTCGAAGATATCGAGAACACGTTTGCTGATGACGGGGTATATTTGTCTAACCGCAAATATCTGGTGACGGTTATCGATAAGAATCCGGACAGTTCTTTTATCGACATAGTAGCAAAATTGCCTACTTGCCGGTTTGTGCGGCATTACAAAAGCGATAACCTAAACCATTACGTTTTTACACTTTACTTTTAACAAGGAGGAACGAACCTATGAGTAAACTTGTTTGGGATAAAACCGGTGAACGTTTGTACGAAACCGGCGTAGACCATGGCGTTCTCTACCCTATTCAGGCCGGCGGTCTTTATAATAAGGGCGTTGCCTGGAATGGTCTTACCGCTGTTACCGAAAGCCCCTCCGGTGCGGAAGCGTCTCCTATTTACGCGGATAACATCAAGTATCTGAACCTGATGTCTGCTGAGGAGTTCGGCGCGACTATTGAGGCTTATACTTATCCGGATGAATTCGCTGAGTGCGACGGCTCTGCTGAAATTGCAACCGGCGTGACAATCGGCCAGCAGGCCAGAAAGGTGTTCGGCCTCAGCTATCGTACTGTCGTCGGTAACGATGTTGACAGCAACGACCACGGCTATAAGCTGCATCTGATTTACGGCGCTCTGGCTGCACCTTCCGAAAAGGGATATACGACTATCAACGACAGCCCCGAAGCCATCACCTTCTCTTGGGAAGTCAGCACGACTCCTGTCAACGTAACCGGCTTTAAGCCCACCGCCTGCGTGATTATCGACTCTACCAAGGTGGATGCGGAGAAGCTGAAAGCGCTGGAAGAGATCCTGTATGGTAAAGATCCTACAGGTCCCGAAACAGAAGACGGCGTAGATCCCCGTCTGCCTCTGCCGGATGAGATCATCACTCTAATGACCCCCGCCGGTTAAGCATAAGAAACAAAAGATTTAAGAATAGGTACAAGGCCGTATTCAGGTAAGCTGGCGGCTTTGTATTTTTTTTTTATTTGAAAGGAGAAATTTCGCATGATTAAAAAGACAATCACTTATACCGACTATAACGGTCTTGAGCGTACTGAGGATTTCTGGTTCAACATCACGGAAGCTGAGGCTCTTGAAATGGAGATGAGCACAACCGGCGGTTACGGCGATATGATTCGCCGAGTTGTCGCGGCTCAGGATATGCCGACTATCATCAAGGTATTCAAAGACTTTATCTTTAAGGCATATGGCGAGAAGAGTCCTGATGGTAAGCGGTTCGTCAAGTCTGAGGAGCTTTCCACCGCATTCTCCCAGACCGAGGCATACTCTCAGTTGTACATGGAACTTGCCACCGATGCGGACAAAGCCGCCGAGTTTATAAACGGTGTGATTCCGAATAAGAAACCCGCAGCAATCCAGCGTCCGGCAATCGCTCCTATCAACAATTGATTTGACAGCTATGGAGGACTGAAGAATGCTTCGAATTACAATACCTGCTGAGGAATTCTGGGATGAAGTCAATGAAGAGTTCATCTACACGAAAGAGCAGACCTTGCAGTTGGAGCATTCTCTGGTCTCTCTTTCAAAATGGGAATCCAAATGGTGTAAAGCGTTTCTTGGCAAACAAGACAAAACAGAAGAAGAAATTCTGGACTATGTCAAATGCATGACGCTTACCCAGAATGTGAATCCCGAGGTATACAAAAGGCTCACTGCCGCAAATTACGACGCGATTAACGCTTATATCGAAGCGCCGATGACAGCGACTTTCTTCTCAGAAGATTCGCTGCCAAAAAACAGCCGGGAAATTGTTACGGCTGAGCTCATTTATTACTGGATGATCGCTTTCAACATACCAGTGGAGTTTCAAAAATGGCACCTCAATAAACTTCTCACACTTATCAGGGTATGCAATGTGAAGAGCAACCCGCCTAAGCGAAGAAGCAAGCGCGAAATCATGAAACGGAATGCGGCTTTGAACGCTGCTCGTAGGAGCCGTCTCAATACGAGGGGGTGAGATTACGAAACGGAAAAAACGAGGTTATAAGAAGTGGCTCGAAACCTACACCAAGAGGGCGGTTGCCGTTATTCTTGCTGTTTCGCTGATCGATTTGCAGTTGTCGTATGTACTGGCTTTTATGGGACAAGTACAGATTGCAGAATCGCTTTCCAGCACGATAGCGAGCACCGTTGTCGGGGTTATGCTCGGCTATTTCTTAAAAGCGTTATTTGAAACGTTCTTTGAAAAAAGAGAAGAGCGTTTAAGAAGTAAGGAAGGTATTCACGAAGACAGTGTGGATATCGAGGAGGTTTGAAAATGCCTATTTATTTTATGACAACGGCTCTTTTGATTGTGTCCCTGGTGACAAACCTTACCGTTGAGGGAATCAAGAAGCTTTTGAACGAGACCACCATTAAGTATTCGTCTAACGTTCTTGCTGCTGTGGTGGCCGTTCTGATGTCGTGTGCTGTATGCGCTATTTATCTCATCATGAATGATGTTGCTTTTACGCTGAAAGTCGGTGTCGAAGTTTGTATTCTTATGTATCTGAGCTTCCTCACCTCTACCGTAGGGTATGACAAGGTTATTCAGATGATTCAGCAAATCCGAGACACAAAGGAGGATACAACTCATGAGTAACAGTCCATTGGTGTCCTATACTAAATTAAGTCCCAATCATTCCGGCCAGAGAACCCATGCAATTGACCGTATTACGCCCCACTGTGTTGTCGGGCAGTGCTCAGTTGAAACACTGGGCAATATTTTTGCTCCGACCTCCAGGCAGGCGTCCTGCCAGTACGGTATTGGCGTAGACGGAAGAGTCGGTATGTATGTGGAAGAGAAAAACCGTTCCTGGTGTTCTTCTTCCAACGAAAACGACCAGCGGGCCGTAACGATTGAATGCGCGAGCGATACTACCCACCCTTATGCGTTTAAGGATGTTGTCTATAACAAACTCATTGAGCTTTGCGTGGATATTTGCAAACGCAACGGCAAAAAGAAGCTCCTGTGGCTTGGCGATAAGACAAAGACGCTTAATTACAATCCTGCCGCTGACGAAATGGTTCTAACTGTCCATCGTTGGTTTGCAAACAAGAGCTGTCCTGGTGATTGGATGTATTCCCGCATGGGCGATTTGGCTTCCAAGGTCACTGCAAAATTAGGAGGAAGTTCGGTCAGCAATCCCGGAACTGCCGGCGGTAACGTTTTGTACCGCGTCCAGACAGGAGCGTTCAGTAACAAGGCAAATGCGGACGCTATGTTGTCCAAAGTGAAGGCGGCTGGTTTCGATACTTACATGGTCAAAGTCGACAATCTTTATAAGATTCAGGTGGGAGCTTACAGCAACAAGGCAAACGCGGACGCTATGGCCGCCAAGCTGAAAGCTGTGGGCTTCGATACTTATATCACTACTAAGAGCGGAACCGCTGTATCTTCCGCTGCCAAAAAGAGCGTTGATGAGCTTGCCAGAGAAGTGATTCAGGGTTTGTGGGGAAACGGGCAGGATCGTAAGAACCGTTTGCAGGCAGCCGGCTACGATTACAATGCTGTCCAGAAAAGAGTAAACGAACTTCTGTAAAAGGATGATTCAATGATAAGGTTCAGACACAAGGGCGACTTCTCCAGAACAACTCGGTTTTTGGAGAGAGCGAAAGAGGCCGTCCGAATCGGGGATCTTGACAAGTATGGTCGAGAAGGGGTCGCCGCCCTTGCTTCTGCAACGCCTATCGATAGCGGGCAAACGGCCAATTCTTGGTATTACAAGATTGAAAACCGAAACGGAACGGCAAAGATTACGTTTTACAACTCAAATGTTCAAAATGGGGTTCCGATAGCCATTATTCTTCAGTATGGTCACGGGACCTGCAACGGTGGCTGGGTACAGGGTCGAGATTACATCAATCCTGCTATCCAGCCTATTTTTGACAAAATTGCAGAACAAGCATGGAAGGGGGTTACTAAGCTATGAGCACTACGATTGACGAAAGAGTCGTAGAAATGCGATTTGACAACAAGCAATTCGAAAGTAATGTTCAGACCAGCCTTTCCACTTTGGATAGATTGAAGAAGAGCTTGAATTTATCCGGCGCTGCAAAGGGTTTCGATGAAATAGACAGCGCTTCCAAAAAGGTAAATATGAACGGCCTTGCGAATGCTGTGGAGTCTGTGCGTCTGAAGTTTTCAGCTTTAGAAGTCATGGCGGTAACAGCCCTTGCCAATATCACCAATTCCGCTTTGAACGCGGGAAAAAGGATTGTTTCGGCGCTTACGATAGACCCGATTAAAACCGGTTTTCAGGAATACGAAACGCAAATCGGCGCGGTGCAAACTATCCTTGCCAACACTCAGCATGAAGGAACAAACCTTCAGCAAGTAAACAGGGCGCTGGATGAACTGAACACCTATGCGGACAAGACGATTTACAACTTTACCGAAATGACCAGAAATATCGGTACGTTTACCGCAGCCGGTGTAAATCTTCAAACTTCCGTTGATTCTATCAAGGGTATCGCTAACCTGGCCGCAGTTTCAGGTTCAACCTCTCAGCAAGCTTCTACGGCAATGTATCAGCTTTCCCAGGCATTGGCAGCCGGTAAGGTTTCGCTTATGGACTGGAACTCTGTTGTTAATGCCGGTATGGGCGGTAAGGTGTTCCAGGACGCGCTTGTCAGGACTTCTGAACTGCTCGGCACCGGAGCGAAAAACGCCATCAACATGTACGGCTCGTTTAGAGAGTCCCTTACCAAAGGCGAGTGGCTGACCACCGAGGTTCTCACCGAAACATTGAAACAGTTCGCCGGCGCTTACAGTGAAGCGGATCTGATTCAGCAGGGTTTCTCGGAGTCTCAGGCTAAAGAAATTGCTCAAATGGCGAAAACCGCAGAGGAAGCCGCAACTAAGGTCAAGACCTTCACTCAGTTGTGGGATACTTTAAAGGAAAGCGCTCAATCCGGATGGACGGCAACTTGGGAAATTTTGATTGGTGACTTTGAGGAAGCAAAAGACCTGCTTAGCGAAGTATCCGAGACCATCGGCAACGTGATTGGCGAGGCTGCCCAAGCAAGAAACGATCTGCTCAGCGGCGGTCTCAGTTCCGGATGGAAGCAGTTGCTGAACCAAGGCATTGCCGATGAAGCCGGCTATATCGAATCTATTCAAGAGGTTGCCAGAAAAAGCGGTGACGCCTTCGACAAGATGGTCGCGGATTCGGATAATTTCAGCGACGCTCTTAAAAAAGGTTTGCAGGAAGGAGTTATATCTTCTGATACCCTTTCGGATGCCGTCCATAACCTCAGAGATAAAATGACCGGTATGTCTCAGGAAGAGCGTAAAGCCGCCGGTTATACCTCGGAAATGGTGGAGCAAATCGAAAAACTGGATGAGGGGATCAAAAACGGCTCCGTTTCCATGGATGAGTTTACGGAAAAGATTCTTAAACCGTCCGGCCGAGAGAACCTGATTCAGTCGATATGGAATGCCGCTAAAGGGTTGATGAGCGTTATTGCCCCTATTAAGGAGGCGTTCCGAGACATCTTCCCGCCTATGACTTCCGAACAGCTATACGCTTTTACAGAAGCGTTAAGAAATCTCACGGAAAGAATGAAACTAAGCGAAACGACTTCTGAGAATTTAAAGCGTACTTTTAAAGGCTTATTTGCTGTTCTTGATATTATCAAACAGGCTGTGACAGCCGTGTTTAACGCTGTTGGTTCGCTTCTTGGCGGTGTTGGCGATCTTGGCGCCGGAATACTCGGCGTGACCGGTACTTTTGGTGACTGGCTCGTTAAGCTGGACGAATTCATCAAGCAGGGCGACGTGTTCAATAAAGTTCTCGGAACAATCGTGAGCGTCATCAAAACGGTTGCCACCGCGATTCGTGATTTCGTAAAGGTTGTAGCTGAAAAAATCGCTTTCCCGGGATTTGAATTGTTCCATTCCCTTCTTGAGAGATTGCACGTAAGGATGTCCCAGATTGGCGACGTAGCCGGCGGTATGAAGAGCAGCGTTTCCTCGGCGTTTGAGGCAATGGGGAACGCCCTCGCTAACTGCCAGTTTATGCAGCTCCTTCAGGCGATATGGGATGCGGTTAAAGCAATTGCCGGAGGTATCGCTGATGCGATGGGGAAAGTCGGTTCTTCGCTGATTGACAGCGTCGGAAACGCTGACTTCAGCGGTGTTATCGACCTTCTCAACGGAATCTCTTTCGGCGCGATTGCGGTCGGTATTACCAAATTTGTAGGCGCTATCAAAGAACAGCTCGATTCCATCGGAAGCATCAAGGAATCTTTCATCGGTATTCTGGACAGCGTAAGAGGATGTTTTGAGGCATACCAGTCTCAGTTGCAGGCTGGTACTTTGCTGAAAATTGCGTCTGCCATTGCAATTCTGGTAGCGTCGTTGGTGGCGCTTTCTCTTATCGACAGCGCAAAATTAAGCGCTGCTCTCGGCGCCATTACTGTTCTGTTTGCTGATTTGATGGCTTCCATGGCGATTTTCAATAAAATCAGCGGTATGGCAAGCGGTGTTATTAAAAGTACAACCGCGATGTTGGCAATTTCTACATCTGTTTTAATTTTGGCGAGTGCTTTGAAGAAACTTGGCGATCTAGATGCTAAACAACTCGCAACAGGACTTACTGGTGTTGTCGGTTTAACTGCCACAATGATTGTTGCTTCAAAATCGCTTAGTAAGGGTGGCCCTACTATTATAAAGGGCGCCTCACAGATGGTTATATTTGCCGCAGCAATTAAAGTATTGGCTTCTGCATGTGAGGATTTATCTGCACTTAACTGGGAGGGACTTGCCAAAGGGCTTGTCGGCGTCGGCGTGCTGCTTGCGGAAGTATCGTTGTTTATGAACACAGCGAAATTTAGCGGCCAATCCGTTACAACTGCTACCGGAATTGTGATATTGTCCGGAGCAATTAAAATTCTAGCGTCCGCCTGCGAAGACTTTGCACAGATGAACTGGGGCGAAATCGGGCGAGGGCTCACTTCAATCGGTATTGTCCTGGCGGAAATTGTGGCGTTTACCCGTCTTACCGGGAATGCTCAGCATGTTATAGCAACCAGTGCGGCTTTGATCGGCATTGGAGCCGCTATGAAAATCCTCGCAGCAGCGGTAAAAGACTTTTCCGCTATGAACTGGAGCGAACTCGCAGTTGGCCTTGTTGGAATGGCGGGGGCTTTGGCAGCCGTTACGATTGCCGTCAATTTCATGCCTAAGAACATGATTGCGATTGGAACCGGTCTTATTGCTGTTTCTACTGCTCTTCTTATTATGGCTTCGGCTCTTGAGAATATGGGCGGTATGGAATGGAACGAAATTGCAAAAGGGCTTGTCGCTCTTGGCGGTTCGCTCGGGATTATGGCCGTTGGTTTGAGAGCTATGACCGGAACCTTGTCTGGATCTGCCGCCATGTTGGTGGCCGCATCCGCGCTGGCTATTCTTACACCTGTTCTCAGCATTCTCGGTGCTATGAGCTGGACTGCTATCGTGAAGGGTTTGGTGTCGCTGGCTGGTGCTTTCACCGTTATTGGTGTTGCGGGAGCAGTTCTCACTCCGTTGGTTCCCACTATTCTTGGTTTGAGCGGCGCTATGGCTCTGATTGGTGTTGCCGTTTTGGGGCTTGGCGCAGGACTTTTAGCTGCCGGAACCGGCTTGTCCGCAATCGCTGTAGGCTTTACTGCACTGGCAGCGGCAGGAACAGCCGGAGCGACCGCTGTAGTGGCGTCTTTAACCGTTATCATCACAGGCATTGCGGATCTTATTCCGGCTATCGTTGCAAAAATCGGCGAAGCCATTGTTGAGTTCTGCAAAGTGATTGCCAATAGCGCAGGTGAAATCGGGAACGCAGTGAAAGAAGTCGTTCTAACTCTTGTGGACGTACTTGTCGAGTGTGTTCCGGCTATTGCAGATGGAGCGTTAAAGCTTATCGCTGGTGTTCTTGAGGCGTTGGTCCAATATACTCCGCAGATTGTAGATTCCCTGTTCCAGTTCCTCATCGGGGTGCTTGAAGGAATTGCCCGTAATCTGCCCGGTCTTATTCAGGCGGCCATCGACGTGCTCATGGCATTCTTTGCCGGCATTGTTGACGCTTTGAAGGGGATTGATACTGCAACCCTGCTTCAAGGGATTGTCGGGATCGGTCTTCTGGCTGCTATTATGGCGGCTCTGAGCGCGGTTGCAGCTCTTGTTCCCGGAGCCATGGTTGGTGTTCTCGGAATGGGATTGGTTATCGCAGAACTGGCGTTGGTTCTTGCCGCAGTCGGCGCGTTGGCTCAAATTCCAGGTTTGCAGTGGCTCATCAATGAGGGCGGTAATTTACTGCAAGGCATCGGTACCGCCATTGGCAAATTTATCGGCGGTATTGTAGGCGGCTTTATGAGCGGTGTTTCCAGCCAGTTCCCGCAAATCGCTACTGATTTGTCCGGATTCATGACAAATATTCAGCCGTTTATTCAGGGCGCTTCCGCTATTGACCCGTCGATGATGGACGGCGTAAAAGCCCTGGCTGAAACCATTCTTATCCTGACTGCTGCAAATATTCTGGAGGGGCTGACTTCCTGGTTTACAGGCGGGTCTTCGCTTACCGGGTTTGCCGAGGAACTTGTTCCTTTCGGCACAGCGATGAAGCAATTTTCGGATGAGATAGCCGGAATTGACGGAGAAGTTGTGGCTAATGCGGCGGTTGCAGGCAAAACACTGGCGGAAATGGCCGCTACGCTTCCCAACAGTGGAGGCGTCGTGGGTTTCTTTGCCGGTGAAAACGATATGGGCGCGTTTGGGGACCAGCTTGTACCCTTCGGCGAAGCAATGAAAGCTTTTGCTGACTCGGTTGCAGGCTTGGACGCCAGTGTGGTTACAGAAGCTGCAAATGCCGGAAAAGCTATGGCTGAGATGGCGTCTACGATACCGAACAGCGGAGGTGTCGTCGGCTTCTTCGCCGGTGAAAACGACATGGATGCTTTCGGCGAACAGCTCGTCCCGTTTGGCGAAGCGATGAAAGAATTCTCAATAGCAGTTACCGGACTGAACGCGGATGTGGTTGTCAATTCCGTTACTGCGGGTAAAGCTCTTATGGAATTGGCAAATACCGTGCCGAACAGCGGAGGTCTCGTTGCATTCTTCACAGGCGAAAACGACCTTGACATGTTTGGAGAGAAATTGGTGCCGTTCGGAGAAGCCATGAAGCAATATTCCATTGCCGTTACAGGGCTGGACGCCAACGTGGTTGTAAATTCCGCAAATGCGGCGAAAGCTCTGGTAGAGCTGTCCAACAATCTTCCGAACAGCGGTGGCATTGTCAGTTGGTTTACGGGAGATAACGATATTGCCTCTTTTGGTGAAAAACTTGTCTCCTTCGGTCAGTCTTTTGCTGCTTATTACGCAAGCGTTAGCACGGTAGATGTAGCGAAGTTAAGCGGCGTTGTTGCGCAGTTCCGCAATCTTGTGGATTTGGCGAACGGTATTACCAGCGTTGATACGAGCGGGATGTCTCGTTTCGCTCAGGATTTGACGAATCTTGGCAACTCCGGTATTGAAGGCTTTATAAACACTTTCAATAACGCCAGTTCCAGAGTGAGTGCCGCAGCAACATCGATGCTAACAACCTTTATCAATGCTGCGAACGCACAGAAGTCGGCGGTTGTCTCAACCTTTACAACAATGGTGAACAGCGTCATTTCTTCGCTTACAAGTCAGCAGTACCAGTTTACGACTATCGGCAGCACAATGATGACGAATTTCATCACTGGTATTCGTGGGAAAGACAGCCTGGCCAGAAACACTTTCTTGACCATGATTAACGGATGCCTGACCACTCTTCGAAACAAATTCTATGAGTTCAACACCGTGGGTCAAGCCGTTATGACCAACCTTATTGCCGGAATCCGTTCTAAGGACCAAACGGCAAGGGATACTTTCGTCCAAATTGTCAGCGGATGTCTTACAGCGATTCGAAACAAGTATACGGATTTCTATAATGCCGGTAAATATCTTGTGGAAGGATTTGCCGACGGTATCACCGCAAACACCTATTTGGCGGAAGCAAGAGCGCGGGCTATGGCAGCGGCAGCGGCGAGAGCAGCCGAGAGAGAACTGGACGAACACTCACCTTCCAAGGTGGGTTATCGAATCGGTGATTTCTTCGGCCTTGCCTTTGTCAATGCAATTTCGGACTATGCCGATAAATCTTACAAAGCCGGCACCAATATGGCGGCAGCCGCTAAAAACGGTTTGAGCAACGCAATTTCCAAAATCAGAGAATTTGTCGACGGCGAAATGGAGGTTCAACCTACAATTCGTCCTGTTTTGGATCTTTCCGAAGTACGTTCCGGCGCCGGCCGGCTTACCGCTATCCTGAGCAGAAGCCAGGCGATGAAGATCAGTTCTTCGATGAACCGGGAAACAACCGGGGAAATTCAAAATGGAGATGGCACGCCATCTGTTGGAAATTCCTATTCCTTTGTACAAAACAACTATTCACCTAAAGCACTGTCGAGAATCGATATCTATCGCCAGACGAAGAATCAGTTCTCCGCTTTGAAAGGATTGGTGGAAACATGATTTATTCGATTGTTGTCACCAATTATTTAGGTGACAGAATCAAGCTTGAGCTGGGGAAGCCTGATGTTTCGGGCTTCCTCATCAAGTCTATAACCGGTCTTGGCCCGGCAAAAGCCAACGTGAACACGACGGAAGTTTCGACCAACGACGGCTCTCTGTTTAATTCCGCAAGGCTGAGCCAAAGGAACATCGTGCTTGACATGGTGTTTATCAACACGGTTTACGGGGAAAGCATCGAAGACCTGAGGCAAAAATCCTACAAGTATTTCCCTCTGAAGAAAAGTGTGGAGCTTACCATCGAGACGGACAACCGGTATGTGAAGACAACCGGCTATGTGGAGTCGAATGAACCGAATATTTTCAGCTCTCAGGAAGGCACGCAAATTTCCATTATTTGCCCCGACCCTTATTTTTATTCGGCTGGAGAAGATGGGAACAACGTAACCAACTTTTACAGTATCGACCCGATATTTGAGTTTCCGTTTTCAAATGAATCTCTGGACGAGCCGCTGTTGGTTTTCGGCGAGATTCAAATAAAGACGGAGGGCGTTATCACCTATCACGGCGATTCCGAAATTGGCGTGATGATTTACATCCACGCTATTGGACCTGCGACCAATATCAATATCTATAATACCGAGACTCGTGAAGTGATGAGAATCAACACCGAAAAGATTTCATCGCTGACTGGGAAAGGGATTGTAGCAAGCGACGATATTGTCATCAACACCGCAAAGGGTGAGAAAAGCATTACTCTGATTCGGGAAGGCGTCTCCTACAACATCCTGAACTGTCTGGACAAAAACACAGACTGGTTCACGCTGGCAAAAGGAGACAACATCTTTGCTTTTACCGCAGACAGCGGCGTTACAAATCTCCAATTCCGAGTCGAGAACAAAGTAATCTATGAAGGGGTGTAAGACATGGAACTACTGGTATTAAATACTGCGTTTGAGTCTATCGCCGTCGTGGATACTTATGAATCTCTGATTTGGACGGACCGGTATAACGCATACGGTGATTTCGAAATCTTCTTTGCCATGGATACGGGTCTTCTCGAATACCTGAAAGAAGACAACTATCTTTGGCTGAAAGAATCGGAACACTGCATGATTATAGAGGAAATCAAGATTGATTCCGACACTGAAGATGGCAATCATCTGATTGTGACGGGCCGGTCACTGGAATCCATTCTTGAACGCCGCATTATCTGGGGACAGCGAATCTTCAGCGGGAATCTTCAAAATGCGATTCAGACGATGCTGAATGAGAACATCATTTCGCCGTCGATTGCGGACAGAAAGATTCCGAATTTTACATTCAAGGCTTCCACAGACAGCAAAGTAACCGGACTGACGATTGACAACCAGTATACGGGCGACGACCTGTATACCGTCATAAAAGGGCTGTGTGAGGAGAACAACATCGGGTTCAAAATTATTCTGACCGATGACAATAAGTTCGAATTCTGCCTGTATGCTGGCGCCGATCGTTCGTATGACCAGACGGAAAACCCGTATGTGGTGTTCTCTCCGAATTTTGAAAACATCATCAACAGCAACTATTATTCATCCAAGGCCAACTTAAAAAATGTAACGCTTGTCGCCGGGGAAGGCGAAGGAGCGTCAAGAAAAACAACTGTTGTAGGGTCTGGTTCCGGTTTGGACAGGCGCGAACTGTTTACGGACGCCCGAGATATTTCGTCTGACACTGAAGACGGGCAGTTGCCGGAAAATGAATATATTGCTCAGCTTACCGCCAAAGGCGAAAAGAACCTTGCCGACCACGACAGAGTTACAGCCTTTGAGGGGGAAGTCGAGGTCACAAGGCTGTTTAAGTATGGCGAAGACTTCTTTATTGGCGATATTGTCCAGATTGCCAATGAATATGGGAACGAAGGATCTGCTTATATTTCGGAGCTGATTATCTCAAGAAGCAAAGACGAGCAATCCATCTACCCTACTTTTAAGACTATTTCAGAAAAGGAGGGAACGAGCTAAATGAGCGTAACTTATGGGTTTTACAACTCGCTAAACGGCGACCGCAAGTATAACGCCGAGCAGGTATCGAGCCTGTTTGACGGTTTGATTATCGATGGTGTGTTCGCTTCCATCGGGACGGCTTTCGCAGTAAAAGCGACGACGGGAATTACCGTCAATGTTGGAATCGGCAAAGCTTGGTTTAACCACACATGGACTTTGAACGATTCTGTTCTTCCGCTAGAAGCCCCGGAAGCCGAAGTCCTTTTGGACAGAATCGACGCAGTTGTGCTTGAGGTGGACGCTACGGAATCTGTTCGGGCAAACAGCATCAAATTTGTGAAAGGGACGCCGTCCAGCGCTCCGTCTAATCCGACTCTTATGAACGAGGGCACTGTGCATCAGTATCCGCTCTGTTATATTTACAGAAAATTCGGAAGCTCGGCGATCACGCAGGCCGATATCACAAATATGGTGGGTACGGAATCTACCCCGTTTGTCACAGCTATGCTGCAAACCCTCAGCCTTGACGAACTTCTGGGCCAGTGGCAGAGCGAACTTGACCAGTTTGTCGACGCAAGGCAGGACGAGGTAGACCAGTGGATTGCCAGCGAGGAATCCGACTTTACCGAATGGTTCGATCAGATGAAAGCGGATTTACAGGCGGAACAAACCCTGCTCGACCAATGGGTTGCCGCTGAACAGGCTGATTTCCTGGCATGGTACAACCAGATGAAAGACCAGTTAGGAGAGGACGCCGCCGGAAATCTTCAAAACCAGATCAACAAGGACGAGATCAAGCGGATTCTTTTGGTCGGGTTTGAAGACGGAACAAAAGAGTTTTCGGAAGACGGAACGGTCATTACCTCTACCGCCAGCGACGGACGAATCCTGACGAAGACGTTTACGAACGGATTCCTCACAATGACGAGCGTGTTGAAGAGCGCTGCCGGCGCGGAAGTGGCGAGAGCCGTGAAAACTTTTAACGCCGACGGCAGTTTAATCAGCACTGTCGTCACGTACTCTTAACGCGAAAGGAGAAAATTCAAAATGGCAGAAGAAGATCTGATCTTTGGGAAAAACAGACATTTCTTCGGCGGCATCGAGCCGTCCAATATGCAGAACTTTACTGCGGTTATTGAAGGCGAGCATGTCAAAATTACAGCGCAGCTTCCTGCCGACACGGTTATCAACGGGCAAACGCTTTGCACCGTAGAGGGGGCCGTTATCCGAAGAAAGACAACGGATTATCCTAAGGATGAATTCGACGGAGAAGAGGTTGCCGTTATTAAGACCTCTACGACTTTTGTGGACAGCTCAACGTCCGCAACAGGCACTTATTACTATGCGGCGTTCCCGTTTACCACGCAGGGCGTCTACAACCGAAATAAGGTGAACCGCGTTGTGGTGAATGAGCCGGAGCCGATGGAGGAGTTTTCCGCAAAGTCGGTGTATGTTTCCTCTTCCGACACGGTGAAGGTAGAAATCACTGCCAAGCTTCCGGACGGCGTTGCCGGCGCTGTGATCCGAAAGAGCACGACTGGTTATCCGACAAGCGAAACCGACGGTGATGCGCTTACGACAATTATGACAGACACCGTATATACGGATACCAATGTCACAGTTGGAACAACTTATTACTATTCGGCGTTCCCCTACACCAGCACCGGAGCCTATAACAGAAGCGAAGCCAACCGCACAAGCGTAACCCCGAAAAAGCGGGATTATCTGTTTGGTTACGATCTTGTCAAGTCTACCAGCAGCCCGAGCGGACGTGTTTCTTATCCCGACGATGTTGACAACGCGGATTTCACGCCGGCCAAGATGAATTTCGGCGGCAGTTTCAGCTACGGAGACTGGAACTTTGCCCCTGGTGAGAAATTCATGCCCCGTCCGTGTATGTTGACTTTTGCCGGAGTTGTGGATCATTATTTAAATCCTAATGATTATACGCAGAAGGCGGAAGGCGGGGCTTCCAAAG
This sequence comes from Oscillospiraceae bacterium, assembly GCA_022835495.1. Classification (NCBI taxonomy): domain Bacteria; kingdom Bacillati; phylum Bacillota; class Clostridia; order Eubacteriales; family Oscillospiraceae; species Oscillospiraceae bacterium. The sequence continues at coordinate 3,615,970 of BQOK01000001.1, forward strand.
TTGCTGATACTTCTTTTGGCGGCAACGCTATGATGGAATGGCCGAAGATCTACACCAAACGGTGGGAAGAGGGCGGCGTGTACCATTTCCGCTGCTCGGATACCCCGCAGGATGAGAGTTGGGAATGCTGGAGCAACTACGACCGACTTAACAACCAGATCGACCACTTCTACACCCCGATTTATTTCGGTTCCAATGTGTCGAGCAAGCTCCGCTCTATCAGCGGGCAGGCAAATATGGTAAACCAGAACGCCACGACTGAAATCAATTATGCAAAGGCCAACGGAAGCGACTGGTACACCGAAGTCCTTGCGGACAGGCTGTTGATTCAGGATTTGCTTGTCATGATGGGCAAGAGCACCGACGGCCAGACCGTATATGGAAAAGGCAGATGCGATACCAATTCGGCCGTAAATACCGGTACCATGAACAGCAGAGGCATGTTCTGGGGTTCCAACAACGGTACGGACGGCGTGAAGGTATTCGGCATGGAGCATTTCTGGGGGAATCTGTGGAGACGTACTGCCGGCTGGATGAATGTGAACGGCACGCAGAAAGTGAAACTGACGAGAGGGACAAAAGACGGGTCCACAGTCAGCGATTACAATACGGATGGCAACGGCTATAAAACCGTGTCCGGCGCAACGCCTTCCGGCTCATCCGGCGGATACATCAACAGCATGAAAACGGAAGGGTTCGGACGGATTCCCGTTACGGCAAGCGGTTCGAGCAGCACATTCGAGGCGGACGGTCTTTACTACAACAATTCCGGCACAATGTATGCGTTTGTCGGCGGCTACTGGAGCCGTGACCTTCCATGCGGTCCGTTCTGCGCTACTCTGGCCTCTGCGCCGTCCACTTCGGACTCGGGCAGTGGCGCGGCTCTCTCTTGTAAACCACTTGCGACGGCGTAGCCGTCCAAAGAGGAGAGGTCTGGAGAACCTTAGGTTCGCCGGAGAAAAAATAAAATCAAAAGGGTTATGTACTGCGAAAGCTGCGATTGTCGGCGGCAACTGGAACAATGACCTTCAATGCGGTCCGTTCTACGCTAATCTGAACAATACGCCGTCCAATTCGAACTCGAACAATGGCGCGGCTCTGTCTTATCCAATAAGAGGTTTCTCACTTAATGCAGTACATATCGCTGTAAAAAACAGCAAGAGACAATTTGTTTCTTCCTCACCGCTTGGTGAAAATTAACTCGGTGCAAGCATCTGCTAGTAGCTGAGAATATGTCGAACGCGGATGAGAGGATAAGAGAGAATATGAAATCCTATAACCACTTGTACGAAAACTGCATATCCGAAGAAAACCGAAGGATCTCCCTTAACCTTGCGAAACACAGCAAGCGAATGCGAAGAATCATGAAAAGCCGGCACCTGTCCGACGATGCTCTGGTTGCCTTGTCCTACGACTGGATCAACAACTATGAGAACGCCGAGCATGTGCCGGTTTATATTTATGACGGCATTACGCGCAAAGAGAGGGTTATTATCGTTCCCACAATGGAAGAGCTGATTGTTCAGCACAACGTTGTGAACGCTTTGAAGCCGATGTTCTGCAAGGGCATGTATGAGCACAGCTATGCCAGTTTGCCGGGAAGAGGCGCCCACAAAGGGAAACAGGTCATTGAGAAATGGATTCGAACCGATGCGAAGAACTGCAAGTATGTTCTGAAAATGGATATCCGGCATTTCTTCGACACCGTTCCCCACGACAAACTGAAAGCCAAACTCAGGAAGACAATCCATGATGAAAAAATGCTGGATTTGCTCTTTCGGATTATCGACGTAACCGACGTCGGGATTCCGTTAGGCTTTTACACTTCCCAATGGCTTTCCAACTGGTATTTGCAGGGCCTCGACCACTATATCAAAGAACGGTTGGGAGCCGTGCACTATATGCGCTACATGGATGATATGGTTATCTTCGGCAGTAACAAGAAGGTTTTGCACCGGACAAGACAAGCAATTTCCGATTATCTCGAAAATGAGCTTGGGCTTTCACTAAAAGACAACTGGCAGGTTTTTCGGTTCTCATATGGGAACGACAAGGGGCGCGACCTTGACTTCATGGGGTTCCGATTCTTCAGGAACCGAACAATACTTCGTAAAACCATCATGTACAAGGCCACGAGAAAAGCCAGAAAACTTTCCCGAAAAGAGAGACCGACGATACACGACGCCCGTCAGATGCTGTCATATCTTGGTTGGATTGACTGCACCGATACTTATAAGATGTATCGGAAATGGATTAAACCATATATCAGCTTTAAGCAACTGAAACGCAAAATCTCACAGCATGACAGATACGACGACAGAAGAGTATACCAAAAGCTTGTCAAACCTTACAGCTCGAAAGGAGGATAAGGCGTATGGAGCTAGACTACCGATATGCCGAGAGTACAGTCAAGCCGTCTGCCCTTGAAATCAACGACGGCACGGTTTATCTGCGAAAAGACTATTCCGAAATTGTCCGAACCTCTGAGCAAAGCGAAGAAGTCACTTACTGGACATACCAGGAGGCCCAGATTACTACGCAGGAATTCAACGAGTATGTCAACATGCTCATGGCTCAAAATGCGATCAAGGGTCAGAACGATTCCGAGAACATCGTCAGCCTTATGGTTGGACAGGAAAACAACGACAGCAATCAGCTTGCCGTAATGGAAGCGATTGCCGATCTGTACGAAATGCTTTTGCCAATGTAGGAGGTGCCGGTTATGGTTAGTCTTTACTGCACGCTTATCATCAATAAGCGAAGAACATTCGACCAAGTCCCGGAGAAAATCCAGGGCGAAGTCGAAACCAGACTCAGGGAACTGGGTTATGACGTCAACGGCGATCCTGTTGCCGGGGAGGTCTAACCATGTTCTATATACTCACAAAACTATTTGTAGGAGGTAGTAAAATGGTAGCATTGTATGTTGCACTGATCGTCAACGACCGCAGGACCTTTGAGCAGGTTCCGGCCAAACTGAAGGCTGCTGTGAAGGCAGACCTTGAGGCTATCGGCCTCGACGAGAACGGGAACGCTATTGTAGAGTAACCCGTTGGCGAGAGGAGGGGCCTGCTTCATCGTGGGCCCCAATTCTCTTTCTTTTAAGAAGCTGTAGGGGGTATTTTCCGTAAGCTTCTTTATTTGTTTTATAAGGAGGACGATGCGAAAGATGGAACCCTGGCTTCAAATGGTGGTGACAATTGTTTGTGCGGTCATCGCTTCTTCCGGTTTTTGGGCATTTATTCAAAAGAAAAACGACAACAAAGATGTAAAGTCGCAGATGCTTATCGGGCTTGCCCACGACCGCATTATATTTCTCGGGATGCATTACATCGAGCGGGGATGGATTACACAGGACGAATATGAGAATCTTTACGAGTACCTGTATAAACCTTATGAAAAACTCGGCGGGAACGGCTCGGCTAAGCGAATTATGACCGAAGTGAATAAGCTGCCTATCCGAAAGTCGACTTACCAGCCGGAAGAGGTGACAGACCATGAATAATTGTTGAAAATGGAGGTGATACCATGAGTTACAGTGTTTCGGGTACAACGATCACGCTAACCAGAGGAGACACTTTTGTGGCGCTCATTTCTATCACCAAACAGGACGGCACGCCATATGTGCCAAATGATGGCGATAAAGTACGGTTTGCCATGAAAGCAAAATATGAGGATCCAGAACCGCTTGTGGTGAAAGATATCCCGATTGATACGCTTACACTTACTCTTCTTCCGGAGGATACGAAAGACCTTTCGTTTGGAAAGTATGTTTATGATATTCAGCTAACGAAAGCCGACGGAACTGTGGATACCTTTATCACAAAAGCAACTATTAAAATAACAGAAGAGGTAGATTAGTATGAGCGGATTAAAAGCGTTCGAATCAATTCGCGGTACTATTTCGGGAGAATCTACCTTATCGGGAACATTGTCCGTAGCTACAGGACAAGATTACGACATCTATTCCGGAGAGTATGAGATAATTCCAGACGTTGAAGATGAACAGACGCTGGAAACCGCTCACAAATTGCTTACGGATAATATTGTTGTCGCCAAAGTTCCTTACTTTGAGACCAGCAATGATTCGAACGGAAATACCGCTTATATTGGAAAGGAAGTGTAGTTTATGCCAGAAACAAAAGCAATCAATAAAGTTATATATGGTGGAAGAGTCCTTATTGACTTGACTGGCGATACTATTACCGCTGACAAGCTACTTGCTGGATATAAGGCACACGGAGCAGACGGTAATATTGTAAATGGTACTTGCGATTATGATATGAATACGCAAGACGCTAATGCTACCGCTGCTGAGATTCTGTCAGGTAAGAAAGCCGGCGTTGGTGGTCAAATGGTTACAGGTGCCATGAAAAACAATGGTGCCGTAGAAGGGACCATTTCATCCAAAGATGAGGAGTATACTGTTCCACAGGGCTTTCACGACGGTTCGGGCAAAGTAAAAATCCATGCTGACGAAAAGGCGAAGCTTGTTGCAAACAACATTCGGGAAGGCGTTACGATTCTTGGTGTTGCCGGCAGTATGACCGGAACCGAAGGGGCCAATCCGCAGGCTAAAACCGTTACACCAAGCACCAGTCAGCAGGAAATCCTTCCGGATTCTGAGTCCGGGTACAATTATCTTTCCCAGGTTACTGTTTTGGCTATCCCTTATTCGGAGGCGGAGAACCCGCAGGGAGGCACGACTGTAACAATCGGCTAATGAGAGGTGATGGCGATGTCCTTTAATAAAGTAATCTATGGAGGACGAACTCTTATCGATTTGACTGCCGATACCGTAACGGAAGATTCTTTGCTAGAGGGCTACACCGCTCATAAAGCGGACGGTTCTGTTATAACAGGAAAATTCAAAGGTGGAAGCGAGACGGAGGAAATAGACCGAATCCTTACTTCCGGACTAACCGATGGTTATAAATATTTTCTGGATGATGGAACCATTATAAGCAACGATAAAGCAGGCAACCTCAAATTAACCAAGACTTTTTCGAATAATTTTAAAACCTGCACAACCATTTTGACCAACGAAGATGGAACCGAATTAGGACGAACGGTAAAGAATTATTCGGACGATTATCTTGTTATAACCACCATCGATCATTTAGGGCGCAAACTTGTCAAGACATTCAACACGGCATTGAAGACTTGCGTTTCCGTCCTTATGGACGCGGAAGGAATACAGTTGGCTAGGCAGACTAAGACCTTCTCGGACGATGGTTCAGTCATCGAAACAGAGGTTGTTTACGGCAGTCAAACGACGTAATAAAAGTATATACATCTCGGTTTATTCCTACACTATACCTGCATTTGAGCCGAAAAACCCAGTATTTCCGGGAATTTTTGTTTCAATTATAGGAATATCTTTTAAAAAACGCAGTCCCTTTTACGGGCTGTCTTGAAAGGGGGCCGCGGGATGAAGCGGTTCCAACGCCGGCGCGGTTTTACCCTGATCGAGCTGATCGTGGTTCTTGTAATTCTTGCCATTCTGGCGGCGGCCGGGCTGCCGGCGCTCAGCGGATACATAAAAAGCGCGCGGGAAACCACCGCCATCAGCGAGTGCAGCACGGTGGTGCGCACCGCGCAGGCCAAGGCAGCGGAGCTGCTGGCTTTCGGAAAACTGGAAGATTTGCCCTCCAAAACGGATTCCATCATGGATGCCTGCGGTCTGCCCGGGGAACTGCTGGGCGTCAGCGCCGACACGGTTTCGGGCAGCGTTTCCTATCTGCTGTATCAGACCAAAAACGGCTTGGTGGTGCGGTACGACCCGGCAAAAGAGCCCAAATTTGTGGTCCTGCGTGAGGGGGAGAACGGCGGAGGCACGCTTCCCCCGCAAACAGCTCTGGAGGCCATGATCTCCAACACGCAGGCCTGGATGAATACCTTCGACAAAGACAAAGCATTTGACCGGCAGGAACTGGCAAAATGGGCGATGCAGCCCGAGAACCTCCAGCAGGTGGACGCCGCCCTTTTGAACGGATGGTCGCCTGCGGGAAATGCAGCCTATCCTTTTTATTGGCGGCCTTATCACCTCAACACCCTGGACGGCAAAAACCAAAATCCCAAAGAGTTCTTTCTGTTTGCGGCCCCCACAGCCAGCAACGCATGGAACGGCTGGTCCGCGTATATTTTTTATGTAAACGGCAAGGTGTATCGCCGCGAGGACGGCAAAAGCCTCGGCATCGCCGGCTTCAGCAATTATAAGACCGCCGCCGAGGTGGAGGCGCGCATTATTGCCGAGGGTTTTGTATTGGTTACAGGCTGACCCCTGCCGCTTTTGTGCTTCCCGCCGCCTCCCTGAAACGCAGCAAATGCCCCCGGCGCACTTCAATTCCGTGCGCCGGGGGCATTTTTTCTTTTTCCGGTCAATCCAGCCCCAGCCTTTTGTACTGTTCGGCGGGGGCGTCGCTGCGCCGCATCATTTCTTTCAGCAGGGCAGTCATGCGCCGCTCCTGGGCCTCGTCCTGCACCGGCTGCTCCTGGCCCGGGTCGGCCCGCATGCAGAACAGCATGGTGGGGTACGCCGCCTGTGAAACAGCTCCGCGGCTCTCCACCCGAAGCACCGGCACGCCCTTGCTGAAGGGCAGCGGCTCCACCAAACGGGCGGTGCGCAGCACCTCGTTGCTCATAAAGGCGCGGCGGCCTCCGTGCCGGGTGGGCATCAGGGTGTACTCGTACCGGGGGGCGTTTTCCCGCCCCGGGCTACGCATATACACCCACTCCCCGTCGGTGCAGCACACCTGCCCGCCGAACAGCCCGAACAGCGCGCCCTCATGGATCGGTTCGTCCCGCTCCATCACTCCCCGCAAGGGGCGGCCCTGCATATCGGCAAACAGGGGCTGGCCGAAAAATTCCAGCAGGGTGGCCGGCAGGTCGATGGTCTGCACCAGCTGCTGTGAGCGCGTTCCCCGCTTTTGCCCCCGCGGGTCCCACACAAACAGGGGGGTATGGGCCACTTCCGCGTAGAAAGGGCAGTGGCACTTGGCCCATTGGCCGTGTTCTGCCAGCAAAAAGCCGTGGTCCGTATTCACAATGAGCATCGTGTCTTTCCACAGGTCGTACTCGTCCATCGCGTCCAGCACCCGGCCCAGGTTTTCGTCGCACATGGAAAGCACCCGGGCGTACTCGCTGCGCAGATGCCGGATCAGCTCCGGGCTGTCGCTTTCGCTTACCGGGCGGTAGTCCGGCCAGTCGCACAGGGGGCCGGTGTAACCGTCCGGGTATTCCTCCGCATAGGGCGGCTGTGCAAAAAAGGGCTCGTGGGGGTCAAAGGTTTCCAGCTGTAAAAACCAGTTGTCCTGGGCATGGTTATCCCGCAAAAATTCCAGTCCCCTGTCAAAGGTCTGGAACTGGGGCTGGTCCCGCGGGGTGGGCATGAACGCCCGGTTCACAAAGTCCTGCCCCACCCAGTTGTCCTGCGGTTCACCGCACACGTTCAGGCAGCCCCCGGGCACGGCGTCACGGCCCACCAGGGCTTTCCAGCCGTCGCCCTCCTGGCCGCGCACACAGTCCCAGGTGGTGTAGCGCTGGTGGTAGGTGGCGCCGCCGTCCTCCCAATAGTGGTAATGGTCGCTCACCAGGTGGGTGTGCACCCCGGCTTCCCGCAGGGCCTGGGGCATGGAATCGTCAAACGGTTCCAGGGGGCCCCAGCTGCGGTGCAAAAAGTTGTAGCGCCCGGTGTGCAGCTCCCGCCGGGCCGGCATGCAGGGCATGCTGCCCACCCAGCAATTGTCAAAGGTGACGGCGTGCTGGGCCAGCCGCTCAAAATTCGGGGTGTGGGTCCACCGGCAGCCGTAGGGTTCGAGCATATGCCGGTTAAGCGAGTCGAACATGACCATGATCGCTTTCATTGCGCAGGTTCCTTTCCGGCATGGCCGCTAGTTCCGGCGGCGGTATTCGTAGGGGCTCATGCCATATCTCTTTTTAAAGGTGGTGGAAAAATAGCTCACATTGGGGTAGCCCACCTGCTGGGCCACATCCTGCACGCGCAGGGCCGTGCTCTCCAGCAGCCGCACCGAGTGCTTCAGGCGCAGCTCGGTCAAAAAATTCACGAAAGTGACCCCCATCTCCTCTTTGAACACCCGGGAAAAATATTCCGGGTTCAGGTAGACCTCGGCGGCCACCTGTTCCAGGCTGATGGTCTCGGCAAAATGGCGGCGGATGTATTCCACCGCCAGATTCACCGCTTTGGAACGGGGCTTTTCCGGCTGCACTGCCAGCGCGCACTGGCGGGCAAAATCCATTACCAGGGCCGTGGTCTCGGGCATCGAGATGCTTTGGGCCAGCCGCTCCCGCGCTTCTTCCTGGGGGGGCAGGGCAATGCCGGCCTCCTTTGCTTCCAGATAAAATTGCTCGAACAGCTCCGTGCAGAACTTGGTGACCAGCTCCACCGCAGGCATGCGGTCCCGGGCTGTTTCATCCAAAAAAGCCTGCAGGCTTTCGCAGCGCTGGGCCGGGCGCTGCTGATACAGGCCCAGCCGAAGCGCCGAAACCTGCGCTTTCCATCCCCGAACCTGCTCCTGCAACGCCGGCAGGGGCTTTTGCGGCTCGTACAGCCGCTTTTTCCCGGTATAAAACCCCTGCGCCAGCGAAAATGCCGCCTGCCGGGCCAGGCTGGGGATCTGCCGCATCTGATCAGTTGTGGCGCTGATGCCCACCATGCAGTCGTTCATCCGCTGCGTTTGCTGCGCATACTGCGTCAGCTGCCGAGCCTTTTCATTTTCGCTGAGCGCCCGGGGCAGGTTGCCCACCACCACATAGATGCGGTCGGTATAATCGAACCCCGCCACGTGGTGGGCCGGCCCTTCCTGGGGAAAGGTGAGCCCCGCCCCCATCAGATCCTGCTTCCACACCGCCAGGGCAAACAGGCCGTTGTCGCGCCAGCGCACCCCGCACCGGCGCAGCTCCGCCAGGTCCTCTTCACTCAGCTCCCCCTGCCGGCGCAGAACCTTGCGGATGATGGCATGCGCCTGGGCGGAACCCACCAGCCCGGCGCCGCCCTGCAGGTTGTACTGCCGGCTCATACGGCCTAAAAGCTGCTGCAATGCGTCGTTCTGCATCTCGGTCTTGAGCAGGTATTCGTCCGCTCCTTCCCGCAGCGCCTGGCGGGCCATGTCAAATTCCGCAAAGGCGGTAAGCACCACCACCTTTGCGGCGCTGCCGGTGGCGCGAATGGCGTGCAGCAGCTCCAGGCCGTCCATCACCGGCATCTTGATGTCGGTCAGCACCAGGTCCGGCTGGCTGGCGCGGAATACCTCCAGCGCCTCGCGCCCGTTGTGGGCCACCCCTGCCAGCTGGCAGACGGGGTTCTGCGAGATACAAAACTGCAGCCATTCGCAGATGATGTCCTCGTCGTCAACAATCAGCACTTTCATCGCTTTTCTCCCCCTTTTCCCACATGGCCGGCATGCGGATGGTCACCGTGGTGCCGATGTCCGGCACGCTGTCGAGCTGCACCCCATAGCCCGCCCCGTAGTTCAGGCGGATGCGGTTGTGCACATTCGCCAGGCCGATGGAGCTGCCGTCGCCCAGGTCCGTGCTGCGGCACTTTGCCCGCACCCGCTCCAGGGTTTCCGCGTCCATTCCCGCGCCGTCGTCGGTCACGGTGAGCACCAGCTCCCGCCCCTCCAGCGCCGAGGCCACCACCACCATGTCCGCGCTGGGTTTTGCCTCCAGGCCGTGGAAGATCGCGTTTTCCACCAGTGGCTGCAGAATGAGCGGCGGCACCTGGCAGCGCCCGGTGCCGGGGCCAAGATCCAGCTCAAAGTGCACCTTGTCGCCGTAGCGCAGCTTCTGCACCACCAGGTACTTGCGGGCGCTCTCAAATTCGTCCTCCAGCGGAACGGCCGCCTTTTTCACCATCAGGGTGCTCTTGAGCAGGTCGGTGAACGCGGTGATCATCTGGGCCGCCTGCCGGTTTTTGCCGATCTCCACCGTGCACCGGATCGAAAACAGCATGTTGTACAAGAAATGGGGGTTGATCTGGGCCCGCAGAAAATTCATCTCCAGCACGCGCTTTTGCCGTTCCCGCTCCTGCACCGCGTCCATCAGATGAAAGATCTCCACCGCCATGTGGTTAAAGCTCTCGCGCAGGTGGTCAATCTCCCAGGTTCCGGTGTTGGCCGAAAGTTCGGCAAAGTCGCGGCTGCCAAAGGCGTCCATAGCGTCGCTCAGCTCGGTGAGCGGGCGGGAAATGCGGGCGGACATATATAGCGCTACCGCCAGCGCCGCCGCCAGCCCTGCCAGCGCCGCGCCCCCCAGGATCGTATAGGCCTGGTTCAGCACCCCAAAAATCGCGTCGGTGGGGATCTCCTCCACAATGGTCCAGCCGGTGTCCTCGTCCAGGTAGGTCGAGAGCAGGTAGCTCTGCCCCAGCTTTTGAATTACGGAATAGCGGTTTTCGCCGTACATGCTGCGCATATTATCCACATTTACAAACTGCTTGCCCAGCATTTTTTTGTTGGAGTGGGAAACAATGAACCCGTCCTGGTCGTAGATGTAGATCTCGCCCCCCTCGCCCAGGGCCGGCGCATACAGCTCTTCCAGCAGCTGCTCGTCCAGCAGCACCAGCAGCACGCCGGCGCTGCCGTCGGCTTTTTCCATCCGGCGGCCGGCGGCGAACTGGTAGCGGGCGCCGCCCGGCGCCGGGGCAAAGTCGTTGCGGAAGGTGCGGGAAAACTGCACCTCCTCTTCCGGGTTGGCAATCAGGCTTTGCAGCAGCCTGCGGTACCACAGCTGCTGGCCCAGCGCCTCAAAGGAGACCGCCTCGCCCGAATCGTAGCAAAAGCCCTGCGGCTGGGTGAACAGCACCTCGTTGTCAATGCCGATCTGGCTGAACACCTCGTCGTATTTTGCTTTTTGCCGGTCAAGATACGCGGTGAGCGCGTCCTCGCCGGCGCCGGGCTCCACCTCCAGCGCGCCCTGTTCCTCCAGCTCGTAAAAATACAGGTTCGACAGGGTGATCCCGCTGGTCTTGATGGTGCTGGCCCGCTCTGCGATCTGGCGCAGCACATCCAGCCGGCCGGCGCCGATCTGCCCGGTGACCAGCTGCCGCACCAGGGCGAACGCGGCCAGGGCCACCGCCAAAAACAAGGTGAACAGAAGCAGGTACGCCCAAAACAGCTGGGTGCGCAGTTTTTTCATCTGTGCGGCCAGCTTTGCGGCCAAGGCTGTCATGCTTGCTGCTCACCCCCTGTCTCTACTTCACGGCATACGGCGCATAGTTCGGGTTTTGTTTGATGTAATCGTCGCAGCTGTGGGCGGGCTGCCCCGCACCCCACAGGCCGGCCAGGCCGATCTGGCCCGAGCCGAACACCGCCTCCCGGGCGCCGTCGATGGCGGGGTCCACATACCGCGCAAACCAGGCTTCCAGGCGCTGGCGCAGCTGCTGCTCCAGCTCCCCGTACCCGCCCGCCGCCAAAAGGTTCGTGGTTTCGCCCGGGTCGTTTTTCAGGTCGTACAGTTCGTTCGGGCCGTAGGGGTAACGGGCCACATACTTGAAATCGCGGCTGCGGATCATGCGGTTGGGGCCGTATTCGTCCAGCACCACCACTTCCTCGTGCTGCCGGAACTCCTGCCCCCGCAGCGCGGGCGCAAAAGAAACGCCGGGCCGGCGCTCGGGGTCGGCCGCGGGCACGCCCACATAGTCCAGCAGGGTGGGCATAAAGTCGTAGGCGCTCACCAGCGCGTCGCACACCTGCCCCGCCGGGATGCGGCCCGGGTGCCGCGCGATCAGGGGCACCTTGACCGATTCCTCATACATGTTCAGCGGGAAGGTGGCGTTGCCCTTGCCCCAAAAGCCGTGATGCCCGCAGGAAAAGCCGTTGTCACTGGTAAAGATCACCAGCGTATCCTCGGCCAGGCCCAGTTCCTGCAGCTTTTCCAGCAAACGGCCGATGCCCGCGTCCATGGCGGTCACAGCCGCATAGTACCCGATCAGGTTGGCCCGCTCGTCCTTTGCCACCTCGTCGGTCAGGTAAATGCTGTCCGGGTGGCGCGGCAGGTGCGGAACCGACTCAAACGGGCAGTCCTTGTAAAGGTCCGTGTACTCCTTGGGGTGGTTGTTCAGCCAGGGCGCGTGGGGCGCGGTATAGCCCACATGGAGGTAAAACGGGCGGTCGCCGCCCCTGCGGCTCTCCAAAAATTCCAGCGCGTCGTCGGTGATGGCGTCGGTCACATACCGTTCCTCCCGGTACAGCGCGCCGTCTTTATAAATGGGCGCGCCGTAGTAAGGGCCGCCGCCGGATTTGTGGCTGAACCAGTGGCCGAAGCCCTGCTGCGCCTTGGCCGAGGCCCCCATGTGCCACTTGCCGGAAAGCGCGCAGTCGTAGCCCGCTGCCGCCAGCGCCTTTGTGTAGGAATACTGGCCTGCCAGATATTCAATGGCAGCCTGGCGCTCGTCGTCGTCCCGCAGCCAGTCGTGCACGCCGTGCTGGGAGGGGATGCACCCCGTCAGCAGCGAGGCGCGGGCCGGGCTGCACACCGGCGAGGCGCAGAAGAACTGGTCGAACCGCATGCCCTCCGCCGCCAGCCGGTCGATATTGGGCGTGATGATCTCCTGATTCCCGGTGCAGCCCAGCGACCAGTAACCCTGGTCGTCGGAAATGATAAACAGGATGTTGGGTTGTTTCATAGAGCTCCTCCTTGCAAAAAGCCCGCAGTACTTACAGCATAGCAAAACAGCTGCCATAAGTAAAGCGGGCCTCTGGGTGTTTGTGTTCAGGCGGCGGGCCGCTGTGCCGCGCAGGGCGCAAAGGCGCCGCTCACCACCATTTGATCAGATCGGTCACCTCGTTGCGCAGGGCAACAAAATCCGGGCTGGCAATGTCGCGCGGGCGGGGCAGGTCATTTTCGATCTCGCGCTTGATGGTGGTCGGCTTGTTGGTGAGCACCAGGATGCGCTGCCCCATGTACACCGCCTCCTCAATGTTGTGGGTGATGAACAGCACGGTGGTGCCGGTGCGCTTCCACAGGCTGATGAGCTCGTCTTCCAGGCGGTAGCGCAGCTGGATGTCCAGCTGGCCGTAGGGTTCGTCCATCAGCAAAAGGTCCGGCTGGGTGGCGAACGCCCGGGCGATCACCACCCGCTGCAGCATGCTGGCCGAAAGCTGGTCCGGGTAGTAGCTGCGGTATTTGGTCAGGCCCACGATCTCCAGGTATTCTTCTACCAGGGCTTTGGCCTTGCTCTTTTCCACGCCCTTGATGTCCAGCCCAAAGCCCACGTTTTCTTCCACCGTGAGCCAGGGCATGGTGGAATACTCTTGAAAGATGTAGGCGATGTTGTGCTTTTTCAGATCCACCGGCTCGCCGTCCAGCAGGATCTCGCCGCTGGTGGGCTCGTACAGCCGGGTCAGGCTGTTCAAAAAGGTGGTCTTGCCGCAGCCGGTGGGGCCCACGATGCACAAAAACTCGCCGGACTGCACGTTGAAAGAGATGTCGTTCAGCACCAGCAGGTCGCCGAACTGCTTGGTCAGGTGCTTCACCTGTACCTTAGGCTGCATGTTTTCTTGCATGTTGCTTCTCCTCTCTCACAGCGTCAGGTCCATATTGTCGGTGATCTCCTGGCGCAGGCGCAAAAACTCCGGATCCACATAGCTGCGGGGGTGGGGCAGGTCGATCACATACTCCTGCTTGATGTGGGTGGGGCAGTTGGTCAGCAGAATGATGCGGTCGGCCAAAAACAGCGCTTCTTCGATGTTGTTGGTCACAAACACCACCGTGCGCTTTTCCTTCTGCCAGATGCGCTGCAGCTCCTCCTCCATCATATAGCGGGTCTGCGCGTCCAGGTGGCCGAAGGGTTCGTCCATCAGCATGATGTCGGGCTGGTTTGCATAGGCGCGGGCAATGCCCACCCGCTGGCGCATCCCGCCCGAAAGCTGGCTGGGAAAGCTCTTTTCAAAGCCGGTCAGGCCCACCAGGTCCAGGTATTTTGCAATGCGGGCGTCCCGCTCTTTTTTTTGCATGTGGCGCACCTTGGGGCCAAAGCCCACGTTGTCCTCCACCGTGAGCCAGGGGAACAGCGAGGTCTTCTGGTACACCACGCCCCGCTCGGGCGCAGGACCGGTGACCTTTTTGCCGCGGGTGTATACCTCGCCCTCGGTGGGCACGTCCAGCCCCGCCAGGATGTTCAGCAATGTGGTCTTTCCGCACTGGCCAGCGCCGAACAGCACCAGGAACTCGTTCTCCTTCACCTCAAAATCCACGCCGCGCAGCACCTCGTTTTTGCCGCCGCCGTTGTAGCCCTCGAAGCTGCGGCCCACGCCCCGGCATTCCAGCACGGGCGCGCCCGTCACATCCCCTTTTGCTCGTTCCATGCGCAAAGCCTCCTTTCAAGGGCGGTGGTCAGGTTGGCCAGAATAAAGCCCACGATCCCAATCGCCACCATGCCCACCATGATCTGCAGTGTGTTGCCGGTGTTCATGCCGCGCACGATCATCCAGCCCACGCCCTCATTGGACTGCACCATCTCCGCGCCCACCACCGCGCTCCAGCCGGCGGTCACGGCGATCTGCAGGCCCGCAAAGATATACGGCACCGACGATGGCAGCACGATCTCAAAGAACACCTGCCGCTCGTTTGCGCCCAGCATGCGGGCCGCGCCCATGAGCTCGGGATCCACGTTTTTTGCGCCGTCGTAGGTGTTCACAGTGATAAAACAGAAGCATCCCAAAAAGATGATGAAGAACTTGCCGGTATCGCCCAAACCGAACCACAGGATCGAGAGCGGGATCCAGGCCAGGGGCGGGATGGGGCGGATAAACTCGAAGATGGGCTTGAAAATCGCCTCAAAGATGCGGGAATAGCCCATGCCCACGCCCAGCGCAATGCCGGCCACGGTGGCCAGGGCAAAGGCCACCGCCACCCGGTACAGGCTGATGCCGATGTGATACAGCATGGTGTGCTTGCCCACCGGCTCCACAAAGCTTTTAAAGAAGTTCGCAAGCACCTGGCTGGCCGGCGGCAGGAACATGGAAGCGCTGGTAAAGCGGGCCACCAGCTCCCACACCACCAGCAGGGAGAGCAGCGAAACGACGGTATAAATGACCGTGAGCTGCTTGATGGAAAAGCGGCTTTTGGCTGTGGTGTCGATCATCCTTTTTTCGCCCCCTTCACAAACTTTTTCTGCAATTTTTCCAGCACCGCGTTCAGCAAAAGGCCAATAAAGCCAATGGTGAGCATACCCACAATGATCACGTCCGGGCGGCCCAGCATGCGGGCCATCTGGATCATGAAGCCCAGGCCGCGGGTGGCGGCCAGCAGCTCAGCGGCCACCAGCGCCACCCACGAAGAGCCCAGCGCCAGGCGCAGGCCGGTAAAGATCATGGGCAGCGCGGTGGGGATCGCCACCTTGAACAGCAGCTGGCGGTTGGTGGCGCCAAAGGTCTTGCCCACCCACAGGTGCACCTGGCTGGTGCGCCGGATGCCGGTGTAGGAGTTCACGGTGGCGCTGATGAAGGCGGCGAAAAAGATGATGCCCACCTTGGAGGAATAGCCGATGCCCAGCCACAGGATCATCAGCGGGATCCAGGCCAGAGCCGGGATCGGGCGGATGATGTCGAACAGGGGTTTTGCGAACAGCTCAAACCGGCGGCTCCACGCCATGCCGATGCCCAGCGGCACCCCAATGGCCACGCCCACCACATAGCCGCCCAGGGCGATCTTCAGGCTGGCCCAGATGTTCTCGAACAGGGTCGCGCCGTCCGGGTTGGTGCCGCCCATGATCTTGTAAACAAGCGTATCGAGAATCTTGGCCGGGCTGGGCAGCATCAGGGGGCTGATCAGATGCAGCACATCCGTGGCAAGCTCCCAGATCAGCAGCACCGCCAAAAAAGAACAGGCGGAGATGAGCTTGAATTTATGCTTTTGCGCAAACTGCTTCATTCAGGTGTCACGCCTTTCGTTTTAGTTTAAAGTACGGCCTGCGGCTCGCGTGAGCCGCAGGCCGTACCCGTTGCTGTTTATAAAAGCCCTTCGGCTCAGCCTTGCTGATAGCCTTTCACAAAGGTGTTGTCCACATTGGTGGTGAACTTGTCAATGGCGCTGGCGTCCAGCTGGCCCTGGCCCACATAGAACTCGCCCAGTTCCTTTGCAAAGTTGCCCAGCTCGCGGCCCTTCCAGTCCTCTTTCACCAGGAACTTGGCGCGCTGCAGGTCGGACACGCAGTTCTCGCGGGTGGTTTCCATGCCGTTTTCCTTCAGGAATTCCATGAACAGGTCGGTGGCCATCTCCTGGTCGTTCTGCAGGGCGGCATTGGCCTCCAGAAGGCACTCCATATATTTTTCGATCAGGTCGGCCTTGCCTTCCACCGCTTTGCGGTTGGCGACCACCATGTCCACATAGCGGGTGCCCAGATCGGCCAGGTTCGCCACCTGCACCATACCGTCGTTCACCGCGTCAAAGAAGGTGGGCACGTTCAGCGAAACCGCGTCGCACTGGCCCGCCTGCATGGCCTGATAGGCCTGCACGGTGTCCATGTTCACGATGTTCACGTCGGTGGCCTCCAGCCCCAGCTTTTCAAGCCATTTCAAAATGGTGAAGTGCTGCGCGGTGCCCACCGGGGTCAGAATGGTGATTCCCTTTACCGTGTCCGGGCTGCCCAGCACGGTGGGGAAGGAGGGATTGTAGCCGGTGTCCTTTGCAATGGGGCTGTCGGGCTTTACAAAAACGCCCTGGCCATCGGTGGATTCCAGCACCTCGCCGATCACCATCTCGTCGTAGTTGGCCATGCCGGTCACGGCCGCGGCGCCCATGGCGCCCACGTCCCACAGATCGGCCGCCAGCGCCTCGTTCATGGGCGCGCCGGTATCGAACATGGTGATCTCCATGCGGAAGCCGGCCTTTTCAGCCAGGCCGTTTTTCTGAATGTAGTAGGTGGGCAGGCTGGTAATGGTGGGCATTGCCGCCACCCGCAGCACCGGCAGGTCGCTGTTGCCCGCGCCGTTGCCTGTGCCGCCGCCCGCGGAAGGTGCGCTGCCACCCCCGCAGGCCGCCAGGGACAATGCCATTCCAGCTGCCAGAACCAATGCAAGAAGCTTTTTCATGTGTTTTCCTCCTTTGAATCCTCACGGTGTTTGCGGCCGGCCGGGCCGCTCTCTTTGGTTTCATCATAACAAAAAAGCCCACCGCTCTTTTTTTCATTTTTTTTACTTTTTCTTTCGCCCTCCAAAACAGTTTTCGTGTTTTTTACTTTTGTTTTTGATTTTTGATTTCCAGGCCCTTTCTTCCGGCTATTTTCACTATGCGATCCTTTGTTTTTTGGATGGTTGCACAAGGCCGAAGCGCCCGCATCTCCCGCTTTCCAGCCCCGCATGCAACCCCGGCGCCGCCCGCGCATAGAATAAAGCGGGGCTCTTGCCCCACGATCGAAAGGAGGCTGCACGCCATGCCTGACCCGATTA
This sequence comes from Oscillospiraceae bacterium, assembly GCA_022835495.1. Classification (NCBI taxonomy): domain Bacteria; kingdom Bacillati; phylum Bacillota; class Clostridia; order Eubacteriales; family Oscillospiraceae; species Oscillospiraceae bacterium. Next base: position 3,633,381 of record BQOK01000001.1, read on the forward strand.
CCGGCGACCTGCACTACCGCGAGGGCTTTTCCGATCCCGCGCCCTATCCTGCGCTTCAGGTGCAGGGCAAAAACCCCTATTACGCCCGCCTGCTGATGGAGGATTACGCCGGCCCCTCCGGCGAAATGACCGCCGCCAACCAATACATTTACCATCATACCATGACCGACAGCGCCCCGGAAGCCGCTGCTGCGCTGGAAAAGATCTCCATTGTGGAAATGATGCACATGGAAAAGCTGGCAAAAACCATCCGTCTGCTGGGGGTGGACCCCCATGTAAAGGGCGGGCCGGAGGCTGCTGCCTGGACCAGCGGCTCCATCCAATACGGCCTTACCCTTGCCCAGCGCCTGCATCTGGACCTGGCCAGTGAATACGAGGCCATTTACAACTACGAAAAGCACATCCGCATGATCGACGACCCTTACATCAAGGCCCTGCTGCGGCGCATCGTTTTGGATGAACAGCTGCATGTGAAGCATTTCAAACAGCTCATCTGCCGCTTCGACCAGGAAAGCTGAGTAAAAAATTCCCGGGTGCCCTTTCGTTTTATCTGAAAACAAGTTTATTGCATCCATCAAACCATCGGACGGCACAGCGCAAAAAGCAGCCTGGCAGAGGCTGCTTTTTTATTTTCCTGTTTTTTCCTTATACGCACTTTAGTTCGTGGGAATTTTTTCACATTTAATATACGATTCCTGTAGAAAGGAGGGATACAATGCCTATTGAAGTCGCTTTCGCACAGGTCCTGCTGAAACGCCGCCACGCGCTTGGGCTCACCCAGGCACAGGCCGCGGAGCTGTGTAATCTCTCAGAGCGTGGCTACCAAAAAATCGAACGGGCGCAGGTGGTAACCAAGCTCGACACCGCGGCCTGCATCGCCCACGCCTTGGGCTTTGGGCTCGACGCCGCACTGCAGCTGGCCTACGGCGAAACTCCTCAGACCGCAGAGTAACGGCCCCTGCGCCGCCCTGCCGGCAAGCCTTTGGTCAACAAAAACCAAAAGAAAACCGTTGGAACGCTCAAAAAGCAGTTCCAACGGTTTTTCTGGCTCCCCCTGTTGGGCTCGAACCAACGACCCTGCGGTTAACAGCCGCATGCTCTACCGACTGAGCTAAGGAGGAATATCTTCACATCTGCAAGCGCAGTGCCTGCGGGCGCCGCCCTTTAAACCCGAGGGTTTTATCAATGTGACGTGTTATATTATACCCACATTCATCTGGTTTGTCAACCGGATTTTTCTATATCGCAAAACATTCTTAAACCTTTGCAATTTCAGCATTTTGCGCCCTCCTGCCCCCCGGTGAGCCTGATCCTGCCGCGGTGCCCGCGGCAGGATCAGGCAGCGGCCCAGTGCGGCAGCTCCCGCTTGGCCTTATCCTCCTTTTGGCCTTGCTCTTGCCGCATTCCATCCGCCTTATTTCAGCTTCCAGGCAAGGTCGGCCAGGAACAGCTCCCGTTCCAGCCCCTCCACAGTGGTGCCTTTTGTGATGTGCACAAACTCGATATCCATCATACGGGCCCAGTCCTTCATCTGCCCGGCGGTCAGGTCGTAGCTCAGCACCGTGTGGTGCGCGCCGCCCGCCGTGATCCAGCACTCCACGCCCGCGGCAAGGCTCGGCTCCGCCCGCCACATCACCCGCGCCACCGGCAGGTTCGGCATCGCCAGGATGGGCTTCACGCAGTGGATGTCCTGGCAGATCAGGCGCAGGCGGCCGCCCATATCAATGAGGCTCACCACAATGGCGTCGCCCTCATGCCCCTCGAACACCAGGCGGGCGGGCGGCTCCCGGTCGCCGATGCCCAGCGGGTGCACTTCAATGCGGGGCCGCTGCGCCGCCACGCTGGGGCACACCTCCAACATGTGGGCGCCCAGGCTGTATTCGTTGCCTTTTTCCAGGTGGTAGGTATAGTCTTCCATAAAGGTGGTGCCGCCCGTCTGCCCCTCGCTCATGGCTTTCAGGATGGCCGTCATGGCCGCCGCCTTCCAGTCGCCCTCGCCGCCGTAGCCGTAACCCTGGGCCATCAGGTGCTGGCTGGCAAGGCCCGGCAGCTGGCGCATGCCGTACAGGTCCTGGAAGGTATTGCTGAACGCCATGCAGCCCTCGGCGTCCAGCAGCTTTTTCATGGCGATCTCCTCGCGCGCCTGGTAGCGCACGGTGCCCATGTCGTCCGTGGCAAAGTCGTACTGGGCGCGATAGGTGTTTATGAGGGCGTCGATCTCCTCCTCGGTCACAGCGCGCATCGTTTCTACCAGCTGCCCCACGGGCCAGGTGTTCACCTGCCAGCCCAGCTTCGCCTGCACCTCCACCTTGTCGCCCTCGGTAACGGCCACCTCCCGCATGTTGTCGCCGAAGCGCATCACCTTCAGCTCCTTGCTGAACGCCGCGCCCACGGCCGCGCGCATCCAGCCGCCCAGGCGCTGCTGCACCTCCGTGTCCCGCCAGTAGCCCGCGATCACCTTGCGCGGCAGGCGCAGGCGCGCCCCGATGAAGCCATGCTCCCGGTCGCCGTGGGCGGCCTGGTTCAGGTTCATAAAGTCCATGTCGATTTCTTCGTCCGGTATCTCACGATTGTACTGCGTGGCGAAATGGCAATAGGGCTTTTGCAGCGCCGCAAAGCCGTTGATCCACATTTTTGAGGGGCTGAAGGTATGGCACCAGGCGATGATCCCCGCGCATTTTGGGTCGTAGTTCGCTTCGCGCACCACATCCGTGATCTCCCGGTTGGTCTTGGCGGTAACCTTGTAGGCCAGCTTGCAGGGCAGCTTCCCCGAGGCGTTCAACACCTCGGCCATCTCCGCTGCGCGTGCCGCCACGGTTTCCAGCACCTCCGGGCCATACAAAGACTGGCTGCCCACCACAAACCAGAACTCATAATCTTTCAGGCGCATCTTCGCTCCTCCTTATTGCAGGGCCTCCGCAGCGGCTTGTTCTGCCGCAAGGCCCTTTTTGTAGCGTTCCATGAAGCGGGCAAAGCCCGCGCGGTCTGTTTCTTGCGGGGGCTCAATGCTGCCTTTCGCAGCGGCGAACACGCGGTCCGCCAGATAGCGCTCCAGCGTTTCGCCTTTTCTCCTGTTCAGCATATATGCCGCCAGTACCGCCATGCCCCAGGGCCCGCCCTCGCCGGCTGTTTCCATCACAGCCACCGGCACGCCCAGCGCGCCCGCCAGCAGCCGCTGGCCCACAATGGGCGTTTTGAACAACCCGCCGTGGCCGCACAGCGTGTCCAGCGGCACGCCCTCTCCCTCCAAAAGAATGTCCATGCCCAGCTTCAGCGTGGCCATGGCGGAATACAGCTGTGCGCGGGAAAAATTTGCCAGGTTAAGCCTGGCGTCCGGCCGGCGCACAAAGAGCGGGCAGCCCTGTGCAAGGCCGGCCACCGGTTCCCCCGAATAACAGTTGTAGTTCACAAGGCCGCCGCAGTCCGCCTCGCCCTCCAGCGCCTTTTTATAAAACAGCTCATACAGCGCCTGCTTTGAGAGCGCCGCGCCCGCTGCCCCGGCCATCTCGCCCAACAGCTTTACCCAGGCGTCCAGGTCGGAGGTGCAGGTGTTGCAGTGCACCATGGCCACCGGAGCGCCCGCGGGTGTCGTGACCATGTCGATCTCCGGGTACACTCGGGACAGCGGTTTTTCCAGCACGGCCATGGCGAACACCGACGTACCCGCCGACACATTGCCCGTGCGCGGGGCCACGCTGCCCGTGGCCACCATGCCGGTGCCCGCATCGCCCTCGGGCGGGCACAGCGGCACACCGGGGCGCAGCGTGCCCGTGGGGTCCAGCAGCTTCGCCCCCTCCGCCGTCAGCACGCCCGCGGCCTCGCCCGCGCGCAGCACGCGGGGCAAAATGTCTTCCAGCCGATAGGCAAGCTCATGCGCCTGCAGCAGGCCGTTGAACCGGCGCACCATCGCCGCGTCGTAATCGCACGCCGCGCTGTCGATGGGAAACATCCCGGAGGCGTCCCCCACACCCAGCACCTTTTCACCTGTAAGCCGCCAATGCACATAGCCCGCCAGGGTTGTGAGGAAGGCAATATCCTTCACCTGCCCTTCCCCGTTCAGCATGGCCTGATACAAATGCGCGGCGCTCCACCGCTGGGGGATGTTGAACCCGAACAGCTCTGTTAATTCCGCGGCCGCGGGGCCTGTCGTGGTGTTGCGCCAGGTGCGGAAGGGCGCCAGCTGCGCACCGTTCCTGCTGAAGGGCAGGTAGCCGTGCATCATACCCGAAACGCCCATGGCCCCCACCGCTGTGGGCGGCGTGCCGTATTGCGCAGCAAAAGCCGCAGCCAGCTTTGCGTAGGCAGCCCGCACGCCCGCCCACACCTCGTCCAGCGGGTAGGTCCAGCAGCCGTTCTCCAGCCGGTTCTCCCACTCGTGCGCCCCCGAGGCCAGCACCGTGTGATCCGGCCCAATCAGTACCGCCTTAATGCGTGTGGAGCCCAGCTCAATGCCCAGGGCGGTCCTTTTTGTCTGCAATGCCTCCAACCTTTCCATCAACTCCTCCCTCTTCCGCACACCCGGCCGCAAGCATATATAATCCTTTTTACAGGCCAAACATCGTAATGTCAATGCCCTCGATCATATATTGGCCGGTGCCCACCTGCATCATAATAAAAATGAAGGAATTCAACAGGGCCCCCACCCAGATGTTGCCTGTTCGTTTATAGGTATAGCGCGCAATGATCGGAGAGAGTGTCAGCGGCACGAGCATCGACCACACCACGGTAAAGGTCGAGCAGGCTTCTCCCGTCAACAGCGAACCGGTGGCAAAAAGGGCAGAATATTCCCGGAAAAGCAGCAGGCCCAGCCCAAGAACGTTTCCCACGCACACAATCGCTGTGGACGCCCATTCCGGCAAGTCTTTAAAACGGGTATTTGCATTCAGGATCGCGTTCACGATATAGAAGGGGGCGCAAAGCAGCAAATAACGAAGCATTACAAATATTTTTACCGGCCGGAACGTGGTAAAGTCGATGGTGGCAATCACGAAATCGACATTAAAAGCGGCGTCGATGCACCAAAGGACCAGGTGAATCGCACAGAACACGGTGAATGCCATCAGCGCGGACTGTACAAGCTTGTCCGCAGATAACTTTGCCGGGTCCAGCGGGTTTTTCCAGTGATAGCTTTTATCTTTGCGGTTGAGAACCACTTTTATTTGAGAAACAATGTAGATTGCCAGCAGTGATACAAGCGCTGTAATGAAAGACCAATACCCCAGCGCCCCCGAAGTGTGCGCTGCATTGGGGAAGAAATTGCTGGAGGGGATCAGCTTGGAGCCTGCAGCAGTACATGGTACCATTGTCAGATAAGAAAAAACGGTAAGGAAAATGAACATGCAGATAAGCGGCACCGATTCCTTAAGGTTCCGGAAAGACGGAAGCCCCTTTTGATCGCTGATGATCAATGCCTCCTGAGTGCCCCGCAACCTTTTGAACATCGGCGTGAACAGCAGCAGGTCAAAAATGGCCAGCGCAAGCACAAACCAGCCCGCAAGCCCTACCGCTAAAAACGCTGTAAACCAACCCCAGAGCTGATGTTCGGAAGGGATGTATGCCGCGCCGCCGGGAACACCAAATGCTCCGTAGAAGAAATTCACGTTCGTTGCGGTGCCTGTTTTGGAGAAAAGCGCACCGGGGTGCGTGTTTGCGGGGTGATACAGCACCCGGCCGCCGATCCCCTCAAACTTTGTTCCTTCCGCCACCTCATGCGCCCCGCCTGCGTCAAACCATATCCCCGTCGGAACTTCCGCTGCGTCAAACGCGGGGTATACCTCCTGGATCCAACCAGTGGCGATCGGGGAACTTGTAAACGTATAAGACCCAACATAAGTAGCGTCAATTTCATCATACTTTCCCACGCTGAGGCCAAAGGTAACGCCGTCTATCGCGCCGGGCTGCAGATCATAAATCCCCAGCGTGCCCTGGGCGCACAGCCACGCCTTGATCTTGGGATTTTCTTCGCCCAGGTTAATCACGTTGATCACGGCGGCAGAGCCATTGTTCCCCCAACTGTGGCCGGTAACTCCCACCTGCGTTTCATCCACACAGGGCATGCTCATTGCTAACTCCACCATCGCCTCCATGCCCATGGTATTGTGGGTGAGTGCGTCCACCCCCTTATCCGTCTTGCCGTGGCCCATCGCGTCGAAGGCGATCACCACAAAGCCTCTGCGCGCCAGCTCAATATAGATCGGCGCAGTGGTGTCTTTATTCGACAGTCCGCCGTGCATCATCACCACGGCAGGCGCCGGGTTTTCAGGGGTGGCATTCTTCGGCACCAATACCTTATAGGTCATTTTCTCTGTTGTGCTGGAGGTAAAGGTGGCTGTAATATTTTTATTTCCAGCGGTATTGTTCACAGCAATGGTTTCCGCCACTTGGGCAAGGGGTTTGTTGTTATAATTCTGAACGTTGATCGATCCGCCGCCGCTCTGTACCAGGTTGGCGCCCAAACTGCCTGCAAAACAAAGCACCAAAGCGATTACAAAAAGAACAAGTGCTCTCTTTTTCTCCTTTAACATCAAAACTCCTCCTTTAACACATCCGATCTTTTTCAGGCCTTTCCCTTACGCTTTTTCCATTCCTCCTTTTTCATCGAACTGGACAAAAATTAATCTTTCCTCTTTGCGCCGGCAGCAAAAAAGCTCCTCTGTTTTTGCAATATCCGTCTTTATTTACAAAATTTTTAAATCTTCTAACACGAATATATAGTTTTTGTTCTTTCATTGAAAGAATTGTGTTGTTGAAGTATAGACATTTATTGATTTTTTCCTGTAATTGTTCCATAATGGACTAAAAAGGGGGAACGGCCCCATGGCAAAACAGGAGCGGCGCGTTTTTGATAAGGATGCACAGGTCTGGGTTCACCGCTACAAAAATTTGCACAACCTCGCGCATTGGCATTTTGAAAATGAGCTCGTCGTCTGCCAGGAGGGATCCGCCGAAATCCTGCTGGACGGCTGCTTTTATACGCTGCACAAGGGCGAGTGCGCGTTTTTCCGCGCGGAAACCGTGCACAGCATTTCCGGGCTGCAAAGCAGCTGTGTGGCCGTGGCCCAGTTCGGCGAACTGCTTCATCCCCCCTGCTGCTTAAAAAAGCCCATCTTTGTGGATCGTTACAATGCAGCCGAGCGAATGACCGAGCTGGATCAGGAGTATCAAAAAAAGTCTGTTTTTTACACGGAAAAGGTAAACGCCCTCATCACCTCACTGCTGGCTGATATCTTTCGCGGGGAGGGCTGGGTAACGGATCCGCCTGCCATACGGCCCGCTTTGGCCCGTTATAAACAGCTTCTTATTCTGCTGGAGCAGCCCGGCTGCGAATTCGACTTTTCGGGCGCCGCAGCATTCATGTACATGTCCGAGGCTTATTTTTCACGTTATTTCAAGCGCATTACAGGCCTCACTTTCTCCCGTTATTTGAACATGCTGCGTGTGGACCGCGCCATTGAGCTCCTTTCCCTGCAAGAGAACATCACCATGGCCGATTTAATGGCCCAATGCGGCTTTAACACCCTGCGCAACTTTAACCGTGTTTTCAAGGACGTCACCGGCTATGCGCCCAAACAGCTGCCCCCGGGGTTTACGCTCAACCGCCGGGCCCTTTTCACCGATGGAACCAGCTTCGATCCCACGCTGGACTCTTCCATTCCATTGACAAAATAGCCTTCCCTTTATGAACGAAGGGGTGCGGAGCAAGGCAGCGGCGGTTACCTGATTGTCCTGCTTTATCATATCTTCTTTTCGATTCCCACGATCGGCCGGATCGACCTGTCCATGATGCCACTGGGGTGCAAACCCAAAACAATCAACTGCGCCGTGTGAAAAAGTTGCGGCCAGTGCAGGCAAGTTTAAACAACAAGAAAATCCCCTTGCAGACCCGCAGTCTGCAAGGGGATTTGTGGTGCGCTTCCAGGGACTCGAACCCTGGGCCCGCTGATTAAGAGTCAGCTGCTCTACCAACTGAGCTAGAAGCGCATGTGGTGACCCCTGGGAGAATCGAACTCCCGATTTCGCCGTGAGAGGGCGACGTCTTAGCCGCTTGACCAAGGGGCCATAGTGACGGAATGCTTTTATATTATACTGGCTAAGAAGGGGTTTGTCAATAGGTTTTCAGGGCAAATTTCTTCTTATTTTTTTCCTCTTTCCCCTGTTTCTCACAGTCCACGCCGGTGCCTTTTATTCTCTGTTTTTTCAGGCAACCCGGCTCCTCAAATGTGGCTGCAGCTGGGCTCCGGCGCCCTCAAGGGGCGGCTATCCCCCGCCGCAGGCCGCCGGAAAGCCTTTGCGGCGGAAGATAGCCGTATTTCTGCATGCGCTGCACCACCTGCGCCTGGCGCTGCGCCGCCAGCTCAGGGCTTTTGGTGGGTGCGTAGGCGCTGGGCGCATTGGGGATCCCCACCAACATAGTGGCCTCGTAAAAGCTCAATTCGGAGGGGTCTTTTCCAAAATAGCCCTCCGCTGCGTCCTTTACGCAGGTGTAGCCGTCGCCAAAGTAAATCGCATTCACATACAGCTCCAAAATTTCGCGCTTGGTGCAGCTGTCCTCGATCAGCCAAGCCATGAAAACCTCCGCGATTTTGCGCTCAAACCGTTTTTCCTGTGTAAAGTACAGGTTCTTGGCAAGCTGCTGCGTAATGGTGCTGCCTCCCTCGGCAAGGCGCCCCGCCCACAGGTTGTTCCAGGCCGCCCGGCCAATCGCAAAAAGGTCCACGCCGTGGTGACTGTAAAAGCGGTGATCTTCCACCGCGACCACACCGTTTATGTAAACCGAGGGCAGCTCGCTGAGCGGTGTAAACCCGGGCTTTTGGCGGATCTCTTCAATCTTTTGGGCCAGCGGCGCCTCGTTTACTGCCGAGCGATACATCCAGTAGCCGCGGCCAAGCACCCACAGCACGCCGCACAGCACGGCCGCCAGCAGCCCTGCGCCCATCCATTTCAAAACCTTTAAATATCGCACGGTATACGCCCTCCTTTTCCCGTCCGGTCACAATACCTTTTCCGGCTGTGACTTTATTATAAAAGGAAGAGGCGCTTGCCTGCCATCGAACGGGCTTACAGGGGGCTCGGCACACTTACATTTTTGCAACAAACCGCCTCTTGCCCGGACTTTGTGCGGAGTGCAGGCCCAATGGAGGACGGCAAGATCGATGAAACCTGGTAAGCAGCGCGTCATTCAGGCGTCATTCAGGTAGCGCGCCGCAAAGGGGCCATCGCTGCATTGGAAAGCGCGCAAAAAAGGAAGAAGCCCTGCGGGAAGGAGTAATCCTTCCCGCAGGGCCTCTTGTCCGAGAAAGCCGGCGCCTTCCTATTTTCCCAGGCCGTCTCCAGCCAAGTATCTTCGGCACCACAGAGCTTAACTACTGTGTTCGGAATGGGAACAGGTGGGTCCTCTGCGTCATCGGTACCGGCCATTGCTGGCCATCGCCTTTCTCTCGCGAAAGTCCATCTTCTCAGATGCACCCTCAAAACTGAATAATAATCCTGCGTTCTGGCTCTCTAGGAGTACCTTCGGAAATGTGGTCAAGCCCTCGACCTATTAGTACACGCCAGCTCAATACATCACTGCACTTACACTTCGTGCCTATCAACCTTGTAGTCTTCAAGGGGTCTTACCTGATTAACTCAGTGGGATATCTTATCTTTGGGCCGGCTTCACGCTTAGATGCTTTCAGCGTTTATCCGATCCGCACATAGCTGCCCAGCTGTGCCACTGGCGTGACAACTGGTGCACCAGAGGTGCGTCCATCCCGGTCCTCTCGTACTAGGGACAGATCCCATCAAATATCCTGCGCCCACGACAGATAGGGACCGAACTGTCTCACGACGTTCTGAACCCAGCTCGCGTACCGCTTTAATTGGCGAACAGCCAAACCCTTGGGACCGAATACAGCCCCAGGATGCGATGAGCCGACATCGAGGTGCCAAACCTCCCCGTCGATGTGGACTCTTGGGGGAGATCAGCCTGTTATCCCCAGGGTAACTTTTATCCGTTGAGCGATGGCATTTCCACTCACATACCACCGGATCACTAACTCCAACTTTCGTTACTGCTCGACCCGTCGGTCTCGCAGTTAGGCTGGCTTACGCGTTTGCACTCTATTGCACGGTTTCCGTCCGTGCTGAGCCAACCTTTGAACGCCTCCGCTACGCTTTAGGAGGCGACCGCCCCAGTCAAACTGCCCACCTAACAATGTCCCCCGACCCGGTTCAGGGCCGCAGGTTAGAATCCTAGTATCACAAGGGTGGTATCCCAAGGGTGACTCCACACTAGCTGACGCCAATGCTTCCTAGTCTCCCACCTATCCTGTACATGTAATACCAAGACCCAATATTAGGCTACAGTAAAGCTCCATGGGGTCTTTCCGTCTTGTCGCGGGTAACCGGCATCTTCACCGGTACTACAATTTCGCCGGGCGGGCTGTTGAGACAGTGCCCAAATCATTACACCATTCGTGCGGGTCAGAACTTACCTGACAAGGAATTTCGCTACCTTAGGACCGTTATAGTTACGGCCGCCGTTTACTGGGGCTTCAGTTCAATGCTTGCACATCTCCCCTTAACCTTCCAGCACCGGGCAGGTGTCAGCCCGTATACGTCATCTTTCGATTTAGCACAGACCTGTGTTTTTGCTAAACAGTTGCTTGGGCCTATTCTCTGCGGCTCTGTTTCCAGAGCACCCCTTCTCCCGAAGTTACGGGGTCAACTTGCCGAGTTCCTTAACAACCCTTCTCCCGTTGGCCTTAGAATCCTCTTCCTACCTACCTGTGTCGGTTTGCGGTACGGGCACCTTACAAATACATGTGGCTTTTCTCGCCTCTCTCCGTGCTGGACTTCCCTACTAAATTTCAGTCCCTTGCGACCGGGGCAACCAACGCCCGGCTCCAACACTTCAAAAGTGTCCCCACACTTAACTGTTTCGGTGGCTACGGAATCTCTACCGTATGTGCATCGGCTACGCCTTTCGGCCTCACCTTAGCTCCCGGCTAACTTGGAGCGGACGAACCTTCCTCCAAAAACCTTAGGCTTTCGGCCATGCAGATTCTCACTGCATTCGCGCTACTCATTCCGGCATTCTCACTTGTGTACAATCCACACCCGCTTGCGCTAATGCTTCGCCTCGTACACAACGCTCCCCTACCCAACATCCATCTCTGAATGCTGCCTAAGCTTCGGTGCAGGTTTTAGCCCCGTTGAATTTTCGGCGCAGAGTCACTCGACCAGTGAGCTATTACGCACTCTTTGAATGAGTGGCTGCTTCTAAGCCAACATCCTGGTTGTCTTAGCAACTCCACATCCTTTTCCACTTAAACCTGCTTTGGGACCTTAGCTGTAGATCTGGGCTGTTTCCCTTTTGACTATGAGACTTATCTCACACAGTCTGACTCCCATGCATCAATTTTCCGGCATTCTTAGTTTGATAGGCTTCGGTACCCTCTCGGGCCCTAGGCCATTCAGTGCTTTACCTCCGGAAATCTAACATGAGGCTAGTCCTAAAACTATTTCGGGGAGAACCAGCTATCTCCGGGTTCGATTGGAATTTCTCCGCTACCCACAATTCATCCGCCGCCTTTTCAACGGAGGTCGGTTCGGTCCTCCATGGAGTTTTACCTCCACTTCAACCTGATCATGGGTAGGTCACCCGGTTTCGGGCCCACTGCATGCAACTAAACGCCCTCTTCAGACTCGCTCTCGCTTCGGCTCCGTTGCTTAACAACTTAACCTCGCTGCATACAGTCGCTCGCCGGACCGTTCTACAAAAAGTACCTGATCACACTTTGACGTGCTCTCAGTGCTTGTAGGCACAGGGTTTCAGGTTCTATTTCACTCCCCTCCCGGGGTTCTTTTCACCTTTCCTTCACAGTACTATACGCTATCGGTCACTGGGTAGTATTTAGGCTTGGAGGGTGGTCCCCCCATCTTCCGACCAGGTTTCACGTGTCTGGCCGTACTCTGGATCCTGCTCAGCTGCTCCCGTTTTCACTTACGTGGCTCTCACACTCTTCGGCGGGCCTTCCCATACCCTTCAGTTAACTGTTGCAGTCCTTATAGCAGTCCACACCCCGCAGGTGTTTCCACCCACGGTTTGGCCTCTTCCGCGTTCGCTCGCCACTACTTGCGGAATCTCTTTTGATGTCTCTTCCTCGCCCTACTTAGATGTTTCAGTTCAGGCGGTTCCCTCCGTATGGCTATTTGATTCACCATACGGTACCGGAGCTTCTCTCCGGTGGGTTTCCCCATTCAGATATCTGCGGATCAATGCTTATTTGCAGCTCCCCGCAGCTTTTCGCAGCTTATCACGTCTTTCTTCGGCTCCCAGTGCCAAGGCATTCGCCCTGCGCCCTTTTTAGCTTGACCGTTTTCCTTTGATTCTCCTATTTTGCCAACGAGATCTAATCAAAATTGTAGTTACAAATTTTCTTAAATCTCTTCGCAGTTTATTATTCAGTTTTCAAGGTACATCATGAGCAAGCGCTCTCAGCTTTTCTCTTCTCATAATGAGAAAAGTGGTGGGCTCAAGTGGACTCGAACCACCGACCTCGCGCTTATCAGGCGCGCGCTCTAACCACCTGAGCTATGAGCCCATATTGGTGGAGATAAGGAGGCTCGAACTCCTGACCCCCTGCTTGCAAAGCAGGTGCTCTCCCAGCTGAGCTATACCCCCACGCTCTCGCGCTTCGGCTTGCTTGCTCTCTTCTTCTCTGAAGACTCCTGTTTTCAGGGCCCTCAAAACCGAACAATATCTGAAACTCTCAAGTCTCCCTCTTTCTACAGCTCACCAAACGGCCTTCCGGCCCTCCGTGTCTGCTGTCTCCCTAGAAAGGAGGTGATCCAGCCGCACCTTCCGATACGGCTACCTTGTTACGACTTCACCCCAATCACCAGTTTTACCTTCGGCCGCGCCCTCCTGAAAGGTTAGGCTACGGACTTCGGGTCCCCCCGGCTCTCATGGTGTGACGGGCGGTGTGTACAAGGCCCGGGAACGTATTCACCGCGGCATGCTGATCCGCGATTACTAGCAATTCCGACTTCATGCAGGCGGGTTGCAGCCTGCAATCTGAACTGAGACGCTGTTTCTGGGGTTTGCTCCACCTCGCGGCTTCGCTTCCCTCTGTTAAGCGCCATTGTAGTACGTGTGTAGCCCAGGTCATAAAGGGCATGATGATTTGACGTCATCCCCACCTTCCTCCGTTTTGTCAACGGCAGTCTCGCTAGAGTCCTCTTGCGTAGTAACTAACGATAAGGGTTGCGCTCGTTGCGGGACTTAACCCAACATCTCACGACACGAGCTGACGACAACCATGCACCACCTGTCTGGATGCCCCGAAGGGCTTCACCTATCTCTAGGCTATGCATCCGATGTCAAGACCTGGTAAGGTTCTTCGCGTTGCTTCGAATTAAACCACATACTCCACTGCTTGTGCGGGCCCCCGTCAATTCCTTTGAGTTTCAACCTTGCGGTCGTACTCCCCAGGTGGATTACTTATTGTGTTAACTGCGGCACGGAGGGGGTTAATCCCCCCACACCTAGTAATCATCGTTTACGGCATGGACTACCAGGGTATCTAATCCTGTTTGCTACCCATGCTTTCGAGCCTCAGCGTCAGTTAGTGCCCAGTAGGCCGCCTTCGCCACTGGTGTTCCTCCCGATATCTACGCATTCCACCGCTACACCGGGAATTCCGCCTACCTCTACACCACTCAAGATCAGCAGTTTTGAAAGCAATTTATGGGTTGAGCCCATAGTTTTCACTCCCAACTTACCGACCCGCCTGCGCTCCCTTTACACCCAGTAATTCCGGACAACGCTTGCCACCTACGTTTTACCGCGGCTGCTGGCACGTAGTTAGCCGTGGCTTCCTCCTCGGGTACCGTCATTATCGTCCCCGAAGACAGGAGTTTACAATCCGAAAACCTTCTTCCTCCACGCGGCGTCGCTGCATCAGGGTTTCCCCCATTGTGCAATATTCCCCACTGCTGCCTCCCGTAGGAGTCTGGGCCGTGTCTCAGTCCCAATGTGGCCGTTCAACCTCTCAGTCCGGCTACCAATCGTCGCCATGGTGAGCCTTTACCTCACCATCTAGCTAATTGGACGCGAGTCCATCTTAAAGCGGATTTCTCCTTTTCCCCCTGTGCCATGCGGCACCGTGGGCTTATGCGGTATTAGCAGTCGTTTCCAACTGTTGTCCCCCTCTTTAAGGCAGGTTCCTCACGTGTTACTCACCCGTTCGCCACTAAGCTGCTTCCTCTTCCATCCGAAAACTTCCGAAAAAGTAGCTCCGTTCGACTTGCATGTGTTAGGCGCGCCGCCAGCGTTCGTCCTGAGCCAGGATCAAACTCTTTATAAAATGGTATCTAAACCAGATTACTCTGAATTTAAATCGCTGTATTCCTCAGAACGCAATCGCTTGCGTCCTTTGAATTACTTGTTTTTTGGAATTTTTTTAGAGCTCCAATAGCTCCAAAAAGGGTTCCTTTCAAGCTTCGATATTGTTCAGTTTTCAAGGTCCTGCCGCATGCCCCGCTCCGGGGCAGCTTGTTTATTATATCTCGCCATCTTCGCTTTGTCAAGCTGTTTTTTGCAATTTTTTCACCGGAACTTTTCTTATGCTTTCGGCTGCCCTCTTGCAACTTGTTTTCCTGTGGTATTATAATAAGGTATTCCATTCTGAACGGAGGGCGTCGGCATGGTTTTGGCTGTAAATATCGGCAACACTCATATCTGTATCGGCGGCTACGAAAATGGCGCGCAGGCCTTTTCGGCCAAGCTGTCTTCTGAACCGCCGCGCACGGCGGACGAATACGCCCTGCAGCTGTGCAGCCTGCTGGCCATGCGCGGCCTGGGCGGCGCTGTAATCGAGGGGGCGATCCTGGGCTCGGTCGTGCCTGCCGTTACCGGCCAAATGCTGGCCGCCCTGCGCGGGTTAGGCGCGCTGCGGGTGCTCACGGTCGGCCCCGGCCTGAAAAGCGGCCTTGCAATCCGCATCGACGATCCGGCCGAGCTGGGCGCAGAGCTTCTGTGCGCTGCGGTGGGCGCACTACGGTTGGGGCCGCCCCCTGTCGTGCTGGTATGCGCCGATACCGCCCTGTCCGTGATGGCGGTGAACGCCGCCGGCCAGCTTGTGGGCGGCGTGATTCTGCCCGGCCCGGAGGCCGCCCTGCGCTCCCTGGTGCGGGGCACTGCGCAGCTGCCTCAGGTGGATCTGCAGACCGTCAACGGGGAACCGTCGGTTTTGAGCACCAACACCGCCGCCTGCCTGCGGGCGGGCAGTATTTTAGGTACTGCGGCCATGCTGGACGGCCTCTTGGCGCAGTTCCAGCGGGAGCTGGGCGGCAACGCGCGGGTGGTCGCTACCGGCAGCCTGCCCCCGCCTGTTCGCCGCGCCTGCCGCACCAGCATGGAATACATCGGCGGCCTTATTCTGGACGGCTTGTATGCCATCTGGCTCAAAAATCAAAAATAGACTTTTTGTGGTGTTCCGGCCTATATAATGTATATAAAGCCGTGTACATAAATCCAGGTTGCGCTGTATCCGCGCTGTAAGGCGGAACAGCAGTAAAGGAGAATTGCCATGAAAAACCGTAAAAACCTTCGCTATCTCACCCAACTCTCGGTGCTGCTTGCATTGGAACTGATCCTTGCCTACACGCCTTTGGGCTATCTGCGGGTGCTGCCAGGGCTGGAGATCAGCTTTTTAATGATCCCCGTTGCCCTGGGCGCCATGCTGCTTGGCCCTGCCGCCGGCGCTGTTTTGGGCGGTGCCTTTGGCCTGACCAGCTTCGGCACCTGTTTTGGGGCCAGCACCTTTGGGGCGACCCTGCTGGCCGTGGATCCCCTGTTCACCTTTCTCACCTGCGTGCCCACCCGCCTTTTGGCGGGGTGGCTGACGGGGCTTTTATTCCGCGTGCTGTCGCGCCGCTCTTCCCGCGCGCTTAAAACGGATGGCCAGCAGGTTCCTGTTCCCGGCTATGCCTTTGGCGCAGCGGCGCTGGCCGGGCCGGTGCTGAACACCCTGCTGTTTACCGGGGCGCTGGTGCTCTTTTTCTATCATACCGATTTTATTCAGGGCTTTGTAACTGCCCTTGGCGCCGCAAACCCTTTGACCTTTATGGCATTGTTCGTGGGTATTCAGGGGTTGGTGGAGGCCGCTGTAGGCTTTGCCGTGTCGGGCCTTTTGGGCCGCGCGGTATATGCGGCCCTGCGCCGCAGCCGGGTATAAACGCACGCCGCCAAGGCCAAATTCCCGGGATCAGCTTTACATATATAAGGCTGATCCCGGGAGTTTTGGCTCGTTTTTTGAAAAAGGGCTTGCCGCCCGCCCGGGAATGTGGTAAAATAACCGTTGCACCCAAAGGGTGCAGATATCATGTGCGTCCGTAGCTCAGTTGGATAGAGCGTTCGGCTCCGACCCGGAAGGCCGCTGGTTCGAATCCAGTCGGGCGCACCAAACAAAAAGCCTTGAAAGCCCTGCATTTATGCGGGTTTTCAAGGCTTTTTTCCTTTCTTGCATCATAACTTAAATTGCGTTAAAATACGGTACAATACATTAAAATGCAAGTCAAAACACCTAAACGGTCGCCTCCTCTTTCTCCCCTTTCTCCTTCAGTCTAAACTCGTTAACATCGCAGCCGTACAGATCGGCCATCATAAACGCCAAACCGATCTTCGGCTCTCGCTTGCCGGCCTCGAAATTCTGGATCGTGTGCGCGGATATGTGTGGCGTTTTCTCGTCCATAGGTACCACAGCCGAGATAATATTGTGCTGGCCCACCCGCCAGCAGAGGACGTCCGCCGCCCGCTCAAAGAAGGCCCGAATATCCTCCCGCTTGCGGCCCTTGAAAAAAAAGGGGGGGCTGGCGGTGATGAAGGTGTCCACAAAGCGGGTACTGTCCTTGCGGGCACGGCATCTCGCCGCCGCAATGCGGCTGTCAATCTCTTGCCGGTAACGGCCTTCCGGTCGGACAATATCGAAGTTGTATTTGCTCTTACTTGTGTCAATATCGGGGTTGCTGGTGTACTGCTCCTTCCTGCATTCGTGGTGGGCCTCCAGCGCCTCTGCCGGAGCGCCCTTGTGCTTTGCGAATCGCAGAATCGCGTATTGGGGCAATGTATCATCCTCCTTGCGGCTTCGGGCCAAGTTGGCCCAAAGTCGGGTGTCTTGTCCATCGGTGAGCTATCTACAGTGTAACCTTTTTTGCCCCCTCATACCGTATATCCAAAAGGTTGGAAAACGGGCCAAAAAACGAAATGTTCCACGCTTATGGAAAGACATGGTATAATGGGAGCAAGGAATATTTCTGCGGGAAAAGGTGGGAACACGGCGATGAACGCGACACTGACGATACAGGAAAAGCTAAAGGATTTACGGGTGGAGCATAGCCTGACGCTGGAGCAGAATGTTGAAAAGGACATTAGCCTTGCCTGCATGTGACACTGATGAGATTCTATGATGTGTCCACTGACTTCCTGTTGGGGCTGGCAGAATCAAAAAATCACCCAAACGCAGACCTATCGGAACTGCATTTGAGTGATACCATGATAGAACTATTAAAAAGCGGGAAAATCAATACCCGCCTGTTGTGTGAAATGGCGGCACACAAGGATTTCGTGAGGCTACTGGCCGGCATAGAGATTTACGTGGATGGGATTGCCACAATGCAGATACAGAATCTGAACGCATGGGTGAATGTGGCGAGGGCTGAAATCATCGAGAGGTACCACCCCGACGAGCAGGATAAGGATGCCTATTTGCTGCAAGCCATCCATATCCATGAGCATCAATATTTCTGCCAGCGGGTGCATGAAGATATTGACCGCATTATGGGGGATATAAAGGACACACACAGGAAACCACCGTTGCGGAGGAACTGAAACAGAGCCTTGAAGAAGCGATGAATTTTGAGGGCAGCAACGCAGAAAGAGTAATCATGATTTTCTGTAAGCAAACTAAGCTGAACTACAAAAAGTTGACGGATGAAGAAAAACAGTGGCTTGTGCGGATTGCACAGAAGTCAGAACTTCTGAAGGGTCAGGGGAAGAAGCGGGGCCGGAAATGAGGAGTGTAGTATGTATATTGATTTTAAAGAACTAGACAAAAACGGCGTTCATTTTGAATTACTTGTCCAAGAACTGATGCAGATGGAGGGGCTAGATGTACATTGGGAAGGCGTAGGGCAGGATAATGGAAAAGACCTAGTTGTGTCTGAAAACGTCAACGGCATTCTTGGCTCTTATAGTCACAAATGGGTTGTGCAGTGCAAACATAATGCACATAGTGGTAGCGCACTAAGCAATAGTGAAACCTTAAATATACGGGACACATGCGATATGGTCGGAGCTGATGGATATTTATTAGTGTGCACAACCTATCTATCGGCTCAGCTTGTCGAAAAGCTTGATGGAATTTCAAGGAGACACAAAATACTAATTAAGTGGTGGGATGCAGTAGAACTTGAAAAACGATTACTTAAGCCAGCTTGTTTCTCACTCATCGAAAGATATTTTCCAAAATCTTCAAAAAAAGTAGGTTTCAAGATATATAGCTCTACCTCGCCGTCAAATTGGTTAGCAATGTATAAAGAGCATTTATTTAATATGTCATGCCGAATTTCTGGTCATTATCCCTCCGTAGATTTAGCTGAACAAATAATCGACATTGTTGATCAATTTTATTCCCAGTACAATCGTGAAAAGCAGGTCTTTTCTAAAAAAGAAATTGACGAATTAATTGACTATTCAATTGGGCAATTGAATGTGGATATGCAAGAATTAAATAATGAAATTACAAATTTCTATTTTGTTATTGAAGACTTTGAATATTTACGGGTGCGTTCTATAGGCTTCGATGATAAACATCATAGTTTCAATGTGGAAGTAGATTATTTATACCAAAACGCACTTCCTTGTATTCCTTTAGCTGCTTTCAAAGATTATTTTCACGTGAACAACTATATTACCGATGAAGAATCGAGATTGATGGGAGGTGCCTACTATATCAATTGGAGCTTTGGTCTTTGCCAAGAATGGTTTGCCAGTGACCACTTTAACCCAAATCATTATAAATATTATCCAGACCAATATGGTCATATAAGAAAAAACACAGGAAATCAGCGTAGAATTGAATTTAGACTAGATGCTCATGATACAACGTATGCAGATAGCTTTGAAGATCTATTGATAGGTCTTGGGTTGCGAAAAAGAAAAGATATCGACCTGCCATTTTGAACGCTGATTATCATTTGGAAGATGAACTCATCGGGCTGACATGGCCCGATGTTGTGTATATACACAATTAGATAGATTGCGGCGCAAATTTCTGCTCACTTTTCTATGATTGCATCGCGTTCCAATTCATTTACAACATTGATTCATATGCAAAAATAGTGTATAGCAGAATCATACAAACCATTTTCTAAAAAAGCAATACAAAAAATGATTCAAGATTTATTATAGGCGGTGAAATTTTTGAACGCAGTTATCCATGCGCGGTATTCCTCCGATAGCTAGCGAGAGGAAAGCATGGAGGGGTCTTTATGGTGGGCGAGAGCGACACAGGCCGCAACGGAATATTACAAGTGCGTGAGCATGAGGAAGCACAAGGGCTGCAAGAAAAAGATGGTACGCAAACACTGGATAGAGGATATTGTTATCAAGGAAACGGTTGCCATGCTCCATGATGATTCTATCTTCCGGTATATCATTGACACGGTCATGGACTTGCAGGGCAAGGAAAACGCCGACCTCCCCCTGCTGCGCCAGCAGCTTGCAGAAACCGAGAAGGGCATTGAAAACATGGTCAATGCCATCCAGCAGGGCATCATCACTTCCTCCACTAAAAAGCGGCTGGACGAGTTGGAGAACAACAAGAGCAAGCTGGAGGTTGCCATACTGCAAGAGGAAATGGAGAAGCCGCTACTTACACGGGAACAGGTCACATTCTTTATCCAGAAATACCGCACTATAGACATTACCAAAGAGGAAAAACGTCAACGAATGATTGACACCTTTATCAATGCGGTGTATTTATATGATGATAAAATCGTGTTCACCTTTAACTACAAAGACGAAACGAAAATGGTTACTACAGCGGATATACAAGGTTCGGATTTGGGTGCAGCGCCCGCCCAAGCCTTTTCGCTATTCTCCTTGACGGCCCGCAGCCCAAAGAATATACTAAAACCGGGCCCAATCCCCGCGCGCCCCGGCCATGGTGCGCTTTTTTGAAATTGTACGAACCGGAGAGATCCTTTATGAAAAAGCTGCAATACAATTCACCTGTTATCCTGACCTTTTTTCTCGCTTCGCTGGCTGCGCTGCTGCTGGGCTTTGCCACCGGCGGCTGGGCCACCCTTCATCTGTTCAGCGTCTACCGCTCGTCGCTGGCGGATCCTCTGTTCTATTTCCGGCTTGTGGGGCACATTTTGGGGCATGCCGGGTGGCAGCACTTTTTGAGCAACATGCTGCTCTTGCTGGTGGTCGGCCCGCCGCTGGAAGAAAAGTACGGCAGCCGTGCGCTGCTGGCCGGCATCGGCATTACCGCCGTGCTCTCCGGCATCCTGCAATGCGTGTTCTTTCCGGGCGCCGCGCTGCTGGGTGCTTCCGGCATTGTGTTCATGCTCATCATGCTGGCCAGCCTTTCAGGCATGCGCAGCGGGCAGATCCCTCTCACCCTACTGCTTGTGGCCGCACTCTACCTGGGCCAGCAGGTCTACGACATTTTGTTTGTGCGCGACAATGTGGCCAATTTCATGCACATTGTGGGCGGGGCATGCGGCACCGGCTTCGGTTTTGCCGCGGCCCGGCGCCGATGAGCCGGCAGCCGGATGCGCTCATGGCCGCCCGGGCCTGGGCGCTGGCTTTTTGCTCCTCATTAGAGGGCGCATATGAAGATTATCCCTTTCACGACCCAAACTGGGCCGTGATGCGCCACAGGGCCAACCAAAAGACCTTTGCCCTTATTTTTGAGCGCCAGGGGCATATTTGGATCAACGTAAAAGCCGAGCCGCAGTGGGTCGATTTTTGGCGCAGCACTTATGCCGCGGTGCTTCCCGCCTATCACATGAACAAACAGCACTGGGTCAGCATTGTGCTGGACGGCAGCATCCCCAGAAAAGCGCTCTGCCGCCTGATCGAGGAAAGCCACGCCCTTACCGCCCCCCACAGCGCCAAAAGAAACCCTCGCACTTCTCGCCCGGCGCCGTAAGGGCACCGCCGTTTGTGTGCGCTGAAACTTCCCTGCCCATTTATTTTTTTCAAAGTTTACACTTCTAATGCACAAAAAAGACGTTATAATAAAGGCGGCAGAACTTTGCGGTTTGCTGCTTGCGCTCTTTAAGCGCTCGGAATCATGTTCTGTGCACCCTGTGTGCATCTCTTGTTTTCCTTTTTAAAACCCTGTTGGAAAGGTGGGCTTCTCATAGACCTTGCCAAAAGTGCCGAAGATTTTTGCCGCTTTTTGTGGCGCAGCTATCTTGTGGAGCGGCGATACGATATTTTGGGCGATGTGGTGGACCCCGGGATCAGCGTGATCGGCACCGGCGCCCACGAGATCAGCCGCAATCTGCAGGAGTTCAGCGCTTCCATGGAGCGCGAGAGCGCCGAGTGGAACGGTGTGTTTACAATCAGGGACCAATGGTACCAGACCACCTGCGTGGCCGACGACATTTACCTTGTAATGGGCGAGCTGATGGCGAAGGAGGATTCGACCGACGGCATCCTCTATGATGTGCGTTTCCGTTTCACCCTGCTCCTGCGGCGCTGCGAAGGGAGCTGGAAGGTCCTTCATGTGCACCAATCCGTACCCGACCCCAACCAGGCACAGGATGAATTTTTCCCCCACCGGATGGTGGAGCAAAACGGCCAGCAGGTCATCTATAATCTGCGGCACGACACCATGACCGGGCTGCTGAACCGGCTGTATCTCACTGAAACCGTAAACCGCTACATGGCCGATCAGCCCGCCGGGCTGCTGCTCACCCTGGACGTGGACAAATTCAAAACCCTGAACGACAACTACGGCCACCCCTTTGGGGATAAGGTTCTGATCGCTCTGGCCCAAAGCCTTAAGTCCTGCTTTCCCGCCGCCGCCCTGGGGCGCATTGGCGGCGACGAATTTGTGGTATACCTGCCGGGCGAGGTGAACCACGACTCTTTGGCTGCCGCAGTGTGCGCTTTCCAGCAGGACTGGCAGGAAAGCCAGCGTGCCGCCCGCTTCCCCCAGCCGATTACGGTGAGCATGGGGGCGGCCCGCTTTCCGCAGCACGGTTCCACCTACCGTGCCGTGTGGGAAAAGGCCGACGAAGCCCTGTATCAGGCCAAAAGCCGCGGCGGCGACCAGCTCTGCCTTTTGCCCGGGGAATAAACGCCTGCCCGCAGTCCTCTCTTTCAGGGGCGCTGCACACCAGATCTTCCCCGCGGCAGCCCAGGGGGCAGTTTTACACAGGAGGCATTTTTATGGACGGACACAACCGTGCGAACCTGAAACCCGGTATGACGGTGGACATTGTATTAAAAGCGGATCAGCGCACCGGCAGGCTGACCCGGGGGGTCGTGGCCCGGCTGCTCACCAAAAGCCCCACCCATCCCCACGGCATCAAGGTGATGCTGGAAGACGGGCAGGTGGGCCGTGTACAGCGCATTCTGCCCCCCGGGGAGGCCCATTGAACCGCCCCTCTGTTTCTTCCCGCTTTTTATCCCAAAGAAGGGCCGCCCGGTGGGCGGCCCTTCTTTATTTTGCATCTCAATTTAGACTCACAGGTTCAATACCTTGGATAAAAAGTCTTTCAGGCGCACATCGTGGGGATCCTCAAAGATCTCGCGGGAGGGCCGGTCCTCCTTGATCTGCCCCTCGTCCACAAACAGCACCCTGCCGCTCACCTCGCGCGCAAAGCTCATCTCGTGGGTCACCACCACCATGGTCATGCCGCTGTCGGCAAGATCTTTCATCACCGCCAGCACCTCGCCCACCATCTCGGGGTCCAACGCGCTGGTGGGTTCGTCGAACAGCATCACGTCCGGCTCCATGGCCAGCGCCCTCACAATCGCTACCCGCTGCTTTTGCCCGCCGGATAGCTCGCCCGGGTAGCTCGACGCCTTGTCAGCCAGGCCCACCCGCTCCAGCAGCTGCATCGCCTGGGCCTCGGCCGTCTGTTTGGAAAGGCCTTTGACCTTGATGGGGGCCGCCGTGATATTGCGCAGCACTGTCATATTATTGAACAGGTTGAACTGCTGGAACACCATGCCGATCTTCTGGCGGTGCAGGTTGATGTCTGTCTTTTTGTCGCAGATATCCACCCCTTCAAAAAAGATGTGGCCGCCGGTGGGCTGCTCCAGCAGGTTCAAACAGCGCAAAAAGGTGGATTTTCCGCTGCCCGAGGGGCCGATCACCGCCACCACCTCGCCTTTGGAGATGGTCACGTTGATGTTCTGCAGTACCTTGGTCTTTCCAAAATCCTTGACCAGGCCTTCCACTGCGATCAGTTCACTTGCTGGCATTGGACATCCTCCTCTCGGCAAAAGCAATCAGGCGCGAGGTGGTAAAGGTCATCGCAAAATAGATAATAGCGGCAATGGCCAGCGGTTCAAGCTGTATGTAGGTGATGGCCATCACCCCGTTGGTGCGGTACATCAGGTCGGCAATGCCGATGATGGACACAATGCTGGACTCCTTGATCACCGTGACGAACTCGTTGCCCAGGGCGGGCAGGATGTTCTTGATGGCCTGGGGCAGCACCACCATCTGCATGGCCTGCCCCTGCCGGAAGCCCAGGCTGCGGGCGGCCTCGGTCTGACCGTAGTCCACCGCCTGGATGCCGCTGCGCACGATCTCCGCCACATAGGCCGCCGAGTTGATGCTCATGGCAAACACGCCCGCCGCAAACCGGTCAAAATTTGGGATGAAGCTCACCTCCGGGAACGAGATGCCCAGCATGGGCAAACCGTAGAAAAGGAACATGAGCTGGATCATAAGCGGGGTGCCGCGGATGAACTCGATGTAGGCGTTGGCGAACCACCGGGTGGGTTTGAAGCGCCCCATCTTCATGACCGCCAGCAGTGTGCCCAGCAGCGCGCCGAACAGCACGGTGAAAAAGGCGATGATCAGGGTGTTGCGCACCCCCTCGCCGAAAAAGCCGTTGTATTTTGTAAAGATCTTGCCCATACGGGTAAAAAAGTAGACAAAGCCCTCGAAAAAGTTCATAGCGTTCCTCACTCACATTCGTTCGGCTTAAAAGCACAGCGCATCCCTGTGCCGGAAAAGCGGCACAGGGATGGCCGGTCAATTCTGTTGCCGCCCCAAAGGGCCGCCGAAAAAGGGGGTCTTGCGTCAGATGCCCAGGGTCTTGGCCTGCGCCACAGCCTCTTCGTAAGCCGCTTCAAAGGAGCCGTCCGCCACCACCTGGGTGATCACCGCGTTCACCAGTTCCTTCAGGTCGTCGGTGCCCTGTTTCAGCACGGCGGCCTTGCCGAAATTGGCCTCTTCCTTGCTGAACTCAAAGTTGGCCACCACAATGCCGTCGTTGTTGGCTACCAGACCTTCGCCCACGGCGCCGTCCACCACCAGGCCGTCGATTTTGCCGCCCGCAACTTCCAGGGCCAGGGCGGGCCATTTATCCAGCTCAAACAGAGTGCAGTCGGGCAGTGCGCTCTCGATCAGCTTGCTCTGCACGGTGCCGCGCTGGGCGCCCAGGGTTTTGCCCTTCAGGGCTTCTTTGCTGGTATACACATCCTCGTTGCCCTTCTGCACGATGAGCAGCTGCTGGTCCTGCTGGTACACCTCAGAGAAATCGATCTCCTTGGCGCGCTCCTCGTCCACGGTAAACGCCGCGATGCCCAGGTCCACCTGGCTGCTCTTGACCGCGGGGATGATGCCGTCGAACGCCATGTCCATCACTTCCAGCTCCACGCCCAGGGCGTCGGCAATCTGATGGGCCAGCCAGATATCGCAGCCGGCAAAATTGGCATTGGCGTCCAGAAATTCAAAGGGAGCGTACTGGGCCTCGGTTCCGAGCACCAGCTTGCCTTTGGCCTTGATGGCGTCGATGGTGGCGCCGGTGTAGGCCGAGTAGTCCACCGCCGCGGTGGAATCGGGGGCCGAAGCCGCCTGGGACGCGGGCGCAGACGCCGGCTGGCTTGCGGGGGCAGAAGCCGGGGTGCTGCTGGACGTGGCGCCGCCGCAGGCGGCCAGGCTCAGCGCCAAAACGGCGCTCATCATTGCTGCAAGAAACTTTTTCATGATGTAAATCCCTCCATTGGTGAAGCGCCTCTCTGTGCGCCTCCTGTGTGTATGATTATACATCATCCATGCATATTTGCAAGCGTTTCTGAAAATTTATTCATAAAAAATGCAATTCTTTATGTTTTGACTAAAATCTTAGGCCCCGGGCGCGCGCGCATTGTCAGAATGCCAGGGCTTCGATGCGGTCGAACGCCTCTTTCAGCCGGTCCAGCCCTGTGGTGCAGGCGATCCGCACATATCCCTCCCCCGCCGCGCCGAAGGCCACGCCGGGCACCATGGCCACATGCGCTTCGCGCACCAGCCGCTGGCAAAACGCGATGGAATCCATCCCGGCCTTTTGTATATTCATGAATAAATAAAAGGTACCCTGGGGCGGGCGCACCGAAAATGCCGGCATGGCGTTGATGCGCTGCGCTGCGTAAAACACCCGCTCTTTATAGGCTGCGGTGTACTGGTCGCCAATTTCGCTGCGCAGCCGCAGCGCATGCAGCGCCGCCCGCTGCGACACCGAGGGCGCCGAGTACACCAGGTTTTCGTTCACCCGCTTCATGGCGGCCACAATGGGGGGCTCGGCGATGATATGCCCAATGCGCCAGCCGGTCATCAGATAATTTTTTGAAAAGCTGTTCAGGGTGACCGTGCGCTTTGCCATGCCCGGCAGCGCCCGCAGGGGCAAAAAGCCGGTTTCATACATGTAGTCCGTATAAATTTCGTCGGCCAAAACCACCAGATCGTGCATCTTGGCCGCGGCCGCGATGGCCCTGTAGGTATCCATATCATAGGCCGCGCCCGTGGGGTTGCAGGGGTTGTTCAGGATCAGGGCTTTGGTGCGCGGGGTGATGGCCGCCTCCAGCCGCGCGGGGTCGATTCCAAAGCCGTCGGCCTCAAAGGTGGGCACCTCCACCGCTGTTCCCCCGGCAAGCTCCACCTGCTCTTTATAGGGGGAAAAATAGGGCGAGAAAAGAATCACCTCGTCGCCCGGGTCAAGCAGGGTCAGAAGCGCCAAAGCCATACCAAAGCAGCTGGAGGCCGTAACGAACACCTGCTCTTTTTCCAATGGCATGTGATATTCAGCGGCATAGAACTGCCGGATCGCCCCGATCAGCTCCGGGTCGCCCTGGGGGTCGGTATAGTGGGTATGGCCGGCCTTTGCATCCGCCATGGCGGCCCGGATGATCCGCTCATCCGTGGTAAAATCCGTGTCGCCGATGGAAAGGTCGATCATGTCCGGGTAGTTGTTTTTCTCGGCGGCGGCGCTGGCCATCACGCTGGGGCCGGCCGCTGCAAACCGCTTTGCAACAAAATCTCTCATGCCTTTTCCCCCTCCTTCTGTACCCGCGGAATCACGGTGGACCCGTTGGGGATCACATAAACCAGCTTGCCCTCAAGGTCCAGCTGGGCCAGCAGGGCCGCAGGGTCGCGGAACGCCCGGATGCCCATGGGCGCCACCAGGGCGGGATCCACGCCGGTGAGCATTACAATGTTATAACGCCGCGCCTGCTCGCAGTTCAGGTAAAAAATGTAGCCGGGGATGGTAAAGTTCTCCCGCAAAGCCGGATCCAGCCTGCCCTCCCGCAGCGGTTTGCACCAGTCAAAATATTCCGCAGGCCCCCCGCCCTCGCGGCATTCGGCCACCAGCACCAGGGTGCCCCCGGGTTTCAGGCCGCTCTCCACATTGTCGATGGTTTTGGTGCCCTGGTAGAGCGACATATCCTTGGGGTAGCCGCCGCAGCTCGCCACGATCACGTCCGCCTTTTCGGCAATGGGCACCCGGTACATCTCGTCGGCTGCGCGGCAGCCTGCCACCCAGGCGTCCATCCAGTGGCCCGCATAGATGCGCGCCAGGCGCATGTCGGCGTTCATGACCAGGTTCACGGTATACAGCTGCTCCACCATGGCGGCGGCCTCGCACATATCCTCGTGCAGGGGGTTGCCCGCCAGCACCGCGTTGCCGATGGCCGGGTTCGAGCGGGGGGCCAGCGGATCCAGCGAGAGAAGGTGGTTTTGCTGAATGGTGTGCAGCGAGGCGACGCCCGGCAAAATGCTTTTGCGCCCGCCGCCAAAGCCTGCCATCACATGGTGGGCGCAGGCGCCCAGGGCCACCACCTTGCGGCCCACCGCCAGGGGGTGTACCTCCACCCTGGTGCCCCGGCTGGTGGTACCGATGTTCACAAGGTCCGGGGCCAGGCAGTCATGGTTGACCACCTGAATTTGTTCGTACACCCCATCCGTGACCAGGGTGCGCAGCTCGGCCTCGCTGCCGCCGAGGTGGGTGCCGTTCGCCACGAGGATGGCCAGGTTCTTTTCCTGCACCCCGCACTCCCCGGTGATATAGCGCACCAGGTGGGGAATCACCAGATCCTGCCGCATCCAAAAGCGGCTCATATCGCTCACGATCAGGGTCACCTTGTCGCCCGGGGCAAGCCAGCTGCGCAGGGGCGCCTGCCCTACCGGGGCGTCCAGCGCGGCATAGACCGCCGCCGCCACATCCCGGATCGGCTCCTCGGCGTGGCCGGTGAGCACCTGCAGCCTGCCGGTTTCAGGCAGGGCCAGGTCCACCCCGCCCTCGCCGTATTTAAAATGGAACTGTTTCATAAAAAAGCCTCCCGCGGCCTAAACGCCTTGCCGGCCTGCCGCTTTGCTTCCTATCATACCATATCCCTGCAAAAAATGGCAGTGCAAGTTTATACAAATTTTTGCATAAACTTCCGCGCTGCTTTTCTCCGGCGCAAAAAAGGGCCGCTTCGGCGGCCCTCTTTTTAAAGATAACGGCGCAGCTCGCTCAGCACCCCCGCAATATCCAGCGGTTTTACCAGATAACCGGTCATGCCCGCCTGGTAGGCCAGGGTTCTGTCCTCCCGAAAGGCGTTTGCCGTCATTGCCACGATGGGCACCTGCCCCGTGCGCCCTCCCAGCGCGCGGATTGCCCTGGCGGCTTCCAGGCCGTCCATCTCCGGCATGCGGATGTCCATTAAAACCGCCAGATAACGGCCCTCGCCTGCCGCCCGCACCATCTCTACCGCCTGGCGCCCATCCCCGGCCACGTCCACCTTCAGGCCGTGTGCCTCCAGCAGCGCCTGGGCGAGCTCGCGGTTCAAAGCGTTGTCCTCGGCCACCAGCACCCGCCTGCCGCTGAGATCCTGCTCTGCGGCGGCCTGGGCGGGCGCGGCCTCGGCAGCAGCGGCGTCCGCCGCAATGCCCAGCGGAAGGGTGAAGGCAAAATGGCTGCCGCCGCCTTTTTCGCTCTCCACCTCCAGCGCGCCGCCCATGAGCTGCACCAAATTATACACGATGGAAAGCCCCAGCCCGCTGCCCACATTGTTGCGCGCACCGTCCGGCCTTTCCTGCTCAAACGGCAGGAACAGCTTTTGCTTGAATTCGGGCGACATCCCCACCCCGGTATCGTCCACCGCAAAGCGCAGGTAGGCCGTATCCTCGGCGCGCCGCTGCTCGCCCGCTTCCAGCGTTACCTTTCCGCCTTTCGGGGTGAACTTGAGCGCGTTTGACAGCAGGTTCATGAGCACCTGCTTCAGGCGCAGCGCGTCCCCCACATAACGGGGCTGCAGCGGGCCCGTGCGGCGCACCTCAAACTCCAGCCCCTGCTGGCGGGCCTGCGGCCCAATGATCGACAGCAGCTCGCTGAAAAACGGTTCAAATTCAAACGCCTCGTGCACCGGGGTCAGTTTTCCGCTCTCGATCTTGCTCATATCCAAAATATCGCTGATCAGGCCCAGCAAAAAATGGCCCGCCGTGTCGATCTTGGCAAAACAATCGCCCACCCGCGCCGTGTCGTTCACATTCAGCTGGCCCAGCGCGCTCATGCCAATGATGCCGTTCAGCGGTGTGCGGATGTCATGGCTCATGCGGGAAAGAAAATCGCTCTTTGCACTGTTGGCCGCATTTGCCGCGGCCAGGGCATCCCGCAGCATCTGCTCCTGGCGGGCCTTTTCAGCGCGCTGCGCGTCCAATAGCTTTACCAGCTCAATGGCCAGAACGTGGTCGCTCACTGGGTCGTCCACATGGATGATCTGCACCGAGATCCAGTGGTACTGATCGTCGATCCCCTTTTGCCGTATTTCAAAATATACTTCCTGTTCGCCCGCGGCAAAGCGCTGCAGCAGCTTTTCGCGGGAAAACTTGTCGGCAAATTCCTCCCGGTAGGCGGGGTAGACCTTGGCGAGGGTCTTTTGCACCAGCTCCTCAAAGCTGCCGGTGCGCTGCTCTAAAAAGCATTCCTGCTCTTCCAAAAAGCAGTTGTACGAATCGCCGGTCAGGTCCAGCGTCATGATCATGGGGTAAGCGGTGCAGATCGCCGCGCGCAGCGCCCGGTTTTCGATCAGCTGTTCCCGCTCCTGCGCCAATTGCAGATCGCGCAGCTCGGTGGTGTCCGTGTAGATCGCCTGCACCACATCCTGGCCGTCGGCGTTCATGAGCCGCTCCATCACCACGTTGATCCAGATGGGCGAGCCGTCCCGCCTGTGGGCGGGGCGGGTATAGGTCAGGGTGCCGCCGCCCTGCCGAAGCGCGCGGATCCGGCGCGCCACGCTGTCTTTTTCGCCGCTTTCCACCAGCTGCATAGGGCTGTGCACCTGGGCGCGGTATTCGGCTTCGCTGCCATAGCCATACAGCTGCCAGCCGGTGCGGTTGATGTTTACCAGCCGCAGCTCGCCCTCCGGCTCAAACTGCACCACACCGCAGGGCAGCGAGTTGTACAGCTGCTCCAAAAACCGGGCCTGCCGCTGCACCTCGCGGGTGGTCTGCGCGATCTTGAGGTCCTGCTGGGCCAGGGCCGCCTGCAGATTTTGGTACGCTTTTTCCATGGCCTGCACCGGGTACAGCTCCCCTTGCTGCAATTGGGAGTAGTCAACGGAATTGTGGATATGCGCCACCTTCAGCTCTCCATCCTCCCGGCGGAATACAAACGTGCAGCGCTGGTGGATGTGAAAAAACGCCTGGCCCTCCCGCTTTACGTGAATCGTGCTCTCCGCTTGGCACAGGTAGCACCCTGGCGCAAGCTCCCGGCTCACATAGCGCTCGTCGCTCATCTCGCCGGGCACAAGTTCCCGTTTGCCTGCGCGGAAAGCGGCGGCCACCGCCTCGGCGCCCTCGGCGCGCTGATCTGCGCCGCCCCCCATCCAAACAATGTCGGGGGAAAAGGTGGAGATCAGAAATTCCACCTCCGCGTCACAAAAATAGCTGGTCAGAATGCGGCGCGCCAGCGCCTCTGCCTCCTGCTGCACCTGCTCGGTCATGGTCGTTCCTCCTTTTCTGGCCCGCTTTTTGTATGGGGCTCGGCCCCCTGTCTGCTGCCCACCATGGCCTGCAGCGCATTGACCGCTTCATTCAGGTCCGGGGTCTGGCTCAGGATCTGGAACGCCGCGCCCACTAAACCCTCCTGCCCGGCGCCGTGTGCGGCGGAGTCGATGCAGGTGCCCGCCGCCAGCCGCCCGGCGGGCAGCCCCTCGCCGTTCATGGTGGCTGGGTCATAGATGGTATAGCAGTCCTTGCCCCTTGCCTTTGTGGCATACAGCGCCTGGTCCGCCCGGTGGAACAAGGTTTCATAGTCCTGCCCGTGCACCGGGAACAGCGCCGCCCCCACGCTGCAGGAAAGCACACCGTTTTCAGGGTCCTGACGGAACATACCCCGGACCCCGGCCAAAAAGCTTTCCAGCCTGGCCGCCACCAGCTGCGGCCGGCCCGCCCCCGCCATATAGATCAAAAACTCATCGCCGCCGATGCGGCTTACCACATCGCCCGCGCGGAACTGGCGCCGCAGCTCGGCCGCCACCCCCTGCAGCACCGCGTCGCCGAACATGTGGCCGTAGGTGTCGTTGATCTGCTTAAAATCGTCGATGTCCAGCAGCAGCAGCGCGCCGTCCTCCTGCCCGCTCAGCAAGTGCTCAATGCGCCGGCGCCCCGCGCCGCGGTTATAGGCGCCGGTAAGCCCATCGCGCTCAGCCTGCTCCTTCAGCGCCAGGGCGGCGCGCCGCTCCTTGTCCACGTCGGTCAGTACCCCCACTGCCCTCACCGCGTTTCCCAGATCATCGAACTGGGTGGTGGCCCGGCCGCGGCACCAGCGGTAGCGGCCCGCCGCATCCGCCAGGCGCAGCTCACACTCCCCATAGGGCATGCCTGCGGCGATCTTTTTCATGAGCTGCAAAACCTCCGGCATGTCCTCCGGATGCAGGTGCGAGGCGCCTGCCACCTGGCCGCTGAAGTTCTGGCTGATGGGCTTATAGCCAAACTTTTTCTCCCAATTTTCCGGCCAGTCCACCCGGTCGGCGGGGATATCCCACTCAAAGATCACATCGTCGGTCTGCTCCAGAATAATGCGGTGCCGCTCAATGCTGCGGCGCAGCTCCTCCTCGGCCTGGCGGGTCCGGGTCACGTCGATCATGGCCCCCACTAGGGTTTCCCCGCCGTCCTCGCCCACGGTCAGCCAGCTCTTTTCCAGCAGCCACAAAAGCCTGCCGTCCTTGGTTTGCACCCTGTATTCCAGCTCTACCATGTCGCCTTGTTCCAATTGAAGGGCGGTTTCGCGCACCGTTTCGTCCCGGTCTGCCGGGTAGATCAGCTCCAAATAGTGGCCGTGAAACCGCTCGCTGATCTCCTGCTCAGTGTAGCCCAGCAGCTCCCGCAGATCCCGGCTCATCTGCACCAGGGTGAACTGCCGGTCGTTGCGGCACTGCTGCACCCCGCCCAGCAGACGCGCCAGGGCCCACTGCTCCCGCTCCTGCAAATTCGGCTCGGCCGCGCTCCGGTGCGTAAGGCTGGCCATATCCTGCCAGATCAAAAGCAGGTTCTGGCGGCGCGGGTCGCCCGGGTCCACCCGCAGCAGGGTGAACCGCCGGCGCACCCAGCTGCGTCTGGCACGGTCGAGCACCCGGTAGGTGCGGGTGACGCGCGGAACGCCCTCATCAATAATGCGCTGCATCTGCCCGCTCACAAGCTCCAGTGCGGCGTGGCGGTCGTCCGGGTGGACCGCCGCCTGCGCAAAGGCGCGCAGCGCTTCCTGAAAATTGCCGCCGCTTTTCAGCGTTTCAAAGTCGTTGCTGGCCAGATACACCACATGATACGCCCCTGTGGCGAGATCGGCCTCCATCACCGTGGCTCCCAAATAGCGAAGAAGCGCAAAATATTTGAATTGCCCCATGCGCGCGGTATCCTGCGGCGGCAGCGCGGGCGGTGCGCCCGCATCGCCCTGCTCCGCCGCAGGCTCTCCCGCCTGCGCGTCGTCCGCATAGCGGCGGGCCAGGGCGGCGAACTGGCCCCGCACCTGTTTGAAGCTCTCCAGCAGCCGGGGCGAAAACTGCCCGCACTCGCCGTTCAGGATCATCTGAAACGCCTCGCCGGGCGGGATGGCCTGCTTGTAGACCCGGTCGGTGGTAAGGGCGTCGTAGCAGTCCGCCACACCCACGGCCTGCGCTTCCAGGGGGATGGCGTCCCCCCGCAGTCCATCCGGGTATCCTGCGCCGTTCCAGCGCTCGTGATGCGAGCGGCAGATGTTGTAAGCGCAGTGCAGATAATCCCGGTCAGTGGCCTTTTCCAGCGCCGCCAGCATTTCGCAGCCCTTTATGGTGTGATCCTTCATCCGCTCGTATTCTGCCGGGGTCAAGGGCCCGGGCTTATTCAGAATGGCGTCCGGAATGGCTACCTTTCCGATGTCGTGCATTGCCGCCGCGCTGCTGATCACCTGGATGCGCGCCTCGTCCAGCCCGTATTCCGGGCAGGTGCGGGCAAGGTCTTCCAGCAATACGCGGGTGAACATGCGGATGCGCTGCACATGGCGGCCGGTCTCGGCGCTGCGGTATTCTATAATGGAGGAAAGCGCATCCACTGTGGCTTCGTTGGCCACCCGCAGCTGGGCGGCCTGCTGGTCGATCAGCTGCTGCTGGTGGTTTTTGTGCCGGTAAAGCTCTAAAAGGTTTTGTACACGCCGCCGCACCACGTAGGGTGCGAACGGCTTGCTCACCAAATCCGACGCCCCCAGGTCAAAGGCCCGCATCTCGCTCTCCACCGACGAATCGGCCGTGATCACCACCACCGGCATCTCGTTTAAAAATCCCCTGCTGCGCAGCTGGGCAAGGGCGGCAAAGCCGTCCATGCCGGGCATGACCAGGTCCAAAAGCACCGCGGCGATGCGCGCGCGGTACTGACCTGCCAGCAGCAGGGCCTGGTCGCCGCTGGCCGCTTCCAGCAGGTTGTGATCTTTTTCAAACACTCCGCGCAGGATCGCACGGTTGATCTCCATATCGTCCACGATCAGGATCGTATCGCGCTCTTCCAAACCGCTCCACCTCTTTCGGCAGTTAAACTGATTCTATTTTATCATACCACCTCCTGCTTGCCGGGGGTTAGCCTTTTTTTCTCTTTTTCTTTGTTATTTTTGGCGCCTCGCCCACACTGCGCCTCCAGCCGCGCCTGTTCGCTGAAAAGGGCGCTTGTTCTTCGGCCCTGTTTTTATTATAATAGTGTATAAAGATATTTTGCCCCTGCGGGCGGCACCGGGCGCGGCACGCATAAAGGAGTTTTGTATGAAAGCGGATTGTTTTCATCGTTTTTGCCGCGCGGCGGCGGGCCTGCTTGCGGCGCTCAGCCTCTCGCTGGCTTTCGGCCCCGCCGCACACGCCGAACAGGCGCCCCGGGTCATGCAGGTGCCGCTTGCGCCCACCCCGGGCTTTTCCGAAGTGCAGCCGGACGGTACCCGCACCGGCCTGATCCTGGATTATTTGACCGAGATCGCAAAATACACCGGCTGGGAATATGAATTTGTGGATGTGCCTGCCGAGGAAATGGTTTCGCGCTTCCTTGCCGGCGAGTTTGATCTGCTGGGCGGCACCTTTTATGCCGAGGGGTTCGAGCAGTATTTTGCCTACCCGAACTACAGCACCGGCTCCAGCTATGCCACCCTGCTGGCACGAACAGACGACGACCGCATCCACGGCTACGACCTGCGTGAGCTGGACGGCCTGACCATCGGCGTGTACAAAAATGCCGGCGAAAAGATCCGCCGCCTGGAAGAATTTCTGCGCATGAACGGGCTGAACTGCCCCCTGCATGTTTACTCCTATGAAGAAATGGATTCCGATGACACCTTCTATTCGCGGCTCGATTCAGGCGAGGTGGATCTTTTGCTGGGCAACGCCCAGGAGAACAGCCGGTTCCGCATTGTCGCCACGTTCGAAGCACAGCCTCACTACATTGTGGCGCAGCCCGGCGACCAGGACGCACTGGAAGGGCTGAACATGGCCCTGCAAAAGATCCTAAGCTCGGACCCTGCCTTTGCGCAGGAGCGATATGCCGCCAACTTTCCGTCAGAGGTTCAGGTCGGCCTCCGCCTCACCGACGCCGAGCGCGCCTATGTGGCCGCAAAGAAAACCCTCACCGTGGCGGTAACGAACAATTGGCACCCCCTGTTCTGCCTGGGCGACACCGAGCCCCACAATGGTGTGGTGCCGGATATTCTGGATCGGGTCGCCGCTTTCAGCGGCCTGTCGTTCCAATATGTTTACGCCGACAGTTACATCGAGGCAATTCAATTTGTGCGGGATGGGCGGGCCGATCTGTTGGGTTCCTTTTTGGGCGAGGATGCCCTGGCCCAGGCAAGCGGGTTGGCGCTTTCTAAATCTTATGCGGTGCTGAACTCCATCGTGGTAAAAAACAAGTCGGTCGATTACCCCTCTGCGGGCCTTGTGTGCGCGACACTGGAGGGCCGCCAGCCCCCTGCCGACATCAGCGCGGACAAGGTGGTATATTATTCCTCACTCTCCGAGTGCCTGGCTGCGGCAAACCGGAATGAAGTCGATTTTGTTTACGGCCTGGCCGCCTCGCTGGAGCAGGAGCTTCAGTCCAGGCACTACACAAATCTTGTGCCGGTAAGCCTGGTGAACGACCGCCGGGATGTGCACTTTGCATTGGGCCGACCGGTGCAGGCAGAGCTGCTCACCATTCTGAACAAATCCATCAGCAGCCTCTCCCCCGAAGCCCGGAATGAAATTCTGGACAAAAACCTGATTTCCAGCGGCGCGGGAACCATCACCCTGGCCGATCTTGTATATTCCGACCCGGTCATGTTCGTGGGGGTTGCGGCGCTGCTGCTGGTGCTTGCCGCGGCCGTGGTGGTGCTGGTCGCCCGCAACCGCATCCACGCCGCCGAGATGCGCGCTGAGCTGGAACAGGCCGAGGCCGAGAGCAAGGCAAAGGGGGAATTTCTCTCCCGCATGAGCCACGAGATCCGCACCCCCATGAACGCCGTGGTGGGCCTGACCGATCTGACCTCCATGATGGAAGATGTGCCTGCCCCGGTGCAGGCAAACCTGGGCAAGATCCGTGCCTCCTCCCATTACCTCTTGAGCCTTATCAACGATATTTTGGATATGAGCCGCATTGACAGCGGCATGCTCACCATCGCCCGCGAGCCCTTTTCCCTGGGGCGGCTGCTGCAGGACCTGCAAAGCATGATGTTCGCAGAGGCCGAGCGGCGGGGGCTTTTATTCCAGCTTAACGCCAGCACACAGCACGACGCCCTTACCGGCGATTCGATCCGCCTGCGGCAGGTGCTCACCAATCTGCTCTCCAACGCGTTCAAGTTCACCCCAGCAGGCGGGCATGTGGAACTGTGCGTCACCGAAACCGGTTTTAGCGATGCGGGCGCCGCCTTCCTGTTTTGTGTAACCGACGACGGCGTGGGCATCGCGCCCGAGGACCAATCGCGCATTTTTGGCTCCTTCGAGCAGGTGGGCGCCAACTTTTCCCGCAGCCAGGGCACGGGGCTGGGGCTTTCCATCAGCCGCAATATCGTGCGGCTGATGGGGGGCGAGCTTGCGCTCGAGAGCGAGCCGGACAAGGGCAGTAAATTTTATTTTTCCCTCACCCTGCCCCTGGGGGAAGTGGCGCAGGAGCAGCCGTGCCCTTCCTCCGGGCTTTTGCAGGGCGCGCGCCTTTTGCTGGCCGAGGACAACGACCTGAACGCCGAGATTGCCATGGAACTGCTGGAGATCCAGGGTGCCCGGGTGACCCGCGCAGAAAACGGCAGGCAGGCGGTGGACCTGTTCGCGGCCAGCGCAGCCGGCGAATACGAGGCCGTGCTCATGGACATCCAGATGCCCGAACTGAACGGTCTCGACGCCACCCGCGCCATCCGCGCGCTGCCGCGGCCCGACGCGGCGGCCGTGCCCATCATCGCCATGACGGCAAACTCCTTCCGTGAGGACACCGAAGCGGCGGCCGAGGCGGGCATGACCGGCTTTATTCCAAAGCCGGTGGATGCAAATTATTTGTATGGCGTGCTGCGCGGCGCATTGGGCCGCACAGCGGTGAAAGACTAACAGCACGAAAGGGCGCCCCGCCAAGGCGGGGCCCGGAAAGGCGGCAAAAAATGCAGATAAACAAAAAGGAATGGCGGCGGCCCGCCACAAGCGGCGAGGGCGAGATCTTCTCCCGTCTTTGGGCGCCCGAGGCCCCCAAGGCGGTGCTCATGATCGCCCACGGAATGGCCGAACACAGCGCCCGGTACGACGCCTTCGCCACCTGGCTGGCGCAGCAGGGCTGGGCCGTATGCATGAACGACCACGCAGGGCATGGCCGTTCGGCCATTGTAAAGGGGCATTTTGCAGACGAAAACGGCTGGGAATGCGTTCTGGGCGATCTGCACGCCCTGCTGGGCGAGGTGAGCGGCATGTTCCCGGGGCTGCCTCTGTTTTTGATGGGGCACAGCATGGGCTCGTTTTTGGCGCGCTCTTATGTGGCACGCTGGGGCGAAAGCCTCACGGCGGCCATTTTCTGCGGCACCATGGGTGAAAACCCTGCGCTGGGCTTTGCCCGGCTGCTGGCGAACCTGCAGATCAAACTCAAGGGCCCAAAAAGCCCGGGCAGGCTGATCGACAAGCTCTCCACCGGCAGCTATTATAAAAAGATCAAAAACCCGGTGAACAAATCCGCCTGGCTCTCCACCGACGAAGCCAACTGTGTGGCCTACGAGGCCGACCCGGACTGCGGCTTTGTTTTTACCGCCGCCGGTTACCGGGATTTGTTTGCCGGCCTTACCGAAGTAAACGGCCCCGCCTGGCCCAGCCGTGTGCCCAAGGACCTGCCCATCTTTGTGGTGGCGGGCGATGAAGACCCGGTGGGGAATTACGGCAAGGGCCCCACCCAGGTTGCGGAAAAGCTGCGCGCCGCCGGTGTGCGGGATGTGACCTTGAAACTGTATCCGGGCAAACGCCATGAGCTGCTGAACGAAACCAACAAGGCCGAGGTCTATGCCGATCTGCGGGACTGGCTGGATGCAAAGCTGCCTGGCTGACCTTTTTATAAACACAAGGGGACGCCCCGCCGTGACAGAGATTCACGGTGGGGCGTCCCCTTGTGGATTGCCGCCGGGGCGGCCTTTGCTCTTTTTTATTCCCTCAAAAAAAGCTCAGCTGCCGGGGCCGGGGCTCGGCCCCGGGCACGCGGCCCCGCTCTGCCCCGCCGCCAAGCTCGGCCGCAAAGGGGCTGGCGGCACCGGGCGCGGTGAGTACCAGTTCGTCGCGGGCGCGGGTCGCGCCCACAAAAAACAGCCGGCGCTCCTCCTCCCGCTCGTCGGCCGAAAGGGTCTGCCCCGGGCGTTCCAGGGGCAGCTGGCCCGCGCTCACCCCCGCCAGGAACACCAGCGGAAATTCCAGCCCTTTAGCACCGTGCAGGGTCATGAGCCGCACGGCGCCTGCCGCGCCCTGTTTGCCGCTGCGGCGGTGCACATCTCCCTCGCCGCCGTGGGTAAGTGCCTCCAGCAGGGCGGCGGCGGTGGGGTAGCAGGCCGCGGCGCCAGCCAGTTTTTCCAGCGCCGGGCTGCGGCCGTTTTCCTGCATCCACTCTTCCGCCAGCCGCAGGGGATTTTCCTTCGCCCCTGCGGCTGCTTTTTCTTCCAGTGCGGCCAGGGCGCGCCCCACCGCGGGGTCCTCCAGCCAGTCTTCCCGCCCAATCACAAGGCATGGGATATCGTCGTGGCGCAGGCATTGCTCGATCAGCTCCAGCTGCCGGTGGGTGCGGGCCAGCACCGCCATTTCGGAAAAAGCATAGGTGCGCTCGCCTTCTTCCGGCTGGGCCGTGAGCATGTCCATGCCGCCGGTCCGGCGGGCGATCTCTTTCGCCAGGAACACCCCCTCGGCAAAGGCGGTGGGTGCGGCGAGCAACCGCACTGCCCTGCCGCCGGCCCGCACAGCCTCCAGCACGCGGGGTCCGCCCGGGTTGTGTTCGATCAGCGCGCGGGCACACCCCAGCACAGGCGGCGCGCTGCGGTAATTTTTGCGCAGCGCCACCCTGCGCAGGGCCGGGTATGCCTGCCCCAACCGCTCAAAGCACCGGCCCGCCGCCCCCCGGAACCCATAGATGGCCTGATCCGGGTCGCCGATGACAAAGAGGCTCCGCCCGCCT
The DNA here is from genome assembly GCA_022835495.1 of Oscillospiraceae bacterium. Taxonomy (NCBI): domain Bacteria; kingdom Bacillati; phylum Bacillota; class Clostridia; order Eubacteriales; family Oscillospiraceae; species Oscillospiraceae bacterium. The sequence goes on from BQOK01000001.1 coordinate 3,672,029, forward strand.
GCGTGCCAGGCCTCGATCAGGGCCAGCTGCACCTCACCGGTATCCTGAAATTCGTCCACCAGCAGATGGCAAAAGCGCTGGCTGCGGCCCGGGCCGGCCCGCAGAGCGTCCAGCAGAAGATCATCCAGATCGCGCGCGCCCTGCCGCCGCAAAAGCTCCTCGTAGGCAGCCAGCACCTCCGGCCCGGCGCCGCGGGGCAATCCGTTTTTCTGGCGGGAAACGCCTTCCAGAATGCGGCGGTCCGTTCCTTTCAGGCCAAACTGCGCCCGCAGCTGTGCGGCCGCCTGTTTTTGTTCCTGCGCCGCAAGCAGCGGGCGGCCTTTGCACACCTCTAGGCAAACGCTGTGAAAGGTGCCGATGGTCATCCCCCGCAATGCGGCCTTTCCCCCCAGGGCCTCTTCCAGCCGCTCACGCAGCTCCGCCGCTGCCTGGCGGGTAAAGGTGACCGCCGTGATCTGGCCCGGCTTTTCCCCCTGCTCCAGCAGCCACAGAATGCGGGCCGTCAGGGTCTTGGTCTTGCCGGTGCCCGGCCCCGCCACCACCGCCACCTCGGCCTCGGGCGCGCTGGCAGCCGCGGCCTGCTCCGGGTTCAGGCCGGCAAGCGGACCGCTCTCCTGTGGGCCGCCCGCAGCCCTGCCCGCGGGCTCATCGGGTTTCCCGGGTGCCAAACGGATTTTATTGGCCGGCCGGCGCGGCCCTGCCTGTTTGATTTCGCTTTTCCTTTCGGCGGCCAGAAAGGTAGTCTGCCCGTTCAATTCCTCCAGCTCTTCGGGTTCGAACAGGCCGATCACGCCGTACACACCATCGTATCCGGCCCGGCGCAGCACCTGCCCCGCCCGCAGCCGGCGCACCCCTTCGGCAAACACCGGGCCGGCGGCCCGGTTTAGATCTTCCAGCGGGGCCTGGCGCAGGATATAAAATTCCGGCCCCAGCTTTGCCAGCAGTTCAAAATACGTTTGCTCCGCTTTTTTGCTGGCCGCCCCCACCCCCAAAACCGCCGCGGCGGTTTCCTGCAGGGGCACCAGGCTCTCAAACGGCTTTGCCCCTTGCGGGCGGTATCCCGCCGGGCGGTCGGCCAGCGCTTCCACCCTGTGTTCCACCCCGATGGTGATCTTTTTGCCGCAGGCCGGGCAGCGCCCCCCGCAGGCCAGGGTTTCCTGCGGCGTAAGGCACACGCCGCAGGCCCGGTGCCCATCCAGATGGTATTTCCCTTCTTCCGGGAAGAATTCAATCGTGCCGCCGAACCCCTCCCCCGTTTCGATTGCTTTTTTCAGGGCGGGCCAGGCAAGCTCACCGTCCAAAAGGTTTGCCTCGCGGCCGAGCTTCGCCGGGCTGTGGGCGTCCGAGTGGGAAACCAGGGTCAGCCCGTCCAGCCCGCTCACCCGCCAGTTCATGGGCGGGTCCGAGGAGAGGCCGGTCTCCACCGCGTGGATGTGGCCGGCCAGGTCGCCAAAGCACTCCGCCACCGTATCAAACCCCGAAAACGCTCCGAACATGGCAAAATGGGGGGTCCAGATATGGGCGGGGATAAACACTGCGTCAGGGCAGCATTCCAGGGTCAGCTCCAGCAGGTCCCGGCTGTCCATCCCCAGAATAGGCCGCCCGTCCGAGTGCAGGTTGCCCACCGCTTCCAGCCGCCGGGCCAGCTCGTCGGCCTCGTCCAGGCCCGGCAGCAGGATCAGGTTGTGCACCTTGCGCACCCTGTCGCCCTTTTTATAGATGCAGCTGATTTCGCCCGTCACCACAAAGCGCGGCTGCCCCGCGCCCAAGGTCGCATCCGGCAGCGCATATTCCGGCCGCAGGGTATAAAACCCGGGTTCGGCCGGGGCCAGCTGCCGGCGCAGTTCCTCCCGCCAAGCCGGGTGGGTAAAATCCCCTGTGCCCACCAGTCCAATGCCCTTGCGGCGTGCCCACAGGTCCAGATGGGGCGCATCGCCTTCCTTGCTGGTGGCGCGGGAAAAGCGGGAATGGATGTGCAGATCGGCAATATACATGCAGGTGGCCCCTCCTTTGCGGGCGGCTTTTTCGCCGCAGTCCGTGCCAGAATTTCTCCCCTTATTGTACCGCGGTTTGGCCGCTCTGGCAATTGTTTTGCCTTTCCCTGCGTGGTATACTTTAATCGTAGAAAAAGGGGCCGCTCCGGCCATATCACTGTTTTGTCAGGAGGAATCATCGCCTATGCTGGATCTGTTGCATCAGGTCAAACAGCACCGCATCATCGTTGCGGCGCGGGGCCTGCGGCCCGCCGATCTTCTGCCCACCGCCCGCGCGCTGCGCGCCGGGGGCATTCGCCTGCTGGAAATCACCTTTGATCAGGCAAGCCCCACTGCCCTTGCCGACACACCTGCCGCCATCCGGCAGGTGCGCGAGGCAATGGGGCAGGAAATGCTCGTGGGCGCGGGCACCGTTCTTACCGCCGGGCAGGCCCGGGCGGCGGTTCAGGCGGGTGCGCAGTATCTGCTCACTCCCAACTTGGATCTCGAGGTCATCGAAGCCGCGCATGCACTGGGCGTTCCAGTGGTGCCGGGGGCGTTCACGCCCACCGAGATCGCCGCCGCCTGGAACGCGGGGGCCGCGCTGGTAAAGCTGTTCCCGGCGGGCTGCCTTGGCCCCTCTTATATTCAAGCCATCACCGCGCCCCTGTCCCATATCCCCTTGCTGGCAATGGGCGGGGTGGGCGAAGAAAACCTTCTGGAATATCTCTCCCTGCCCTGCATGGCAGGGGTGGGCGTCGGTTCAAATATCGCCAAAAAGGCGCTGGTGGAAGCCGGCGATTTTGAAGGGCTTTCCGCTCTGGCGCGCCGCTATACCGGCCAGCTGTAATGCCTTTAAAGGAGAGAAGAACAATGGAACCCTACACCCTTGCCATCGACACCGGCACCACCAACACCCGGGTGTTCCTGCTCGACCGGGCAGGGGCCGTGTTGGCCGCCGCCAAGGCGGAGACCGGCGTGCGCGATACCGCCGTCACCGGCAGCACCGCGCGGCTGAAAGCCGCGGTCAAACGCTGCCTGGAAGAGGCCCTCGCCGCCGCCGGGGCCCAATGGAACCAGGTGGGCCAGGTACTGGCCAGCGGTATGATCACCTCAAACCTGGGCCTGTGCGAGATCCCTCACCGCACCGCCCCCGCCGGCGCGGCAGACCTGGCCGCCCATGCCGTGACCCGCCTTGTGCCCGGCGTCTGCCCCGTGCCCATCACCTTTTTTCCCGGCGTAAAAAACGCAGCCGAACCGGTGGATGCCGGGCACTTTGAGCCCATGGACATCATGCGGGGCGAGGAGGTGGAAGCCCTGGCCCTGCTGCACGAGTATCCGGCGGGCAGGCCCTATCTGCTGGTGCTGCCCGGCAGCCATATGAAATTCGTTTTTGCCGACGCAGCCGGCCGGCTGACCGGCTGCCTTACCACCATCAGCGGCGAGCTGCTGGCCGCCATTACCACCGGCACCATCCTGGCCGACGCCGTGCAGCGCCAATTTGCCAGCCCGGAGGGCTATGACCGCGAGCTGGCCCTGGCAGGCTGGCGCACCGCAAAGCAGACCGGCCTGGGGCGCGCCTGTTTTTCCGGGCGCATTTTGAGCCAGTTCGGCAAACAGCCCCCCCAAGCGGTGGCCAGTTATCTTTTGGGCGTGGTACTCCAAAGCGATCTTGCCGCGATCCATGGCTCGGGCGCGCTGCATCTGGAGCCCGGGGCCGAAGTGATCGTGGCGGGCAAGGATCCGCTGCGCCGTGCCATGGCCGACCTGCTGGCCGCCGAGGGCTCTTTTCCAAAGGTACACTGCTATGAGCCTGCACCCGGCGCTGCGCCTCTGGCCGCCCGGGGCGTTTTGTATCTGGCCCGAGCCGCGGCGCGGGGATGAGCATGGAAGAAAACCAGAAATGCTCTGCCCTGCGGTCCGTCTTCGGTTACGGCAGCTTCCGCCCCGGGCAGGAAGAAGTGGTCGATGCCTTGCTGGCCGGGCGGGACGTTCTTGCCGTGATGCCCACCGGGGCGGGCAAGTCGATCTGCTACCAGCTGCCCGCCCTTTTGCTGCCCGGCATAACCGTGGTGGTGAGCCCGCTCATCAGCCTGATGAAGGACCAGGTGCAGGCTTTGGTCCAGATGGGGGTGCGGGCGGCCTATATCAATTCCAGCCTCACCGACAGCCAGTGCCGCAAGGCGCTGGAGAACGCCTGTGCCGGCATGTACAAAATCGTGTACGTGGCCCCCGAGCGGCTGCTCACGCCGGGCTTTGTACGTTTTTCCCACAGCGTGCTCATCTCGCTGGTCTGCGTGGACGAAGCGCATTGCGTATCTCAATGGGGGCAGGACTTCCGGCCCGGCTATCTGCAGATCGGCGAATTTTTGGAAGGGCTGCATACCCGGCCGCCGCTGGGCGCTTTTACCGCCACCGCCACCCAGCGGGTGCGGCAGGATATCCTGCGCCTGTTGGCCCTGCGCTCGCCGCTGGAGCTCACCACCGGCTTTGACCGGCCAAACCTGTTTTTCGAGGTGGAGCGCCTGCCGGAAAAGGATAAATACGCCGCGCTGGCCGCCTATCTGCGGGCAAGGCCCGGCGCCAGCGGCATTGTGTATTGTTCCACCCGCAAAAAAGTGGACGAGGTGTGCGCGCGGCTTTTGGCCGACGGTTTTTCCGCCGCCCGCTACCATGCGGGTCTGGAGCCGGAGCCCCGCCGCCAAAGCCAGGACGCCTTTTTGTACGACCGGGTGCAGGTGATGGTGGCCACCAACGCCTTTGGCATGGGCATCGACAAATCCAATGTAAATTTTGTGATCCACTACAACATGCCCCTGGATCTGGAAAGCTATTATCAGGAGGCAGGCCGCGCCGGGCGGGATGGCCAGCCGGCCGACTGCATTCTGCTTTATTCCCCGGGGGATGTGCGCATGGGCAACTTTTTGATCGACAACAGCTCCCCTGCCGAGGGCGAGGCCGAGGATGCAGAAGTTCTGAAGGACCGCCAGCGCGAGCGCCTGAAACAGATGACCTTTTACTGCCACAGCCGGTATTGCCTGCGGGGCGAGGTTCTGCGCTACTTTGGCCAGGCCCAGCCCTTCGCTTCCTGCGGGGCCTGCTCGGTCTGTGCGCCCGACGCCTGCCGCGCGCCGGTGGCGGGCCTTGCGGCGCGCCCTGCCCGCAGGGCCGCGCCGCCGGACGAGCGGGATCTGGACCAGGCGCTGCTCGCCCAGCTCAAAGCGCTGCGCAAAACGCTGGCGGCCCGGGCCGGGGTGCCGGCCTTCGTGGTGTTCACCGACGCCACCCTGCGTGCCATGTGCGCCCGGCCCATCCGTACCCGGCAGGAGCTTTTGCAGGTGCCCGGTGTGGGCGTGCGCAAGTGCGAGAGCTATGGCGACGAATTTTTGGAGCTCCTGCGCCGGCATGCGGATCCCGGGCAATAACTTCTGCCCTTCGTTTATAAACTTACCCCGCGGCGCGCGCTTTGCGCAGCCAGCAAACACAAAGGAGAGTGCTTATTATGCCTTTTATCCAGGTCAAGACCAGCGCCCCCGTGAGCGAACAGAGCGAAGAGACCATCAAGACCCTGCTGGGTCAGGCCGTCACCTCGCTGCCCGGCAAGACCGAGCAGTGGCTTATGGTGGGCTTTGAGCCCGAATACCGCCTGTGGTTCCAAGGCACCGACGAGCCCGCCGCCATGGTGGAGGTGTCGGTATACGGCGGGTCTTCCCCCGACCGGTACGACGAGCTCACCGGCCGCATCTGCGATATCCTGGCCGGCGAATTGGATCTGGCCCCCGCGCGCATCTACGTAAAATACAGCGAGACCCCGGACTGGGGCTGGAACGGCGCCAATTTTTAAGGCGTGCGCTCCGGCGAACCGCTTTTGGCTTTCCGTGCCGCCAGCACTTTTTCAAAAATAGAAGGAGAGCGCCTGCCCCCGGGCAGGCGCTCTCCTTCTATTTTTTTGCCGGCAGCGGGCTGCAGCCCACGGGGCAGGCCGCTGGCTCTTCTGCTCCGCAGGCTTTCCTGCAGGAAGAGCGGCCCTTTTGCCCGGCATACCCCACAGCGCCCTGCAGCAGCAGGATGCCCGCGGTGGAGAGCAGATAGAGCAGCCGGATCTCGGCAAAGGGCACGGCCCCCGCAATTACCGGGCTGGCCTGCGTCACGCCCTTCACCGCGCCCCCCACCAGGGGCCCCAGGATTACCCCCAGGCCGATGGCGGCGGTATAAAAATTATCATACACGATCCGGTTTTCCTGCGGCATCAGCTCATACCGCCGGTTGAACACCGCCACCGCGAAGCCGGCGTTCGCCGCCGAGGACACCAAAAACGCCGCGGGAATGAACACCTGCCAGGTACCCGGCCCCGCAAAGCTCATAAACAGCGTTTCTCCTGCAAAAAGCCAGATGGAGCTGGTGAGCACAAATTGGTGGCCCCGCTGGTCGCTCAGCCTGCCCCAGGCCCCCAGCCACACCACCTGCGGCAGCGAGATAATCATATACAGCGCGGTGACTGTTTGATAGGGCAGCTCCAGGTATTTCATCATATATACCATGGTAAAGCTGTCCGACACATTAAGCAGCAGATAAAATGCAAGAATGTAAACCACAAATCCAAAAAAGCGGCGGTCCCGCAGGGGCACCCCACAAGCCGGCGCAGTTGGGATTTCGGCGTGGGCTGCGCGGGTGGCCCGCCGTCCGGCGTGCGCGCCAGCACTGCCACCTCAGCCGCGCCCAGCACGCCCGCCGCCCCAAACAGCAGCGCAAACCCCAGGTACCGCCCTTCCATCCGGTCCAGCCAGTATCCCCCCGCCATCGACAGCAGCACCGTGACCGAAAGGATCAAGGTCTGCCGCAAGGAAATATACCGGCCGCTGCTTTTTTCTTCCACAAAGGTCAGCATCCATTGGTTCAGCACCACAGTGGTCTGGGCCTGCAGGGTAAATGCAAGCAGCACCGCCGGAACAAACACGGTCATCCACAGCTGCCGGGGGGCAAGCACCGGGATCGCGGCGATGCCCAGGGTGGCCAGGCGCGAGAGCACGGTCAGGCCAATGGCCAGCCGCTTGCGGCTGCGAAACCGCTCCAGAAAGGCGGCAAACGCCAGGGTCAGCACGCCGCACAGGTTCAGGATCACGCTGAGGTAGCTCACCAGCACGTCGCCCGCCCCCATCCAAATGGCCAGGCCGCTCAGGCATACCCCGCTGGTCAGATAGGCAAAGGCCGTTCCGAATACCGCCTGCGCCAAAAAACAGCCCCGCTGCTTTGCGCCCGCCCGTTGCGCGCCGCACTTGCCTTCCATCTCGGTCACTCCTTTATAAGGTGTACTTCGTCGAACATTTTTGCGGCGGTCAGATAGGCCATACCGCTGTGATAGTCATGTTGGTGGTCGGCCGAGTAAAGCAGCTCTGCCAGCATGTTTTTCGGCAGCAGCGCCGATAGCCCTTCGCTGATGGCGCCAAGGCAGTCCTTGCGGAAACTGGGCCCCCCCAGGGCTACGTACCGCGGGTTCAGGATCCCGCAGATCCACCCCAACAGATGCACCGCAAGCCGGGTGTACTGCGCGTCGCTCAAAGGCTGCTCCATATGTTCGTCCAGCAGCCGTTCATCCTCCTGCGGCACAAGCCCCAGCTCCCCCGCAAAGTTGTTCCACCCGCGCACGATGCGCCCCCCCGCGATAAAGCCCGCGCTCACACATCCCTCTTCAAAATGCAGATACGCCATGTTCGTGTTTTCCGGGCCTTCCCCCGGAAACAGGTGCTCATAGCAGCGCCCCAGGCCAATGGCTGTGGCATTCAAATCGTTTTCCAACACCACCGGCAGGCCGTACCGCTGGGCGAGCGTATGGCCCAGATCTGTTTTGTGAAATTCGTCCCCGTGCTTCTCCTTGCGCAGCACGCATCCGCCCTCCACGATGCCCGGCGCCCCCACGCCGATCGCCCGGATCTCCCTTTTGGGGATCAGGCCGTCCAAAAAGGTAAAGATGGCAGCTTCGGCCATGCCATCCTCCATTGGCAGGGGGGTGGTCTCCAGGATCTGCCCGCGCACGTCCACCAAAAGGCCGTATGCTTCGCTGTCGTACAGGCAGATCGCCGCGCCATGGTAGCGGTCCGGCTTAAACCCATACCGCTGGGCTTTCCGCCCCCCGCTGGACTCGTCAAACCCCAGGCTCTCGATCTCTCCGTTCTCCAGCATTTCGGCCAGCAGCGAGCGAACGGTGGTGGAGCTGATGTTCGTTTTGCGGGCGATCTCGGCCCGGGTGGCCGTGCCCTCTGCGGTAATCACCTTGCGGATCAACGAAAGATTCGCCTGTTTGAGCAATTTTGGCCGGCCGTTTAAGGTATCCATGGTGCGGCTCCTTTCCTGGTCTATATTTTGTAACATTCTTTTATAAGTTTATGATATAAGTATATGCGGCTTTTCCTTCCGTGTCAACCCCACGCTGCAAAATACTGAAAAACAGCGCCCTCCCAATTTTTGGGAAGACGCTGTCTTCTTTTGTTTTTTCGGGTCTGCCGGCCTGCCCGGGGCGGGGCCGGGGCCTTTATCAGATCGCGCCGACCTTGGAGTAGACCTCCTGCAGGGACGCGCCGTTTTTCAGCCCGTCGCGCACCGTATCCTCTTTTTTAATGGTCTCCATGGCCTTTTCGAGCACTTCATCCACAATGGCGGCCGGAATGACCGCCACGCCGTCGATATCGCCGAAAATATAATCGCCGGGGTGGATGGTCACGCCTTCCAGCGTCACGGGGATCTGGCACTCGTTGATCTCGCACCGCCCCTTGGAGGTGCGGGGGTCGCGGCCGCCGTAGAACAGGGGGAAATCCATCTGGTGAAGCTGCTTTACATCCCGGGCGTAGCCGTCGGTCAGAACGCCCGCACCCTTGCGGCCCAGCACGGCGGTGGCGAACAGCTCCCCAAACACGGCGCAGTTCTTTTCGCCGCGGATGACCAGCACGTATACCTCCCCTTCCCCCAGCTGATCCACCACCTTGCACTGGGCGGTCAGGGGGTCTGCCGGCATGGAGTACACCTGTGTCCCAATGCTGGTGAACGCCGGGCCAAAGATCACGGTATGGTCTTTCAGCGGCATCACCGTACGGGCAATGGACTGGTTGCGGTAGCCCATGCCGTCCATCACATCGCACAGAACGCCGGAATACATTTCTTTTTTAATGGTCTCCACATCATATTTCATTTTTCAGTCTCCTGTTCCTGCCGCCAGGCGGCATTTCAATCACTTTTTTATACGTCACAGCCGGGCAGCCAGCTGGGCCAGCGTATCGCTGCCCACATGCTGGGGTACCAGCCAGCGCACCGTTTCAATAAAGCGTTTGTATTGCTTCGGGTCGCCGTTGACCGCCAGCTTTTCGCTGCCGGTGCAGAACACGGCCGTTCGGCTCATCATGGGCACCTTCACCTGCTGCACCTCGCTCCAGCGGATCTCGCGGGTGCGCCCCAGCCAGGAAACCTGTACCAGCCGGTCGGCATAGGCCACGCTCTTTTTCATATAGCACCACAAAAGAACAAAGCCTCCGGTCACCGCGCACAGCGCGGCCAGGGCCGCCAGCAGGCTGTAGCTGCCTGGCCGCACGCCGCCCAGGGTAGGGTCCGCCAGCTTGCCGCACAGCAAAAAACCGGCCAGCAAAAAGCACAGATATCCCAGCATGGCGGTCACGCCCGCCTCGTGCACCACAGCCTTTTCCTGGCCGTTCAGCGGGTAACGGCGCACCCGCAGCAGCACACCCACGGCGGCAAGCGCCAAAACGCACACAGCCGCGCTCACATAGAGCAGCATCATAACAATCCCCCGCAATCCATATAGCGCTCATACAGCTCCGCCGCCCTCTGCGGATGCCCGGCCTCCAGCATGACCACGTTCAGCAGATAGGCTGAATAGGGCAACCCGCACAGCGTTTCGGCAAAGGCCATGGCCGCGATCTCTTCCAGGCAGGCCACCCGGCGGCTGGCAGTTCCAAACAGCAGGCCCTTCATGGGAACCTTCCTCTGCGGAAAGGGGTCCGGCTGGCCGGCTTCCAGGCTGTGGTACAGCTCATGGGCAAGCAGCACCTCGCCCACGTCCACCGCTCCCAGCCACTGCCGCAGGTCCTCTTTTTCCATGAGCTGGTGAGTGGCCTGCACATTGTCCAGATTTACCAGCACCCTGTCCGGCGGCTCAAAGCAGGCGAACAGCGCATAGTCCGCATCCACCTGGCCGTGGGCCCACTCCACCCGGAGGCCATACCGTTCCGGCAGCTCCCCCACCGGCGCTTCGCCGTGTTCTGCGCGCACCTGCTGCGCCAGCCGGCAGCCGAACCGCCGGCTTTCGGCCGCCAGCTCGGCCCGCTGGGCAGCGGGGATACGCCCGGCCTGGGCCTCGCCCAAAAAAGCGATCTCCGTGATCGCCCCGGGGGGCAGGCCCATCAGGTTTTCCACATACGCACGGATCATTTGTTAAAAGACTTCCGTCTTGGCCGCGATCAGGATGATCGGCTCATTCTCGTCCGCCTCCAAAAATTCGCTGCGCATAATGGTCTGGAGCTGTTCCAGGCTTAAGGTGTTGGAAAAGTCCAGCACCTTGCCGCCGATGCACAAAAAGAAGTCCGGCGTCATGACCATGTCGGTCTTATAGCCAAGCTGGGCATTCCACAGTTCGGCCACGGCCTCTTCCCACTCGCCGGCCTTGCACAGCCGGGCAACGGCGTCGCTGTTCTGCACCTTGATGAAGCCCCGGTGATCCACCAGGCGTACCTGCTGCTTTTCGCCCACCGTGCGGCCGAACACATAAAAGATGTCGTTTTTGATCAGGGTCTCGACCTCTTCAGGTTTTGCGTGCATCGAGTCCGCGGCCAGGCCGCGCGCCTCCTCCTCGCCGCATTTCAGCTGCAGGTCGGTGGTCTGCACCTCGGTGCTGCCCAGTGCAATGGCCGTGATCTTGGAGGTCTGGGGGTCGATCTCGATCTGTACCTCAATGGTATCCGGCACCGCGCCGTTTTTCACGGCCAGGGTCGCCGCCTCTTTTTTGAGCTGGCGGATGTCCTCGGTGGTGGGGTTGGGGATCACGCGCTCCACCACGTCCCGCACCATGGCCAGCGCCACGCCAATCGAGCTGATTACCTCGGCATATTTGGGGATGCTGTAGTTCAGCTGCATCTCCTTTGCCGTGTAAGGCAGCAGGGCCGCTGCGCCGCCGCCCACGCCCACCAGGGTGATCTGATCCTTTTCAATGCGGTATTTCTCGGCAAATTCCTCGATCACCGGCTTGATCTTTTCGTAGGCCTTATCCAGGATCTGCCGGGCGCACTCCTCCACCGAAACGCCCATGTAGTCCGCCAGGGGCTTCATGCACAGGCGGGCGCTTTCCACATTGCCGTAGGAATAATCGGTCTCTTTTACCAGGCCCAGCACGTTGGCCGCGCAGGAGTTGGTAATGGTGACCCGCTTGCCGCTTTTCAGCTTGATGCGCACGTAATCCTCGGGGTCGCCGGGCTTGGGCGAGAAAAACTCCAGCTCCGGTTCTTCGATCTCCCCGGTGGGGGTGTACACCGCATATTTCAGCCCGCCGATGTGGGCCGAGCGCGGGCCAACATCCACCAAATGGCCGTTCGCCGCCCGCACCATCGAGCCGCCGGCCACGCCCAGCACCCGCACGTCCAGCGAGTTGATGTAGGTGCGGTGCCCGCCCACGATGGAATATTCCACCGCCGGGCGGCCGTTTTTGATCACGCCGATGTTGGTGCTGGTGCCGCCCACCTCAAAGTAGATGCCGTTCGAGGCCCGCAGATACATCAGCGCGCCCATGACCGACGCCGCCGGGCCGGAGAGCATGGTGAGCACCGGGCGCTTTTTCATCTCGGTGATGTCCATCACGCCGCCGTCGCCCCGCATGATCATCAGGGGAACCTTAATGCCCGCCTTGCGCACGCTGCTTTCGGTGCTCTCGGCGGTGTTCATCATCTTGGGCAGGATGCTTCCGTTAATGGCTGCGGTGCGGGTGCGCCGGGTCAGGCCATACAGCTTGCTGATGTCCGACGCCACCGAGGCCAGCATGCCCTTTTCCTGGGCTGCCTCGCGCACCAAAAGCTCTTCCTTCAGGTCGTCCACGCCAAACGCCTTGCTGCCCGCAATCACCGTGGCGCCCTGGGCCTTGAGCTCGTCGATGGCTTTGCCCAGGCTCTCCTTGTTTACATCCTTTACCTTCATGTAGGTGTGGCAGGTCTCAATAAAGCGGCCGGTCCCCAGGTCGATGGCGGGGATATTCGTCTGGCGTTTGGCCAGCATGGCTTCCAGCCCGCCTGCCCCCATGCCGATGATCCCCACCTTGGCAACGTCGCCCTCCAGCAGGGCGTTGGTGGCCTGGGTGGTGCTGTGGGCAATAAAAACCACGTCGTCCGGGTCGATCCCGTTTTGGGTCAGGCATTTTTCAAAGCACTCGATCACGCCCGCCGCAACGCCCATGGGGTCGTCGTGGCTGGTCATCACAATGCTTTCGCCCACGATCTCGTGGGTGGCGTTGTCCAGCGCCACCGCCTTTGTATGTGTACCGCCGACGTCAATGCCGACACGGATGCTTCTCTTTTCCATATGTGTTTCTCCTAACCGCGTGGATTCTCTGCGCGCCGCCGTTTGCGGCTAAGGCGCGCTTTTCAGATCGTTTTTTCTGCACAGCCGTGCGGGGCGGGCGGCAAAATGCCCGCCCCGCATGGCCGCAAAATAGCCTGCGGCTATTTTTTATGCAAACTGTGGGATGTTGTGCACTGCAAAACAAAAAGGCCGGTCCTCAATCTGTTTTGGGAAACGCGCGTTTCAGCCGGTTCAGGCGGCAAACATGAAATATGCTACCATTTCCAGAATGAACGCGCAGGGCAGGGCATAGACCAGGGTCTGCTTCATGTACTCTTTCGTGCTGATCTTGGTGTAACCAATGGCCCACAGGTTCCAGGACTGGGTGGGGCACACGTTGGTGTTCACGGTGCAGCACTGGATGTAGAACAGGGGGTACAGCACGGTCAGGGGGTAAATTCCGGTGGCCGCCACAATGGCAAAGGTGGCCGCGCCGGCGCCCCAGATGGTGAGCGGGCCGCGGAACAGCGACATAAAGCTCAGCAGGCCGAACACCAAGAAGATCAAAAAGGCGTTGCTGGGAATGATGGGCGACACAATGGGCGCGAGCAGGTCCTTGCAGGCGCCGGCAGCCTTGATGAACATCTGCAGGAACATCAAAAAGCCCAGCACCAGGCCCACGTCGGCCACGCCGTCGTGGAAGGTCTTTTGCAGCACTTCGCCCAAATTGCCCCAGCTCTTGAAGTAGCCGGTCCAGGCCAGCGCCCAGAGCACCGCGATGATGATGGCGGGAATGGCGGAAACCTTGAACGCCACCGACAGGGTGACCGGCAGGATCGGGGTCAGGCAGGCCAGCAGGTTCACGTTTTTGCCTTCCAGCGAGCCGGAGGCCGCAGCCCAGGCTTTTTTCTTCGCGCCCTTGCGGGTGGCGAACAGGACCATGAGCACAATGCTGATAAAGTGAATTATAAACGCCACCAGCGCAAAGCTGTACCAGCCCTCAAAGCCGTACTGCTGGTCGTTCACCACCATGGTGCCGGCGGCCTGGGTGAGCAGCGAGCTGTTGAAGTAAAGGCCGCAGCCCACAGACATGGTAAAGGTGGCGGCTGCCAAGGGCTTGGGGATGCCCAGGCTCAGCAGAATCGGGAACACGATTACGCCGATGGCAACCACGGCGCCCACGCCGTAAGCGGTGGTAAAAATCAGGCTGGTCACCAGCGCCAGAAGAATGGTGGTCACGGCGGGCTTGTCGCCGCCCAGCTCCACCGCCTTGCGGATGATGGTGCGCGCAATGCCGGTTTCCACCAGGATGCGGCCGAACCAGGAGCCAAAGATGATGTTCACGGCTGTGGCGCCAAAGCCCTGCGGGCCGTCGTTAAAGATGGTGGTGTTCACCGTTTCCCAGGTGATCGCCCCGCCCACGGCGCCAAGGCCGCTCCACAAAACGGCCATCACGAACAGGCCGAGCATCAGGTTTCCGCCTTTGGCGGCATAAACGATAAATGCCAGATACGTAACGAGCAATAAAATACCAATGATCGTTTGCATAATTTCCTCCTTTTGGTTCCAAAGCCAAACATGAGTTCCGACCCAGAACCTCTTTTTGGTCTGCTTGCTTAAAAGCGTTCATCCCACCGGCAAAGCAATGTCTAGTTCCAATCTGATCGCTTACCGCCCCCTCTCGCCGGGTTTGTCTAAAAAGAGCAAACCCTGTTGTTTTGTGTTTGTGTACCGGTTTCAAAAACTTGAATAAAAAAACTGTGTCAGCATTTTTCGCGGAACGATTGCCAGATGTGCTTGGGATTGGCCGAGGTCCTTTGGGAAAAGCTGAGCCACAGGATTCGCGGAAATTATTTGGTATTTTATAATATATTTTGCAAGTTTTAAACAAAACTTTTGACGCTTTTATCATAGCACAACATTTTTTCTTGTCTATCCCTTTTCCCAATTTTCAGAACAATGAACAATTTTTGAACACATTTTTTGCGCCAAACCACGAAAAATCGGCTTTTCACAGTTATGTTTACCGGTTAAGTTTGACTTTGACAAGTCGGAATGTTATAGTGTGAGTGGAAATCCTGCGCCACACTTGTGGTCCCGGGCGTTTTTTTGCCCGCAGGGGCATAGTCTTATGAAAGGGGGCCCGCCTGTGAAAGCGAGTCGCAAGGTAACCATCTCCGACATTGCCGCCGCTGCCGGCGTTTCCAAAACCACGGTTTCCCGTTTTATCAACGGCCGCAGCGACCTGATGAGCGAAAAAACCTGGGAGCGTATCCGCGCCGTAATCGAGATGAGCAACTACCGCCCCAGCGACGCGGCCCGCAGTCTGAAAAGCCAGCGGACCCGCATGATCGGGGTGCTGATTTCAGACATCTCTTCCCCCTTCTCCTCGGCTGTGGTGCTGGGCGTGAGCGATTATCTGGACCGAAAGGGCTACACCCCTATTTTTGTAAACTGCGACGACAGCGCCGAAAAAGAAGCCCATTATCTCTCCTCCCTGCTGGCCAAGGACGTGGATGGGCTGCTGGTAAACCCATCCAGCCAGGAAAACCCGCAGCTCATCACGCTGGCCTGCCAGGGCATGCCCATCGTACTTTGCGACCGCTATGTGAACAACTATCAGTTCGATATTGTGACCGGCGAATACGAGCGCTCAATGGAAAACGCCGTGGCTCATTTAAAAGAACAGGGCTATACCCGCCCCGCTTTTTTCACCCAGCGCTGGGAGCATAACTCGGTGCGTCACCAGCGCCGCCAGGGATATCTGAACGCCATGCAGCGGCTTTACGGGGCCGACGCCGGCAGCGATGTGTACCTGGTGAGCACCCACAATCCCGTCAGCTTTGAAAACGCTTTGGACCGCTTTCTTTCCAGCCTGCGCCCCGGCGACATTCCGGCCATTGTGGGCGTGAACAGCGTCACCACCATGCACATGCTCAACCTGCTCAAGCGGCGCGGCCTGCGCATGCCCGATCAGATGGGCCTGTGCGGCCCCGAAGACTGGGACTGGTCGCCCCAAATGAACTGGCCGCAGCTGGTGGAACCCAACGTGACCACCCTGATGGTCCATGCGCGCGAGCTGGGCGCCACCGCCGCGCGGCTGCTTTTGCGCCGCATCGAAACGCCCGAGCTGCCTGCTCAGCAGGTGCTGCTCCCGTGCGAGCTGATCGTGCGTGACTCCACCCGTCTGTCACAAAAAAGGTAGATCGTTTTTTCGTTTTGAGTATAAAATCCCCGGCACAGAACCTGTGCCGGGCTTTTACAGCCAGTTTTTGTGTATCGGTTTCCGCCCTTTTTTCTTGAATTTATACCCAGTTTGTCTGCATCTGTTTTGAATGGAGGAATCTTGAATATGTCCAAAGGAATCCTGTTGGCCGGCGAACCGATGGGGCTGTTCATTGCGCAAAACAAAGGCCCCCTCGAGGACGTGACCGGCTATTCCATGGCCTTGGCCGGCGCCGAATTCAACGTGGCAATCGGCATGAGCCGGCTGGGCCATACCGTGGGGTATCTTACAAAGCTTGGCAACGACCCCTTTGGCAAGCGCATTGTAAAAATCATGAACCAAAACAACATTTCTACCGAGCTTATCACCCACACGGACGAGCGCACCACCGGTTTTATGCTGAAAAGCTCTGTGGAGCAGGGCGACCCCGAAATTTTTTATTACCGCAAGGGCAGCGCCGCCTCAACCTTGAGCGCGGGCGACGTGCACGCGCTGGATTTTGCCCGCTACGATACCCTGCACATGACCGGCATCCTTCCCGCCTTGACCGACAGCACGCGCGAGGCCACCGATGCCTTGCTGGAAAAAGCCCACGAAAATAAAATGCTTTTTTCCTTCGACCCCAACCTGCGCCCTCAATTGTGGGGTGACCGGCAAAAAATGATCGATTACATGAACCGAATGAGCGGCGAGTGCGATATCTTTCTGCCCGGCGTGGCCGAGGCCGGGATCCTTTTGGAAGAGCACCGGCCTGAATACATCGCTGAAGCTTACTTAAAGCGCGGCGCAAAGACCGTGATCGTAAAATTGGGGGGCAAGGGCGCTTATTACGCAAGCTCCTCCTCCAGCGGTTACGTGGCCGGTTTCCCGGTGGAAACGATTGTGGATACGGTGGGCGCCGGCGACGGCTTTGCCGCAGGCGTCCTTTCCGCCCTGCGCGAGGGGCTTTCGCTGGAGGATGCGGTGCGCCGTGGAAACGCCATCGGCGCCATTCAGGTCATGAGCCTGGGCGACAATGACGGCCTGCCCACCCGCGAAGAACTGGACGCCTTTATGAACGGCAAAAAAGATTGGAGGAAAGAACATGTCTGATTGTTTTAAGAGCCTTGAAGCGATAGGGATCATCCCCGTCGTTGTGATAAACGACGCTGCGGGCGCGGTGCCCCTGGCCCGTGCCTTGGTGGAGGGGGGCATTCCCACCGCCGAGGTGACCTTCCGCACCGAAGCGGCCCCTGCTGCCATCGCGGCCATGGCGCAGCAGGTACCGGAGCTTTTGGTGGGCGCGGGTACCGTGACCTGCGTAGAGATGGCCCGGCAGGCCGTGGATGCAGGCGCAAAATACATCGTGAGCCCCGGTTTGAATCCGGCGGTAGTGCGCTGGTGCCTGGAGCACGAAGTGCCGGTGCTGCCGGGGGTCGCCACCCCCACCGAGGTGGAGGCCGCCATGGAGCTTGGCCTGACCACGCTGAAATTCTTCCCCGCTGAACAGAACGGCGGCGTGAAAATGCTCAAAAGCCTCGCTTCTCCTTATAAAACCATCCGTTTTATTCCCACCGGCGGCGTGGGAAAGGAAAACCTGAACGAGTATCTGGGCCAGCCCAATGTAGCCGCCTGCGGCGGCAGCTGGATCTGCCCTCCCGCGCTGGTGGACGCCGGCGACTGGGCCGGCATCACGCGCCTGTGCCGGGAAGCCGTGGCCGAAATGCACGGCTTTCAGCTGCTGCACATCGGGCTCAACAGCCGCGACGAGCAGGAAGCCCGCGCCAACTGTGAGGCGTTTGCCGGCCTGTTCGGCTTCCCGGTGATCGAACTGCCCGGCGCTTTTTTTGCCGGCACTGCCATGGAGGTGGTCAAAAAGCCCTTCCTGGGCGAAAAGGGCCACATCGCCATCAGCACCAACAGCGTGGAGCGGGCCATGGCCTGGTTCGAACGCCGGGGCTGCAGGTTCCGCGCCGAGGGCGTCGCCCGCGACGAAAAGGGGCTGATCGCGGTATATTTTGAACAGGAGGTGGGCGGTTTTGCGCTGCACCTGCGCCGCAAGCCGTAACCGCTTCCTCCTTGCGGGGCCGCGGCGGCAATGCAGCCCACCCGCTGTGCATCATTCTGATCTCGGGGCAATCTTGCGGTAAAAAAGGGGTGGTGTTTTGTGGCTCTTGCGGCGATCCTGATGGAGCAAACGGTGGTCATGTGCCTGTTTTTGCTGCTGGGCTATCTGATGGGAAAGCTGGGCTGGGTCACTCAGAAGGGCAGCGGCGAGATCACGAACCTGCTGGTGCGCATCGTTGTGCCGGCGGCGATCATCAATTCCTTTTTTGTGGAGCGCACCCCGGAACGCCTGCTTCAGTTCGGGGTTTCGGCGGTGCTGATCTGCGCCGCGGCACTGCTGTCCATGGTGTTGTCGCAGATTATTTTCCGCCGCCATCCGGTGGAAAATTTCGGCGTGGCCTTTTCCAATGTGGGCTTTATCGGCATTCCGCTGATCACTGCCGTTCTGGGCGAAAAAGCGGTGTTTTACATCGCCTTTTATTCGGTGCTGGTGGGCGTGCTGCAATGGACCTGGGGCGTTTACACCATCACCGGCGATAAGCAGCACGTGAGCCCCCGCAAAATCCTTACCAACCCTGCCACCATTGCCATGGGGCTTGCCCTGCTGGCCTTCCTTCCCGGCTGGGGCGCCCGCCTGCCCGGCGTTCTGACCCGGCCGGTCTCCATGATGGCGGCGGTGAACACCCCGCTGGCCATGGTGGTCATGGGCTGCTACCTTGCCGGGGCCGACCTGCGGTCGGTCTTTTCGGACCGGTTCAACTGGTGGGCCAGTTTTGTGCGGCTGGTGCTGATCTCGGCCGCCACGGCGGCTCTGTTTTGCCTTGTCCCCCCCGCCTTTGCCGAGGCGCGCACCGCGGTGTTCATTGCGGCCATCACCCCCATTGGGGTGAACACTGCCACCCTGGCGCACCTGTTCGGAAAAGACAGCGCCAAGGCGGTGGCCATGGTTTGCCTTTCCACCATTTTATCGGTCTTCACCATGCCGCTCATGATGTTGCTGGCAGGCTGGCTGTGGGGCTTGTAAGCAGGGCTGATAAGCAATAAAAAACCAGGGCGCGGCAAAGCTTGCCTGCGCCCTGGTTTTTTACTGTGCGTTTTTCCCTGCGCCCCTTATCCCCGCCGCGTCATCAGATACATGGTAAAGTTTGCGGTGGCCAGCAGCTCGCCGGCCTGATTGAACAGCTCCACCCGGTTTACCGCGGTCTGGCCGCCCTTGTGCTGGGTTTTGGCCTCTACCCGCACCGTGTCGCCGGGCCTTGCCCCTTTTATATAGTTGATCCCGGCCTGCAGGGTCACGTTCGGCACCCCATAGGTGCAGGTGACCATGCCCGAGCAGGTGTCGCACAGGGCATAAAGCCAGCCGCCATGGGCATTTCCGTATAAATTCAGGCTGTTTTCGGTCACGGGCGCCGTGGCGGTGATCTGCCCTGTTTCACACCGCACCAGCTCCAGCCCCTCAAAACAGACCAGCGGTTTTACGTGCTGGGCAATGGCGGCGCGCATCTCTTGTTCGGTCATGGCATTTCTTCCCTTCCTCTTTTTGCTGCCGCTCATTGTACCACATTTTACTTCGCACTGCAAAGCGGGCCGGAAAATTTCCGGCCCGCTTTTTTCAGTATTCCACCTGCCACATATAGCGCCGGTTCTGGTACGGATGCTTTTTGGCATACGAGAGCTCCCGCAGATATACGTTGTTCAGCACCGACGAGAACACCAGATGATTAAAGTATTCCGCCACTGAACTGTCCAGCCGGTTAATGCCCAGCTCCTTGGCGTCCAGCACATAAAGCTTTTCACCATAATTTTTCAAAAAGCGCAGGGCGCGTTCGTCCACCGGGCGGGTGCGGCCCTCGCTCACCAACACGAACATGGGCAGGTTTTTATCCAGCGTTTCGAAAGGCCCGTGCAGGTATTCCCCGCTGTTCACCGTGGGCGAGTGAACCCACTGCATTTCCATCAGGTTGCAGATGGAAAAGATGTACGCCGCCCCCATGCTGGGGCCGCCGCCCATCACATAGATCACCGGCTCGTCTTTGCATCCGGCCGCAAATGCCTTTGCCCGTGGCCGGCAATATTCGGCCGCAGACCGGTAAATATCGTCCAAAATCGCAAAGCCGGCCATTGCAGGCTCATACAAAGGGCAGCCTTCTTTCTGGTGCAGCAATTCAAAGCAAAACTGCAGCTCCAGCGCTGCATTGGTCTGCTCCGCGCGGGAAACATCCTCGGCAATGGTTTCGTACTGCACTTTATACTCGCTGTACCCTGTCATTTTGCTCTCCTGCACATAAAACGCCACGGTGGCCGCGCCGCGTTCCCGGGCCGCCCGCACCGCCTCGCCCGTTTCGGGCGTACCGCGCATGGAACAGCCCAGCACGATGCTGTTGGGCCCGCAGGCATCCGGCAGGGCGTGCACAAACTCGTTGGCCGTGAACATGGCGCACCGGAGCGTCCTGCTGGCGTGATCCAGCAAATATTTTGCCGGGTAGAACCCTGCAAAGGATCCCCCGCAGGCCACCAGATAGACGCTGTCCACCCCGCCCACGGCCTCTTTCTTTTTTAAAATGTCTGCCACGATTTCCTGAATGGTCATTCTTTTCTGCTCCTTTTTACACAAGTTTTGTCTGCGCTGCCCACCAGGGTAAAAGCTGTAACCGCTCCAATCACGACCGCGGCCCCCAGCCATACCCGTGCCCCCAAAGCCGTGCCCAGCACCAGTCTTTCACCCACCAGCGTAACCACCGGTTCTACGCTGGCCAAGGCCGCAATTTCCGTGGGCGAGAGCGTGCGGATGCCCAAAAAATAGCTGCACATCGCCACCAGGGTCGAGGCCAGGGTCATAATCAAGATTACTGCAATGGCCCGCCCGGCCCAAAGTAGCAGGCTGCAAAACACACCAGCGCCCCCAGCATGACGGCCAGCGAAAACACATATCCGTCCAGCGCCTCAAACACGCGCCGCTTTGCAAACAGCACATAAGCTGCGCTGCACACGCTGCTGAGCAGGGCAAAGGCCAGCCCTTTGACCCCAAATGCCGCCCCCCGCAGATCCAGCGTAAGGAAAAGCCCCGCCAGCATAGCCGCCAGGCACAGCCACTGAGCCAGGCGCAGCCGCATTTTATACAGCGCCGCGCTTAACAGCCCCACCCAGATTGGGTAAATGAAATAAAGCAGTTCACTCACGCTGGCCGATAGGTATTTCATGGCCGTGAAAAGGTTCAGGGTAATGCCCGCAAACAGCGTGCCCCCTACCCCGGCGGCCAGTGCCAGTGTGCCCCACCGGCCTCGGGGAAGCGCGCGAAGCCGGCCCCGCAGGGCAAGCTGCCCACCCAGCAAAAGGACCGCCAGCAAGAACCGGTAATACAAAATCTGCTCCATTTGGGCACCCTCGGCATAGGCGAATTTCAAGAGGATGGGCGTCATCCCATAGCCCACCGCCGAAAGCAGCACCAGCCCCACGCCCCTGGCCCGCGCGCTCACCCGGGCGCCGGCGCAAAGCCGTTTTCGCGCAGCCAGCAAAGGGCCCGCGCCGCTGTGCGGCCCGGCTGCAGAAAATACCGCTCGTGCATGATCTCCAGCGACACACAGCCTTGATACCCCCATGCCTCCAGCAGCCTGAGCTGGCCTGCTAAATCAATCACGCCCTCCCCGGGCACCAGGTGCCCGCCGGGCATGCCGTCCACCAGGTGCACATGGGCCGGGCAATGCCCGAACGCCGCCATAAAGTCCCCGAGCCCTTCGCCCACCCGGGCCAGCATATCCAGGTCCGCCATGGGCTGCAGCCAGGCGCCGCCCTCCGCGGCTTCTGCCAGTGTTTTAAGCTGGGCGCAGGTAATCGCCAGATTTGTGGTGGCGGCGGTAAGGTGCTCTAAAAGCAGCCCTACGCCCCTCTGCCGCCCGTACCCGCTCAGTTCGTGCAGCGCCTCGGCGCTTCGGCTGAACGCTTCGGCCGGCGGCCGGTCCCGGTAGCCCTGCCCCGGGGTTACGAGTACCTTTGGAATATTCATTTCCGCGGCTGCGTCGATGGCCAGGCGCAGATACTCCATGCTGCGCCTGCGGGCGGCCGGTTCTTCAGCCGCAATGTTGACGGGATAGGCACACTGCTCGGGTGTCAGGCACACGGCTGTGAGCCCCGCCGCCCGCATGGCCGCGGCCTTTGCCCGCAGGGTTGCGGGGGTTTCGTCGCACAAATACAGGTGGGGCGCCCCGGCCCACACCTCAACGTACTTCACGTCCAGCCGCTGCATATCACTCAAAAAGCGTTCAAATGGATAGAGCGGATACCAAAAATTCCCCAGCGCAAATTTCATAAGGCCTCACCCCTTGGTGCTGCCTGCGGTCAGCCCACGGATAAACTGCTTTTGCAGGCAGAGAAACAGGATTACCAGCGGCACCGACACGATCACCATACCCGCAATGAGCACCGTCCAGTTGGTTGTGGTGAAAGATTTCATGTTCATAAGCCCTACGGGGATGGTTTTCAGGTCGTCACTCTCCAGCAGCACCAGCGAAAACATCAGGTCGTTCCACACCGCCCGCACGCAGATAATGACCGCCGAGCCCAAAATAGGTTTTGACAGCGGCAGGATGATGCGCCCGAAAATGCCCCACGCGCCGCAGCCGTCCAGCACTGCCGATTCCTCAATCTCCTTGCTGATGGTGATGAAATATCCACGGATTAAAAAGGTGGCAAAGGGGATGCGGAATGCGCTGTTGATCAGGATCACTGCAAAGCGGGTATTGTAGATACCCAGTGCATTGCACATCTGATACTGGGCGATCAGGCTGGCCTGGGGCGCGAGCATCAGCCCGCTCACGATGAACATGAGCCAGAAGGTGCGGCTTTTGAATTTGTAGCGCGCCAGCGCGAATGCGGACATGCTGCTCACCAGGGTAGATAGCAGCGTTGCCCCGGCCGTGACCAGGATGCTGTTGAACATATATTTGCCGATGCCCGCCTTCCAGGCCGCCAGATAATTTTCAAATCTCCACTCCACCGGCAGCTTCCAGGGGTCCAAAAACAACTCCTTGTTGGTCTTGAAGCCGGTGAGCACCAGCCAGGCCAGCGGCGCCAGAATCAGCAGTGCGAACACTGCGAACAGCACCAGCGCCAGTACCTGGCCGGGAGTCGGTCTTTTCCGTCTTTTTTTCATGGTGCGCCCCCTAGTCTGTTTTCAGGTCATAGTGCTTGATCTGAAAAATGGCGATCAGGCTGGTGACCAAAAACACAAAAAATGCCACAGCGGAGGCATAGCCCATCTCATCATTGCGAAAGCCCGCCCGGTACAGCATGGAACCCAGGGTTTCGGTGGCACGCCCCGGGCCGCCGCCGGTCATCACCCACACCTCGTCAAACACCTTGATGGAGCCGGTCATGGTAACGATCATGTTCACCATGAGCATCTCCCGAATCTGGGGCAATGTAATGCTGAAAAATTTGCGCACCGGGCCCACGCCGTCCAGCTCGGCGGCTTCATATAATTGGGCGGGGATGTTCTGCATGGCCACCAAAAACAGGATCAGCGTGTAGCCGATGTACTGCCACTGTGATACCGCCACCACGGCCCAGATGGCGCTGGACGCGCTGCCCAGCAGGTCCACGCCGGACGCATCGAGGCCCAAAAGTTCCAGCAGCGGGTTTACCAAACCGATCAGGGGGTTATAAATGATCTGGAACATGATCCCCGTGACCGTGACCATAAGCAGGCTGGGCAGAAAGTAGACCGTGCGGAAAAAAGGCTGGAACCTGCGCATGAATTTTTCTTCCAGCGCGGCGGCCATCACCAGCGACAGCCCGATCTGAAACACCACCGACACCGCCATAAACACCAGATTGTTAAAAATTGCGGTGCGGAATACCTCGTCGCCGAACATCTTTATGTAATTGGCCGCTCCCACGAACCTGCGCTGCGTGGAAAAGGCCGACCACTGGAACAGGCTGTTCACAAAGTTCAAAATCACCGGGAAGTACAGGAACACCGTGATGATCAGGACTGTGGGCAGCATGAACAGCACGATGTCCCGCCGTCTTTGTCGTTTCATCCTTCACCTCGTTCAGTTTCAAAAGGAAAGGGCGGGGGGCGCCCGGCACCCCGCCCCTTGGGGAGGGCTTGGGTCAGCCCTGGCTGTCGCGCACCTCTTTGGCAGCTGCCTGCACGCTCTTCATGGCCTCGGCAGGGTCCTTGCCGCCCAGGCAATCCGATACGGCGGTCATAAACGCGTCGGCCACCTTGGCCTCCACGTCGGTATCCAGCCAGGCCGCGATCCCTTTGTACTGGTTGACCATATCGATGGCCTCCACCAGGCGGGCGGAGCTGTTGTTCTCATCGATGCCGCCGATGATGGGGTTCGGCAGGCCGGTTTCCTGGGTCATTTTGTAGGCCTGCTCCTTGGTGGTCAGGAATTTTACAAACTCCACTGCCATGTCGGGGGCTTGGGTCTTGGCAGAGATGGCATATGCCTCAGCGCCGCCGGTGATGTAGTCGGCGCTGCCTCCCGCGCCGGCGATGGGCGGAACTTTAAAAAAGCCCCAATCCTCCGCACAATTCTCCTCGTAAATGGAGAATTGGCTGGTGGCGTCCACAATCATGGCGCCCTGCCCCGCACAGAACTGCTCGCGCGCCTGGTAATAATCCACGCTGAGCACATTGGGGCTGAAATACCCTTTGGTCTGCAGGTCCACAATGCTTTGCAGCGCCTGGATGTAGCCCGGGTCGGTAAATTCCCCCACGGCGGGGTTGTAATCGTTCATTTTTGTGTCGTACGGTACGCACAGCTGGTTAAAAGTGCCGCTGTACCAGGCGCCGTACCAGGTTTGCGCGTTCCCAAACAAAAGCGGGGTTTCGCCGTTCTGCTTCAGGGTTTCACAGATGTTTAAAAACTCCTCGTAGGTCTTTGGCTCTGAAAGGCTGTATTTTTCAAAGATTGCCTTGTTGTACAAAATGAACATAGCGCTGTAGCGGAAGGGAATGCTGTGGTTGCGTCCCTCGTATACCCCCGTTTCCAGCACCGCGGGCAAAAAACCGCTCTGCCAAGCGGGATCGGCGTCAAGGTAGCTGGTCACATCCAGGGTCAGGCCCGCGCGGTCGAACTTGCGCTGAAATTCGCCCGGCCAGGTAAAGAAAATGTCGGGCAGTTCCCCCCCGGCAATGACCCGGAGCTTATCCTTGATCTGCTCATCGCTCACCGACTCCATCTGAATGGTGACGCCCGGATGCAGGGCCTCAAAGTCCCGGATGGCCTGTTCAAAATAGGGGCGGTAATTGTCCTCGGGATACTTGTTCAAAAAGGTCAGGGTAACAGGCTGGCCCCCAGCTCCGTCGGCGCCTGCCGTCGATCCCCCGGTGCTGGCGGGCGCCGCGGGTTTTCCTGTGCAGCCGAACAAAAGGCAGCTCGTAAACAGCGCCAAAGCCAGCACAAACGCGATCTTTTTCATAGTTTTCCTCCTTTTTATGTGGGTTTCACAGCGGTCTTATTTCGCCCAGCGCAGCCAAATCCGCCGGCATACCGAACCCCAAACTGCCCCGCCGGCACACATTTTTGCCGGCAAAAGCGCTGGCGGCCCGCATTGCCCCTTGCACATCCGGCGCGCCGTGCGTTTGCACATCTTTAAACCAGTTCACCAAAAACGCCGCCCAGAACGAATCGCCCGCGCCCATCGTATCCACTGCCTGCACAGGCAGGGCGGGCTCTGTATAAAACTGGCCGCCGGCCAGCACCAGCGAGCCTTCTGCCCCCAAGGTAGCCACGGCTGTGCCGCAGCCAAAGCTGCAGGCCCGGCGCAGAACGGCGCGGGCGGCCTCCCCGGTTTCGCAATGCCCACAGCTGAAAAGGCCAAACGAGGCCAGGGGGCAGAGCTCCTTCATTTCTTCTTCCGTGAAATCGTCGTTGAAATCATAGCACAGCGGGATCTTTGTGCCTGCCAATGCGGCAAGGTCCTCCCGCCGCAGGCGCGAGGCATAACTGGCGCAGATCAGGTCGTGGCAGGCGGCATAAGCAAGGTCTTCCGGTCCGCATCGCACGGGGTACAGGTCTGTCACGCCGTTTTTGCTGATGCCGGTGAAAATCCGCTCGCCCTTTATAAGCTCCACCAAGGCAAAATTGCTCTGCCCCTGCTTAAACCGGCTGCGGGTAAGATCGATGCCTTTTTCCCTGCACAGGCGGGCCAGCAACTTACCCGCCTGGTCGCTGCCCAGCACGCCCATAAAAGAGCTCTCCGCTCCCAGCTCCCGGGCATACCAGGCCACATTCAGCTCATTGCCGCCCGGGTACATCCTGCGCTCAAAGGCGTATACGTCCACAAGGCCCACGCCCACAGCCAGCAATTTGGGCAAAGCCCTCCGCCCCCTTTTCAGTATTTTACATGCCACATATAGCGGCGGCTCATCCAATCGTGTTTGCGGGCCGCGGCAAGCTTGTCCAGGATCAGCCGCTGCGCCGCATCCAGCACAAAATGATTGAAGTATTCACACACTGCGTCGTTCATGCGGTTGATGCCCAGCTCTTTGGCGTCCACCACCGTAATGCGGCCGCCGTATTGCTGCAAAAAGCCCAGAGCACGCTCATCCACCGGGCGGTTGCGCCCCTCGGTCAAAAACACCACAAAGGGCGCCTGCCGGTCCACGATCTCAAAGGGTCCGTGGAAAAATTCGCCGGTGTTGATGAGCGGGGCGTTGATCCACTGCATCTCCATCAGGCTGCAGATGGAAAATCCATATCCTACCCCCAGGGCGGGGCCGCCCGCAAGGATATTGATCAGCCCGTCCTGCTGATGTTGGGCGGCAAACTGTTCGGCGCGGGGAGCAAAATAGCGCTGGGCATCCTCTGTGATATCGTCCAGCATGGCAAATGCCTGCATCGCCTGCTCATAGTGGGGGTAATCCTCCAACTGATGCAAAAGCTCAAAGGCCAGCTGAAGCGCCGGGGCGGCGTTGCTTTCCATATACCTGGTACCGCTTTTTGCAATGCTTTTGAAGGGGACTACGTAGTCCGCGATTTTTGCCATGCGCGCCTCAGGGTTGCCGCAGAACGAGATGGTGCAGGCTCCGGCATCCTTCGCCGTTTGGCAGGCGTCTTCGGTTTCGGGGGTGCCCATCAGAGAGCAAAAAACAGCAATGGAGTTTTTCGTGAGGCTTTTGGGGGCTGCATGCACAAATTCG
This sequence comes from Oscillospiraceae bacterium, assembly GCA_022835495.1. Taxonomy (NCBI): domain Bacteria; kingdom Bacillati; phylum Bacillota; class Clostridia; order Eubacteriales; family Oscillospiraceae; species Oscillospiraceae bacterium. Next base: position 3,698,976 of record BQOK01000001.1, read on the forward strand.
TTCGCCGTGTAATGCCCCACCTTCAAGGTCCTGCTCTCGCGTTCCAGCAGGTAGCGGGCCGGATATAGTGCCAGCAGCGAACCACCACAGGCTACAAAATATACCCCGTCCACCTTCCCCCGCGTTTTGCTCTTCGCCGCGATGTCTGTCACAATGTCTTTTACGTTCATCTCTGCTCCCTCCTCTTTCATTTTAAAAGACGTATTAACTCGTATTAATACGTTACAATCTCATTATAGCTTGTTTGCAGTTTCTGTCAATATTAATTGTATTTTTCTTCATTTGTTCTATTTTTTGTGCAATTATGCTGTGCAAAACCACAAAAAAACAGGGCCGGCATTTGCCGGTCCTGCAAAAATGGCTGTTAAACGTAATATTGAAAGATTTCCGGAAGGTCCACCCGCACCGCCTGTTCGGCCAAATGGAGCGGTGTTCCCGCCTGGTCGAACACCTCGCTGCGGTTGAACAGCAGCGGGGCGCTCTGGGCCACACCCAGCCAGCGCACATGTTCGGCCCCCGCCCGGCACACCCCCACCACCATGCGGCTCTGTGCTGCGGTGATCTGGTATTTCTGCGCCAGCAGCCGGTAAAGCGAACCGCTCAGTTCCTCCCGCATCAAAAAGGAAAAAGACTCCGGGAAATAGTTCGTTTCGATCACAAGGGGAATCTCATCCACCAGGCGCAGGCGTTTCAGCCGAAGCACCCGCTCGCCCGGCGCAAGGCCCAGAAAAGCCGCTTGCTGCGCGTTTGGCTCACACAGCTGCAGGTCCATCAGCTTTGCGCCGGCTGTGCGGCCCTGCATCTCGCAGATGGCCGTAAAACTGCGGCTGACGCGCACATTGCTCTGGATTGGGTGGCTGGACACAAAGGTCCCCTTGCCTTGCAGGCGCACCAACAACCCGTCCTCCACCAGGCGGGAGATCGCGTTGCGCACTGTAACGCGGCTTACCCCATATTTTTCGCTGAGCTGTGCCTCGGAGGGGATGCGGTCCCCCACGGCCCAAATCCCGCTCTCGATCTCCTGCCGCAGCGCATTCTCCACCTGTTTGTGCAGCAGCGCGGTATTGGCTAAATCTTGATTCTGCATCCTTTTCACCCCTCTGCTCCGCTGAACCTGCGGCAGCTCCGTTGTTCTAAGAGCATAGTGAACAGTTATCACTTAAAACATGATAACACGTTTTATGCATTTTTTCAATGTCTTTTGCCCTTTGCTCCTAAAAAACGGCGCTCTGCCCGCCAAGCCTTGCTCACAGCGGCAGAATTATTCCTCCCCGCTCAAACGGGCCAGCAGCGCCTTTGCGTCCCCGATCACCTGCGCGTCACCGCCGGCGCGTTCCAGGGCCAGGCGCGCCAGCCGGGCAGCCTCCGCCGTGCTTTTTTCCACACCCTCGCCCCGCTCATGCAAAAGAGCCAGGGCCAGGGCGCAGTCGCCGCCGGCGCGGCATTTCTCCACCCCGCGTCGGTAGCATTCGGCCGCGCGGTCCAGATCGGGCGGGCCGCCTTCGCCCTTCTCGAAGCACTCGCCCAGGTTGAACCAGGCCATGTCGCTTCCCTGGCCGCCCGCCTTTTCATACAGAGCCCGGGCTTTTGCGAGATCCTGCTGTACCCCTTTGCCGTAGCGATAACATTCGCCCAGGTTATTCAGCGCGTCGATCCAGCAGGGGCGGCCAGGCCACTCCTGATCCGCCAGCGCCTGATACCACCGCACGGCCTCCTCGGGGTTCTGGGGGCAGCCAAGGCCCTCATCGCAGCACAGGGCATAATCGAACTGCGCCTCCGGACTGCCCGCCTCGGCCCCTTTTTTATACCAGCGCACCGCTTCGGCCTCGTCCTTTTCTGCGCCGATTCCGTACAGCAGGCATTCCCCCAACTGGTCCATCGCTTTGGCGTTGCCTTTCTCTGCGGCTGCCCGGAACAGCTCCACCGCGCGCACCGCGTCCCGCTCCACCCCAAAGCCCTCCCGATAGCAGCAGCCCAGATCGCACAAGGAACTCACATAGCCTCCCTCCGCCGCGCGGCGGAACAATTCAGCCGCACGCTGCGCCCGGTCCGGGCCGTTCGCGCCCGGCTGCCCCATTCGGTAACACCATGCAAGGTTGTGCATGGCCCGCAAATGCTGCTGCTCCACCGCCTTTTTATACCACTCCACCGCGCGCTCGGGGTCACGGGGCACGCCCACGCCGGAATCGTAGCACCAGGCAAGGCTGCACTGCCCATCGGCGTCGCCCGCCTGGGCGGCGCGGGTGTAATAGGCCACCGCCTTTTTTTCATCTTGCGGGGTGCCAAGGCCCATCTCGTAAAAATAGCCCGCGTTGTACACCGCCGAAATGTGCCCCTGCGCCGCGGCCTGCAGGTACTGGTGCAGGGCGGCCGCATAATCTTTTTCCACCCCCAGCCCGCGCTCGTAGCACACGCCCAGGCTGAACTGGGCCGGGGCATAACCCTGCCGGGCTGCGTCGGTAAAACATCCCGCAGCTTTTTTCATGTCCTGTTCCACCCCGCGGCCCCGCTCGAACAAGCTGCCCAGCAGGTACTGTGCCCGCTTCATACCCTGCCCCGCCGCCTTTGTGAGCCAGGCGGCGCCCCGGGCCGGGTCTGGCGGGCAGCCGGGCGCGCCCACTACATACAGCGCCCCCAGGTTGCACTGCGCGGGGGCGTAGCCCCTTTCGGCCGCCTGGACATACAGTTCCAGAGCCTGTTCAGGGGCCCTCTCTACCCCCTCGCCAAACTCATGGCACCACCCCAGCATGCACATGCTCCACTCATCGCCCAGCGCTGCCGCCTGTTTCAGGGGCGGCAGGGCCTCGTTCCAGTCCACCGGCCGGGCGGCAAAGGCCGCTTTCGCCCGCCGTGCCAGCTGTTCCCGCTCGCCTGCATCCAAAATCATATTTGTTCCCTCTTTTGTCATTTCTTTCGGATCCGCCCCCGCCGCCTGGGCAGAAAGGCCCCTGTTTTTTCTGAATCGCTCTGCGCGCAGCCGCTTTCATCACTTGTTGCCAGCGTGCCTGCCGCTTTTTATTTTTCCAGCCCCAGATTCTGCAATATTTCCCGGTAGCGCCGGGTCGCAAGCTCGCTGGGCTCGCCCTTTTTACAAAATTCCAGTTTCGCCAGCTTTGGCACCACTCGTTCTACCACCATCTGCCCCCGCCTTGTTTTGGCGCGCAGCGCTTCGAACGCCTGTATAAATCGCTCGTCCCTCCGCGCCTTTTCATAAAATGAGAGCACATAGACGTAATAGAACAGATTGTAATTTCGGAAGGGGTATTCCACCTGCATGAACAGCGAACCGATTCCGTAGTGGCATGGCCCCAGGGGCTTGCGGGTCACCCAGTGGGCCAAAAGAAATTCCACCGCATCGTCCAGTGCGTTTTCCTGCGCGCTGCCCGAAGCATAACGAAACAGATCCAGCGCCAGCAAGGTGGGGTGTGGGTTGGAGGCCTCGGTTTCCGGGCCGCGCCCGTAGCTGAATTTGTTGCACCGCCAGCCTCCGTCCGCCCATCGGTCTGCCAGCAGCTGGCGAAAGGTGGCCTGCAGCCGCTCGTCCCCCGCATAGCCCAGCCGGCAGAGCGTCAAGGCCGCCCAAATGGTTTGGCAGGGGTAAATCGCCCCTTGGGGGTAAACGCGGAAGCGCCCATCCGGCCGCCAGGCGCCCAGGATCAGCTGCGCAGCGGCGGGCAGGGGAGGGTCGGCGGGTGAAAGGCCCAGCTCCAACAGATAATCCACACATTCCAGGGTGGAAAAAGGCGCGCCCTTGAGCAGGCGGCGGTCCGCCGTAGCCCAAAGCGCCCCGCCATTGTCCCCCTGGCGGGCCAGGATCGCCGCGATATCGGCAGCATAGCGCTCTTTAATTCCCATTCTGCTTTCCCCTCCGGCCGTGCTGCGGTGGCTCCGCAACAAAGCCTGCGCGTAGTCCGTTCCTCTTTTTTCTATTCTACACGCTCCCCGCCTAAAAGAAAACCCGCCTCTGCCATTTTGGCAGAAACGGGGCATTCTTTTCTGTGCGGGCCGCGGTCCTTGGGCTCAGAGCGCAAAGGTATACTGATACACATTGTACAGGCTGATGCCCATGATGACCACCATCAGCCCCATGAACAGTTTGTCCACGGCGCGGTTGTCCATGCGCTTGTTGAACACGCGCCCCAGCATGCCGCCGCCGATGCCGCCCGCCACCATCAACAGCAGGCTAAGCCAGCCAAAGGTGGGCACCGACCGGGTGACCAGGGTGGCCAGCAGGCTGGTCACCTGGCTGATCAGGATCACATACAGGCTGTTCTGGGCGGCGGTTTTGGTGTCCATGGAGAAAAAGAAGTAGAACACCACCAGGTTGATAGGTCCGCCCCCGATGCCCAAGAAGCTGGACATGATGCCCAGTACAAGCCCAATGGCCAGGCACACCCATGCCTTGAAGATGCGCCGGGTACGGATGCGGCTTTTATTCAGGGTGTACAGCATGGTGGCCAGGGTGATCGCAAACAGGCACACGGCCTGCACCGCGCCCGCCGTTTCGGCAAAGCGCGCGCTGATCGCGCTGAACATCTGCTTGCCCACCACACCGCCCACGGCTGCGCCGATGGCCAGCGGGGTGCCCACCTTCAGATCGACCCTGCTGTCGCCCGCCCGCATGGACTTGGTGACCGAATAGCAGCTCATAGCCAGCACCGTGCAGCCGGACAAAAAGCTCACGGTGGCCACGCTGTCCAAATGAAACAGGTCCAGCGTGGGCTTGATGATCACCCCGCCGCCAATGCCGCAGATCGCCCCTGCAACGCTGGCTAACAGGCTGATGATAAAATATGCGAGTACCTGCATCGGCCCCGCCTCCCCTCTTTATGGTACGCTTGCCCGCCTCAAGCCAATGGCCCGGGCGTTAAAGCAGCGGTTGCCGGGCCCAGAGGGCCCGGCAATTTTTTGCTTTTTCAGCAGCAGCCGCAGGGGTGGTTGCCGTATTCGTCCATGCAGTCCTCCGCGGGGTTTTTCATGCACAGATGAACCGCGGCCAGCTTGAAGGTCTGGGGCAGCGCCAGGATGTTCGGCGCGTCGCCCACAAACTTTTTCTTGGCGTCGGCCAGAGCCTCCTCAAAGGTCGCGCGGGTCTTCAGGCCCATGCTGCGGGCAATGCCCGGTTCCTCGGCGCCCACAATGTAAATGGAGCTGGTGTTCATCTCGGCGATATGGCCGCAGCTCATCATGGAAAAACCGTGGAACGGATGGAACGCATTGGCAAACCGGTATTTGCGGATGTATTCCTCATTGGTGGCATAATACTCGCCCAGCCGGTTCATATCCGGCAGGATATTCATGTGATCGTGCTGGAACTCCTCCCACTCCTCGCGCAGGTAGGGCCACAGCTCATCGTGGAAATAGCCGTTGCAGATGGAGGAACAGATGATCACACACCTGTCGCTCATCACCCGCTTAAAGCGCAGCACCTGGGCCGAGAGCGCCTGCATCATCATGATGGGGTTGGTGCCCATGCCGTCGCCGTAGTGGAATTTCTGGGGCATGCCGAACACCAGCACGTCGTACTTTTTTTCGGCCCAATGCACATAGGTGCGCTTGTCGGCCAGCTTCCAGCTCTCGGGCATCATTTCGGCCGCATAACCGGAATAAATGGCGATCTGGCGGCTGTTGGTATCCAGCACGGCGTCGCAGCAGAAGAAAGGGTGCCCCATCTTTTCTTCCATCAGCATGCCGATCTCATTGAACTTGCTGCGCATCAGGCTGCCGCCGTTCACGGGGGTGAAGTCCGGCCGGTGCATGACCTCGGGCACATGGTGGCTGGCAATGCTGCGCCAGTTGGTAATGCCGGTGGCGCAGTGCTTGTAGCCCCCGGAATACCCGCCGTAAGGGTTCCCCTGCACATGGCCGATCAGGATGGGCAGGTCGGCCTCGAACACGGTCCTGTTCATGCACACCGGGTCGCCGCGCCTGGTGGTGCCCAGATCGATCATGTTGTCCGGGTCCTCCGAGTCGTGGCTGGTCATCTGGTGGGTGGGCCAGAATTCACCAAACAGCTCGTCGCCGAAAATGGCGCGGTAATCCTCCGGCTTTGCGCGGGGGTGCAGGCCATTGGAAATGATAAAGCGCACATCCTCTTTTTTCACGCCCGCGGCGTACAGCTCGCGCAGGATGTATTTGATCGAGAGCTTGCGGTGGCTGGTGGCCTGTTCGCCGCCCTTGACCCGGTCGGGCACAATGAACGCCACCTTGGCCCCGGGGAATGCCAGCTCGCTCAGCGGTTTCATGCCGATGGGGCGGCGCAGGCTTTCCAGGTAAGCTTGTTCCAGTTTGTCCTCGGGGATATAGGCCGGGTCGGCCACGGTGGTGCCCGGAATGAACACATCGGTGTTCGCCGGCAGTTCAGCGCTCAAAAGGCCCTGGCCATACTCAAAATCCAGTTTCATGGGTGGTTCCTCCTTTTCTCTCGGCCGGCGCGGCTTTTGGGCCGCGCTGGCTTGTCACTTGCCCAGGTACAGGCGGATGATCTCCAGGTATTCCTCGGGGTAAAAACCGATCTCGCCGGCAAACCGGGTCAGGGCGATCAGGCCGCCGTCGATCTCGGGGATGGAGGCCAGCATTTCGGCGTTGTCGGTTTTCAGGCCGCCGCCGTACGCCACCGGCAGCCCGCCCGTGCGCTCTTTCACAAAACGTGCGATCTTTTGGATGTAGGGCCGGTCGGCCGGGGTCTTGCCGGGGCCGATACTCCAGATCGGCTCGTAGGCAATGGCCACCTGGGCCTTGTCCGCCCCTGCAAGGCCGACGTCCAACTGTTCGCCCAGCACCTCCTGCCAGCGCTCCTGCTCCTCACTCTTTTCGCCGATGCAGTACAGCACCTTCAGGCCCTGGGCCACAGCGGCCCGGATCTCCTGGTTCAGCAGCCGGTTTACCGCCGCGGTGTCGGTAACGCCCGCCTCGGCCAGAACGCCGTTTTTGTCGGCCCGCTCCTCGCAATGGCCCACCAGCACCCAGCCGCAGCCCATTGCCTTGGCAATGGAGGCCGGGCGGTTGGTTGTGAACGCGCCAAAGTTGCCGCCCACCGCTGTGTCGGCGCGGTACACGCCCTGGCAGCCCAGCTGCACCGGGCTGTTCTCACACAGGGCGGCCCCCGCGCTTAAAAGGTGCGCCTCGGGGAAGTACTGCACAAACTCCACCTCGGCCGGGTCATATTGCCTGAGGTCCTGCTGGGTGCTTTCCACGATTGCGCGCCCCCAGCCTTCCACCGGGGCCAGCCGGTTCACCCCGCCGTACTGGGGGGGAACGTCGAAGCGTTTCAGGTTCAAAAAGATGTATTTCATGCGGCACTCTCCTTTTTTGTTGGGGTTGCAACACACAGCGATTCCCGCGGCCGGAACGGGCTTCCGGCCGCGGGCGCCGCTTTTTTCTTCAGATTCCGGCTTTGCGGTAGCGCTCGGCCATCTCCGCCAAAGTCACGCGCTCCACCAGGGGGGCCTTGCCCACGCTGCCGAACTCCACAATCAGGGTTCCCACCACTTCCTTGACACCCCGCTCGATGCAATCCACAATGGCTGCCACATCCGCGTCGGGCACGCTTCCATACATCACGGTATCCATGATGGGGGGAAGGAAGGCCCGCGGGTCAAAAGCGCTCCTTTTTTCTTCCAGCAGTTTGTAAATGCCTCCCACCGACGGGCTGCTCTGCAGCTCGGGCCGGCTGCTGAACAGCTCTTTCATATTTCGGGTCACGGCCAGCCGGATATCAGTGTCCACATTGATCTTGCCGATGCCGCACCCCGCCGCCTCTTTCAGCTGAGCCAGCTCGATGCCGTAGGCGTTCTGGATGTCGCCCCCCAGGGCGTTGATCTCCTTTACGATATACTGGGGCACGGTGGAGGAGCCATGGCTCACCAGCACACAGAACAGCCCCTCGTGGCGCAGGCACTCCTTGGTTGCGATAGCGATTTCCTTGCGAAGCTTCGCTCCCTTGCCCTTATTGGCGCCATGCATGGTGCCGTAGCTGATGGCCAGCGCGTCCACCTTGGTCTTTTTCACAAACTCCACCGCGTCCAAGGGGTTTGTATAGGTGGAGCCGGCGCTGAACACATGGTCCTCCACGCCTGCCAGCACCCCCAGCTCGGCCTCCACGGTCACGCCGCGCTCGTGGGCGTATTTGACCACCTCGCGGGTGAGCTCGATGTTTTCTTCAAAAGGCAGCGACGAACCGTCGATCATCACGCTGGTGTAGCCGCCCGCAATGGCCGCTTTGCAGGATTCAAAATTGCGGCCGTGATCCAGGTGCAGCGCCACCGGGATGGGGCTGGCCTCACCATACTTCTTTACCGCGGCGCCAATGTTTGCGGCGCCCTTGATCTTATCTTCCAGCGTGGCATTCATAAAATCGGTGCGGCCGCCCATAAAGCCGTTCGCCAGGTCCGCCCCCTGCAAAATGGCGGGCGAACGGAACATCTCGTGCACCTCGATGGCCGCTTTTGCCTGGGCTACGGCGTTCACGTTGAACGCGCCCTGGGCGTATCCATATTTGTCGGTGGCTTCCAAAATCGCGCGCAAAGGTACCAGCATTGTTGTTTCCTCTCTTTTCTGTTCATTTGCCGCGCCGGGCGCAAAGAGCCCCGGCGGGCTTATCCCACACCGTCTGCGCGCCGTTTCCTGTGTTTAGGATAGCGCAAAACGGCGGCGGTTACAAGGGGTTTTGGCAAAACAGCTACACGTGTGTACATTTTCGTCCTTTTGCACAAATCACTGTTCGGGCCGGGGCGGCACGCATTCCAGCACCGCAAGCTCCCCCTGCGGCACAAGGGCGTACTCTTTTACCCCGTGGGGCACGAACACCTCGGTGCCCTGCCGCAGCGGCAAACGTTCGCCCCCGCCCTCCAGCCAGCCGCAGCCGCGCTCCACCAGCAGAACCCGGAAGGGGTCGTTCCGGCGGCGGCAGCGCCCGGTGCACACAAGCCGCACAAGCCCAAAATAGGGCGTTTTTTCCGGCCCCACCAGCACCTGCGCTTCTCCTCCCGGCAGCATCCGGGCTTCCGGCCGCAAAAAACAACGCTCCCGTACCGTGCCGGCGGGCAGCGCCCAGGAAAAATCAAAACAGTCCAGCAGCGCGTCCATGCCCGCGCCGGAGTGCAGGCTCTCGGGGGGCAGCTCGCTGCCGTCCGGCCGGATGCGTTCGGCCCGCAGGGTGATGTCGGTGGGCTCCTGGATCTCGGCCACCAGGCTGCCCGCGCCCAGGGCGTGGGGCAGCCCTGCGGGGATGAACACCGCATCGCCCGGCCTTATCTCGAACCGGTGCAGGCAGCCCAGGATGGCGGCCGTGTCCTGCGCTTCGATCAGCGCGCGGAACCGCTGCGGCGCTGTGCCCGGAACAAAGCCCGCCCAGACGTAAGCCGGCCCAGCGGCCCGGTCCACATCCAGCACGTACCACGCCTCGGTCTTGCCGTAGGGCCAGCCAAAGTACTTCTGTGCCTTTTCCCGGGTGGGGTGGGTCTGCACCAGCAGCCGCTGTGTGGAGTGGAGCAGCTTGAGCAAAAAGCCGGGGTTTGGGCCGAATGCCGCTGCATTTTCCGCTCCCAAAAATTCCGCCGGGCGCGCGGTCAGGGCTTCGGCCAGCACTCCACCGCCGTCCTGGGGCAGAATGGCCGAACGGCTGTCGGCCGCGCCCTTCAGGGTGGACTGCACCACGCTGGCAACCCACATCTGGCTGGCGCCGGGGTGGCTGCCCGGCTGCTGCCCCAGAAACTGATCGATCAGTTCTCCCCCGGGCAAAAGATAGCTCACCCTGCACGGAGAAAGGCGGAAGGGCCGCTGCCACAAAGCGCTCATCGGCTGCCTCGCGGCGGTTTTCCAAGCGCCGCAAACATGCTGCGCTTATATTCCTCCACGCCCTCCTGGTCAAAGGGATCCACCCCCAGCAGCTTGCCGCTGAGCGCGCAGCTCACCATAAAAAAGTAGAAAAGCTGGCCAAAAACGCGCTCGTCGATACGGGGCAGCCGCAGCTGCACGCAGGGCACCCCGCCCGCGTCATGCGCCTGCACTGTGGCCTTTTCGGCCGCCCGGTTGATGTTTGCAAAATCCATGCCGTCCAGATAATCAAACCCGTCGCCAAAAGCAGGGTCCGGCATTACCTCCAGCTGTGCGCCGGGGTCGTCCACCATCAAAAAGGTTTCCATCATGCAGCGGCGGCCGTCCTGCATGTACTGGCCCATGCTGTGCAGGTCTTCGGTGTTGCTCATACAGGCAGGCAGCAGGCCCTTTTTGTCCTTCCCCTCGCTCTCTCCAAAAAGCTGCTTCCACCAGCTCTGCGCCCAGAAAAGGCGCGGCTCAAAGGCAGCCAGCATTTCCACGGAAAAGCCCTGCTTGTATATCGCCGAGCGAATTGCAGCATAGCGCGCCGCGGCCCCCCCGCTGGCTGCGTCAAGCTGTTTTTCCATATCCTCACCGCCCTGAAGGTAAGCCTCCACGTCCAGCCCTGCCACCGCGATGGGCAAAAGGCATACCGGTGAAAAGGCCGAGTAGCGGCCCCCGATCCGCTCGGGAAAGGGCAGGAAGGTATAACCGTTCTCGGCTGCGATCTCCTGCAGGCGGGAGCCGCGGGTGCCGGTCAGCACAATGCGGTCGGCCAATTCTGCGGGCGAGTAGCGGGCCGCCATGGCCTGGCGCAGCACCCGGAAGTGGCTGCCGGGCTCCAGCGTTTCAAAGTTCTTGGCGATCACGTTGATGTAAACGCTTTTTCCCTGGATATGCCGCAGGACCTTCTGCAGATAATGCGCCGAAAGGGTGTTGCCCGCATATACAATTTCGGGGCCGCCCGGCGCTTGCAGCGCTTCGATCATAGCCCGGGCCGCCTGGTTGGAGCCGCCCACCCCCACCAGCACGAACACCTCGGCATGTTTGCGGATCTCGGCCGCCTTTTGCCGGATCGGCTCCAGCTCACAGGCCGCCTCGCGGCAGTTCCGCCAGCCCGCAGCGCCCCAGGCCGGGTCGGCCGGTGTAAGCCCGGCCAGCTCCCCATAAAAGCCCTGTGCGCGGCGCACCTCGGCCTCCATCTCCCCCGGGTCCGCGTAACGCTCTGCCAGGGCCGTGTTCAAAATCAGGTTCATAATAAAAGCCCCTTCTTTCCATTGCCAAAAGCGCAATATTTCCCACCCTTATTATAAAAGGCGCAGCCCGCCGCGCACAGTATGAAAAAGCTTCATACCCAGCGTTTTCAATCACAGACGGCCGCCCGGTAAACCTGCCGGGCGGCCGTCTGTGATTGTTTTATCCAAAGATAAGGATGTAAAGCCCCATACCCAGCATGAAGCCGTACACCAGCCTTTTGATGGTGGTCAGGGGCAGCCGGCGGAACACCGAAAGGCCCAAGCCGGTGCCCACCGCCAGGCCCGCCACGGCCGCCGCGCTGAACCGCAGCACCTCCCGGGTCACGTTGCCCAGGCGGATGTGCATTACCAGCAGCGCCATGGTGGTGATAATAAAGAACATCTGGGTCGTGGCGGTATATTCGCGCTTATCCTCCAGCGCGTTCAGGTAATAGGCCACGATGGGCGGCCCGCCGATGCTGAACATGCCGCCCGAAAGCCCCGCTACCGCCCCGGCGATCATGCCGTTGCTGCGGGTGGGGCGGATGCGCAGCCGCTCACTGAAAAACAAAAAATAGACCGCCAATACCATCAGCGCCGCACCCAGCACGCGCCGCAGAAACGTTTCGGTGCTGCTTTGCAGGATCTGCACCCCCACCCAGTTGGTGCACACGGCCACCACGCAGGGCCATACCAGCTGCCGCCAGTTGATGAATTTCCAGTAGCGCACGGCAATTGTCACGGTCATGAAGGTGGCGGTGATAAGCTCCACCACCGTGGCCGTTTTAAAGGGCAGCAGCAGCGGCCACAACGCCATGCAGGTGACCGCGTAGCCGAACCCGGTGGTGCTCTGTACAAAGCTGCCCGCCAAGGCAATCAGCGCCACCAGCAAAAACAGCAGCGGCCCGCTCATGTGCGCTCGAACACGGTGCGCCCGCCCACAAGGGTACGCAGCACGGTAAGGTCCTCGTCCAGCACCACCAGGTCGGCGTCCCAGCCCGGCTTGACCCGGCCCTTGCGGGCGCCCATGCGCAAAAGGTCCGCCGGGTTTTCGGTGAGCAGGGGCAGAAGATCCTCAGCGGGCCGGCCGGTAAAGGCCACCAGATTTTTCAGCGCCTGGCCGGTGGTCAGGGTGCTGCCCGCACGGCTGCCGCCGCCGGCCAGCTTTGCGTCGCCGTCCACCACCACCACGTCGTTCACGCCCAGCTTATAATTGCCGTCCGGCAGGCCGGCGGCCATAATGCTGTCGGTAATGGCAACCACCCGATCCAGGCCCTTGCATTTAAGTAAAAAGCGCACGGTGGCCGGGTGCAGGTGCCGCCCGTCGCAGATCGCCTCACAGTACACATCGCTCTCCAGCACTGCGCCCATAATGGCGGGGAAATGCTGGTGCAGCAGTTTCATGGCGTTGAAGGTGTGGGTGGCGCTGGCCGCCCCATTCTCAATGCAGGCTATGGCGGTGTCGTAATCCGCCCCCGAATGGCCGATGGCCACCACCACCTCGCCGGCGATGTCCCGGATCATAGCCGGCACCCCTTCCACCTCCGGGCTCACGGTGATATACTTCACAGCGCCCTGCGCTGCCTCGGCATACCGGCGGAACAGGGCGGCGTTCCCTTTTTGCAGCAGGTGTTCCGGCATGGCGCCCTTGTACTCCGGCGCCAGAAACGGCCCCTCCAGGTGCACGCCCAAGAGCTGGGCGTGCTGCCCGGCCTCAGCCATGGCGGCCTTGATCTGCCCGATGCACCACAAGGTTTGCTCGGGCGTGTCGGTCAGCACGCTGGCAAGCCAGCCTGTGGTGCCTTGACTGGCAAAAAAACGGCCAATGGTGCCGTTCAGCTGCTCTGCCGTTGCCGCGTTCACATCCACCCCCGCGCCGCCATGGGTGTGCACATCGATAAATCCGGGGGCCAGGCGTTTGCCGCCAAGATCCAGTTCCGGGCAGCCCGCCGGGGCCTCCGCCCGGGGAGCCACCTGGGCAATCACACCATCCTTGATGTATACCTGCCGCTCTGCAAAGCGGCCGCCGGTATAGACCAGCCCGTTTTTGATTACCAGTTCCATGCCTGTACATCCTCCTTTTCTGCCCCACAGGGCGCCGGGATATTGCGATCTGTCACAAAAGGCCCCCCGGCGAATGGGGCGCCGGAAGGGCTCTTTTTTACAGTTTAAAACGGCTGCTGCGCCGCGTTCGCATTGGTGATGATCAGCGCGTCCGGGTGGCGCTGCACCAGCGTTGCCGGAAAATGGGCGCTTACCTCGCCGTAAGCCGCCTGCCGCACCACCGAGCGGTGCCAGTCCCGGAAAACGCCGAGGCGTATTTTGCGCGCGCCCAGGATTTGGGCCATTCCAATGGTCACACACTTTTGTGGCATGGCGTCGATGGCCCCGTTCAGATCGCCAATGGCGTTTGCCACCCGTGTTTCCCGGCTGATCTCCAGCACACGGGTGGGCAGAGCCGCAAATTCGTCGGGGGTAAGCTCATCCTGCGCCTCGTTGAAAGCCAGGTGCCCGTTGATGCCGATGCCCCCGAAGGCGATATCCACTCCGCCCACCGCCGCAATGACCCGCTGCAGGTTTTCAGGGTCGTGGGGGTCGGGGAACACGCGCTGGGCCTCGGGCATGAGCAGCGCCGGATCCACCTGGGTGTAGACCGCCCGGTCCATAAAGCCCCGGAAGGAGAGGCGATGGCTCTTTTCCACCCACTCGCCCTCGTCGGTGAGGTATTCGTCCATATTTAAAAACCAGCAGTTTTTCAGGCTCACCCGGTCGCGGTTGACCATGCGCACAAAAATAGGATATTGGCCCACCGGGCCCACCGGGCAGATGAACACGGTGGGGCGCCCCTCGGCGTTGTGCCGCTTGATGGTGTTCACCATCTCCAGGGCCAGCTCGTAAAACACCTCGCCGGAATCGCCCAGTTTTAAAATGGGGGTCTTGGCGTTTTTGCCCAGCTCCTGGGCGCTGATCTGATAATATTCGTACATGGCGCGCTTCTCCTTTCAAAAGCCGCCGGGTGTACCCGGGCGGCGTTGGCTCAAAACAAATGTGTGATGCCCAGCTGCTGGATCATCTCCACGATCTCCTTGGTGCGGCTGCACCCAAACTTGTGCAGAAGGCCCTTGATCTGGGTCTTCACCGTGACCACCTCCACACAGCGCGCGGCGGCGATCTCCTTTACCTTTTTGCCCTGCAAAAGCAGGTGCACCAGCTCCCGCTCTGCGGCGGTGAGCTGGGAAACGTTGTTGATGAAAAACAGAAGGCTGCGCTCAGAACGGCGCAGGCGGTTATACTCCTGCATGACGGTATTCTGCACTTTCGCATCCAGCAGGGGGCGGCCGGCCGCCGCTGCGCGGATGTGGGCCAGCACCTCCTCGTCCGGGCAGCCCTTTACAATGTAATCCACCGCGCCGGTGCCCATGGCAGTAAGAATCATTTTTTCGGTGTCGTGCGCCGTGAGATACAGGATCATCCGGCCCGGGTCAGCATCGCGGATGGCCTCGGCGGCCGTGACGCCCGCCGACATATTCTCCATCTCAATGTCCATCAGGATAATGTCGCTTTTCACACTTCGCGCCAGCTCCACAATGGCCGCGCCGCTGGCGGCCTCGCCCACCACCCGCATGTCCGGCTGGTCGTTGATCAGCTCCTTCAAGTCCTCCCGCAGCAGGTCAAAATCGTCAGCGATCAGGATCGAGATCATTTTACGGCCTCCTTTACTGCCTTTTTGGGGTGACCCGGCACATAGCGGGGCAGCATGACCATAAAGCTGCTTCCCTTGCCCTCGGCGCTGCGGATCTGTAAATGCCCCAGGTGGCTCTTGGTGATTTTGCGCACATAGTAAAGGCCCATTCCCCAGTTGAAGTTGGTGTTTTTGCTGGTGTAAAAGGGGTCAAATATCTTTTTTTGCTCGGCGTGGGAAATTCCGGTGCCGTTGTCCAGCACTTCAAAATCCAGCCACAGCCGCTCGCCGCGCACCGCAAGCTCCACCTGCGGCCCCTCGGGCCGGGCGGCCGCCAAGGCTGCCTCATAGGCGTTGGCAAGCAGGTTATAAAGCGCCTCCGCCATGTGGGTACGGTCGGCCAGAACCTGGGCGTGGGTTTCCTCGCGCAGCGTCACCGCCGCGTCCGGGTATTTTTGCCTAAAGCGTTCCAGCGCCGCGGCCACCACCTCGCGGGAGTCGACGGGGGTGAGGGCAATATAGCTCACCTTCACGCTGCGGTACAGCTCCTCCATACGGCTCAGCATCCCCTCGTTCATATTCCGCAGGGCCGCGGCGTACTCCTGCACCCGCGCGGGGTCCGGTGCCGATCCCTCCAGCTCCTGCTGGAGCTTTTTGTGTACCACCCGGGCGCTCAGGAGCTGGTTCTTGATGCTGTGCACAAATACCGAGGCGCCCATGCTGGCGGTGTCGAACTTGCGCTGGAGGCGGGTGTCCTCCTCCTCCTCGTTCTGGGTCAGGCGGCTGTAGCCGATCAGGTTCATGGTACCCAACACCACAAAAAACACGGTGCAGGCCACCAGCAAAAGCCAGCTCGGCCCGCTGGAAAGCGCCGTGCGCAGGTAGTTCAGCGAACCCAGGCGGATGTATTCAGACACATAAAAATTATAAATTTGGCCGGGATCCTGGATGGCATACATGGCATACAGCACCGTCACGCTCACCAATGCCAGCACCACAAAGCGGTAATTGCGCTTAAAGTAGGGGCTGGTGATGGCCACATATTCCTGCACGAGCAGGGCAAAGGCCGCCAGCATGCTGGCCACGATCCAGCCAAGCGCTACCTGGCGCATGACCACCAGCACCCAAAAACGCCCGCCCACCACCACCCGGAACACCGGGGGATAGTAATATATGAGGAACAGCAGTGTGATGGCCAGGTGCCCGCGCAAAAGGAGCCTCTCGTGCCGGCGGGGCCAGGAGAGATTGGTGTGGTACACGGCGATACACACCAAAAAAAACGGGAACAGGCAGCGCCCCAGTGCCACCATATAGCCCAGCACCCCCAAAGGTACCGGCAGGAACTGCAGCCAGGTCTGCAGCGCAGGCGAGAGAAACAAAAACAACCGCTGCATGGTGTTGTAGCCGCCCATTTTGGCGATGTAGGTCACCACACCGCACAGCATTACCACAAAACTGGCGCACAGGCCGCACAGATAGACCGAGAGCGTATCGCGCCGGTTCACCGCCACGACCACCGTGGCAATGGCCGTGAGCGCCACCACCAAAACCAGCATCGTTCCTCTCCCCTTTTCCGTTGTTTTTTCTATTATACCATGAACGCGAAGCGTGAATGGTATGATTTTGCATTGCACCTGATTGCCATGAAAGGGGCGGCGGCAGTACCACACAAAGCGAGGGGCATAAGCCTTCTTATGCCCCTCGCGCTGTTCACTTGTATTTGGGAAGGCTTATTTAGCGTTGGCCGCAGCGGCCTCTTCCATCACGTCGAACAGCACGTAGTCCTCTACGGGCACCTTCTCGGTGATGCGGCCGGCGTCAATGAACACCTGCTGCTGGTTCTCATAGTAGGTCTTTACGGTGCCGTCTGCCAGGCCCTTTGCAATGAACTCGCCGGTGAGCCAGTTACCCTCGCCCACGCAGTCCAGCATGGTCTGCTCTTCAGCCTTGCACTGCTTGGCGACCCACTTGGCGACCTCTTCAATGTTGGCGGCGCGATAGTCCTGCGCCTTCTGAAGAGCGCGGGAGAAGCGCACCAGTACGTCATGGTTTTCGGTGGCAAACTTATCGGTGGTGATAAAGCTGGAGGGGAAGGTGACCTTGTCTACAAAGTCGTTGTTGGTGGCCAAAGTGATGGCCTTGTCGCCCAGGGCGTTCGCAATGGTCATGGTGCTGGGGCTCCAGGTGGCGCAGGCGTCCACACTGCCGCTCACCATCGCGCTCACCATACCGTTGGCATCCATCTCCACAACCTTCACATCGCTCTGGGTCAGGCCGGCCTCGGCCAGCGCCAGGTTCAGAATGATCTCGGCAGAAGTGCCGGCAGTAGCCGCCACGGTTTTGCCCTTCAGGTCGGCCACGGTGCTGATGCCCTTGTCCTTGTTGGCCATCACCGCGTCGGCAAGGCTGGTGCAGTCGAGCTGGAAGATTTTGGCCTGGCCCTCAATGCACAGGGCATGGGCGCCGTGGCCGATCTGGGAGATATCAATGTCGCCGGAAGCCATGGCGGCGATCTCGGCGGGGCCGCCCTGGAACTCGGTCAGGGTCACGTTCAGGCCCATCTCCTCAAAGAAGCCCGCATTGATGGCTGTGGCCAGCAGGCTGCAGGAACCCATGTTGGGCATGTAGGCCACACGCAGGTCCACCGGGTCAAAGGTTTCGGCGGGCTCGCTGTCGGCCATGCTCGCAGGCTGGCTTGCAGGCTGGGATGCCGGGGTGGAAGCAGGTGTGCTGGTGGTGCCGCCGCAGGCTACAAGCGCCAGGCTCATCATGGCCAGGGCCAGCACCAGGCAAAGAATTTTCTTCATACTGTTTTCCTCCATTACGGTTCGTTTGTGCACGGCATGCGATACACCGCGCTCTGCCGAAGCGGGCACAACGCCGTTGCTCCGGTTTCTTGTGTTTTAAGTATAGTTCCCGCCGCCCCGTTTTGAAAGTATGAAATATTCTCATACTCTCCCGCCCTTCTTTTGGCTCTTTTTTACAAAAGCGGGCCCCCGTATTCTGTGGTTTTCCACGAAAACAGGGGCCTTCCACGATTGGGAGGGTGTAATCTTTTTGTAAAGGGGATGGTGCTTTTGATTGACAATACCTGCCAGTTCCAGTAAGCTATATGGTATTATGTGAAAAGTGCGAGGAGGCATTGCAATTGGCAGAACAGCGTGGCCGGCCCACCATTTGGGACGTGGCGGAGCTGGCGGGTGTTTCCATCGCCACCGTTTCCCGCTATATGAACGGTACCCAGGCTGTGAGCAAGGCGGCCAGCAATGCCATTGCCCAAGCGATGGCGCAGCTGGACTATGTGCCCAACGCCAATGTGCGCAGCATCAAGCTGGGCCAGACCCGCACGGTGGGCATCATCGTGCCGGACATTTCAAATTTTTTTCAGGCCCGGGTCTGCCGCCGGGTAGAACATCTGCTTTACCAAAAGCGCTATTCACTGGTGATTGCCAGCACCGGCAATAACACTGAAAAAGAGCGCTCTTGCATCCACAACTTCCTGGAACGGCGGGTAGACGGGCTTCTGGTTTCGAGCGCGGGGCAAAACAATGACCTGCTGGGCCGGGCCGCCAAGGGCGGGCTTCCCCTGGTGCTGTTCGAGAGCTACCAGCCTGAGCTGCCAGATCTGGACTATGTGCTGGAAGACAGCTATGGTCATGCCTGCCGCCTCACCCGTTCCTTGCTGGAACGGGGGCACCGGCGCATCTCTTTTTTAAAGGGGTTCGAGCACTCCACCGTGTCCGAAGCCCGGTTTGCAGGTTTTTGCGACACCCTGTGCGCCGCGGGCCTTGCTCCGGATCCCGCTCTTATCTGGGAGGGCTGCCGCGACCGGGCCGACTGCGTGCGGGTGTTCGAAGCGCTGCGCCGCGAGCCGGGCCGGTTCACCGCAGTGGCGGCCACAACCCCCGAGCAGATGAAATTTTTGGTAATGGAGGCCAACCGCCAGGGCGTGCGCATCCCGCAGGATGTTTCACTCACTGGCTTTGGCATCGAGGATTATACTGCCCTGTTCCCCTTTTCCGCCACCTGCGTGGTGTCGGACCCGTTGGCGAACGCCGACGCCCTGGTGGAGCTGATCCTTCGCCGGATGGACGAGGTGCGCACCGGCAAATCGCCCGCACCTGCGGAAAAGCGCATCATTCCCTGCCAGTTTTTCACCGGAAACTCGGTGGCCTGCGTTACACCGTAAAAAGATGCCCGCCCGGCGACCGCCGGGCGGGCATCTTTTTGTCATTGCTGTTCCATCTGGCCCAGCGTTCGAATGAGCACCATCAACCCCCGGGGGATATGGTAGGGGTCTTTTACAGGCAGCCGCCCCCCCACCGGCCCTTCCAGCGGGCGGCCCTGCCGATCCCGCAGTTGGAGCCACTCGCCCACCGCCCGGTTTGGGTTGGGGAAGGTGGAGAAGGTATAGGTGTGGCAGCGCTCGAACCATTGCCGGTATTCCAGCTCGCCAGTGCGCTTGAAACACCACAGATTTGCGCACAGCGCCTCCACCTGCGGCCACCACAGCTTGTGTGCCCAGTCCCGCACCGCGGCCCCGGCCAGCGCCTGTTCGGGCGCGAAGGCCGGACCCTGTGGGGGGCCTCCCTGCCGGTCGATGTAGTAGAAAAAGCCTCCGCAGTCATCGTCCCAGGCAAGGCGGTCAAGGTTCAGGCAGACCCGCTCGGCCGTGCTCGCCAGTTCGGGAAGTCCGAGCTGCCCGGCAGCGTCCATTAAAAACCAGACGCACTCAAAGGTGTGGCCCGGGTTCAAGTGCCTGCCATACAGGGTGTCCGGCACCCGGCCGCCCGCATCAATGCACTCGGCGATCACACCGCCCGGCTGTAAAAAGCGGCGGGTGATCTGTTCGGTTCCCCAGCGGGCAACGCTTTGTGCCCGCTGGGCCTGGTCCGTGCGGCCCGCCGTTTTCAACGCCGCCGCCAACTCAAGCCCGGTGTTCACCAAGATCATGGGCACCGCATGGGCCTGCCAGCCCGTGGGCAGCACATCCGGCGCGGTGGGGAAGGCCCCCTCCTGTGCCAGCTTCGCTGCACCCTCAAACAGGGCGAACGCCCGGTCCAGCGCCGCATCGTTTTGCGCCAGGGCTCCCCAGGCCGCGAGGCCCATCGCCGCAAAGCAATCGGCAAAGCCGCTCACCGCAGGGCCGCTGCCCGGCCATGGCTCTTTGGGGGTGCCGTCTGCAGCCAGCAGAAATGCGGCGCGGCCGCTGGGCAGGATGCACTTTTCCTGCAGGAATGCGGCGCCCTGTGCGGCCAGTTCAGCGCAGCGCCGCCTGATCATTTCATCCAGCCCCGGCACCGCACCGCCCGCAAGCCGGGCATACAGCCAGGTACAGCGGCCCTGGCTCCACACATATTTGTCGGTGGAAACCAGATGCATGCCGGTCACGTCGTAGCAGGTGAAAAAGCCCCCATGTGCGGAATCTGCCCGTTCCATCCAATAAGGCAGGATGACCTCCTGCAGATGATCCGTATAAAACCGGCGCAGCCGCCCGGCCCATTCCATTCCGCTCTCGCTCATGCCTGGGCGGCGGTGTAGGCGTCGCAGGCCTTCTGCATCACGTCGAACAGCACGTAATTTTCCACAGGCACCTTTTCAGGGATGCGGCCGCCGTCCACAAAGACTTGCTGCTGGCTGTCGTAATAGTTTTTAATGGTTCCGTCGGCCAGAGCCTTTACGATAAACTCGCCGGTAAGCCACTCCCCGGAATCTTTCGTTGCCAGGATGGTGGCGTCGTCGGCTTCGATCTCCTTGGCAAGCCAGCCGCAGACTTCTTCGATGTGGGGTGCACGGTAATCCTGGGCTTTCAACAGCGCCTGGCCGAACCGGACCAGGATATCCTCATGCTCCTGGGCATACTCCTCGGTGCAGATAAAGCTGCCCGGGAAGGTGACGGTATCCACAAAATCGCCGTTGCTGCCAAGGCTCAGGCAGTTATCGCCCATTTGTTCCTTGATGGTGGTGGTACTGGGAGCCCATGTGGCACAGGCGTCTACCTGGCCGCTGATCATGGCGGACACGCAGCCATTTGCGTCCATCTCCACCACCTTCACGTCGTCCTGCGTGAGGCCGGCGGTAGAGAGCACCAGGTTCAGCACAATCTCGGCGGAAGTTCCGGCAGTGGAGGCCACCGTTTTGCCCTTCAGGTCAGCCACGCTGTTGATGCCCCGCTCCTTGTTGGCAAGTACCTCGTCCGAGACGCCCAGCAGGTCCAGTGCAAAAATTTTGGCCTGGCCCTCGATGCACAAAGCGTGGGCGCCGTGGCCGATCTGCGAGATGTCGATGTCGCCCGAGGCCATGGCGGCGATCTCAGCGGGGCCGCCCTGGAACTGGGTGAGCTTGACATCCAGCCCCACCTCGTCGAAATACCCCATCTCAATGCCGGTAACGATGGCCGAGCCGCTGCCCATGTTGGGCATGTAAGCTACCCGCACGGTGGCGCGTTCATATTCCGGTGCTGCCGGTGCCGGTTCGCTCTGGCTCACCGGCTGGCTGGCGGGTTTTGAAGCCGGCTGGGAAGAGGGTGCTGCACCGCAGCCCGCCAGCAGCACAGCGGCCAGCACGGCAGCCAAAAGAATGCTTGTGAATCGTTTCATCGTTTATACCTCCATTCATTTTCGGCGGCGCACCGCAGCCGGCACGCCTTTTAGAAAATGTTTTCATGCCTTTAGTATATAGAAAATATTTTCTATATGAAAGTATGAATTTTTATCCTCCTTTTCGGGAACCTCATTGTGTAGAATGTCCAAATAATTTGCTCTGTTTTTTGCCAGATGCCACAAAACCTCCGAGTGCTTTTGCAGCGGGTATGTCATCTTTTGTAATTCTTCAAAAAAAACAGGGCCGCCGCAAAATGCGGCAGCCCTGTTTAACAAAAAGGAGGATACAACGTGAAATCGTTATTAAAAGAGGCTTATTTGCGCACTTCCAGATACTCTTGATACACCTGGCTCCAGATGTAATTCTTAAGCTCCAAAAAGCGCGGGCTCATCTTGGTTTCCTGGTCGCGGGGGTAGGGAATGTCGATGTCCACAACTTCCTTAATGCGGCCGGGGCGTGCACTCATAATGACCACCTTCTGCCCCAGGATAATCGCTTCCTCCACATCGTGGGTGATAAAAAAGCAGGTCTTTTGCTCTTTTTCCCAGGTTTCCAGCAGTTCAGTCTGCAGCTGGGTGCGGGTCTGGGCGTCCAGCGCGCCGAAAGGTTCGTCCATCAGCAGCACCTGCGGCTCGGCCGCATAGGCGCGCGCAATGGCAACGCGCTGCTTCATGCCGCCTGAAAGTTCTTTGGGGTAATGATCCGCAAACTTTTCCAGGTCGACCATTTTTAAGTATTTATCCACCACTGCGTCCGCTTCCGGGCCCTTGATGCCCCGCATGTCCAGCGCGAACTTCACGTTCTTGCGCACAGTAAGCCAGGGGAACAGGGCGTACTGCTGGAACACCACGCCGCGCTCAGGGCCGGGGCCCTCGACCTCTTTGCCGTCCACATACACATGGCCCTCGGTGGGCTCAAGCAGGCCCGCGATGATGTTCAAAATAGTCGATTTACCGCAGCCGGAGGGGCCTACCACCGTGACAAACTCGTTCTCGTGGATGTCCATGGTCATTCCGTTCAGCGCGACCATCTCGCCGTTGCGGCCGTTGAACTTCTTCACCACGCCGTCGATGCGGACCTTTACTGCTGCACTGTTTCCTGCCATCCTGTGAGCCTCCTCTCCAAGAATCGCACCAGCTTCTCCATGCCGATGCCGATGATGCCGATCACAATAATGCCCATGAGCACAGTGCCCATGTCGTAATAGCCGCTGGCCTTTTGGATCATCATGCCCAGGCCCTCGGACGCGCCGGTAAGCTCGGCCGCCACCAGGGTGGTGAGCGAAGCCGACAGGCCCAGCCTTGCGCCAGTAAGGATAAACGGGGTGGATGCGGGGATAACCACCCGGAAGAAGATGTCCCTGTCTGAAGCGCCCAAAATGCGGGCGGCCTTGATCAGGGTGATATCCACATTGCACACACCCTGGTAAATGGTGACCACCAGCACCAGGAAAGAGGCGATAAAGATCACAATGACCTTGGCTTTTTCGCCCACGCCGGCGCCCACGATAACAAGCGGGATATAGGCAAGCGGCGGAATGTTGCGCACGAATTGGATCCATGGCTCTACCACATGGCGGAAAGGCGCGTACCAGCCCATCAAAAACGCCATTGGAATAGACGCCACAAAACCGATGCCGAACCCTGCGAGCACCCGGAACAAGCTGTAGCCGATGTGCACCCACAAAGTGCCGTCGTTCACCTTTTTCATTAGGCTTTCAAACACCTTGGTGGGGGTGGCAAACACCACGCCGCCCTTTGTGGAATGAGAGATGACGATCCATAGCAGCGCCGCAGCCACAAGCGAGATGATGAGCCACACCCAGTTGGGGATGGACGCTATGAATTTGGAAAAGCCGGTTTTCTTTTTTGAGCTGTACATAGCGGTTTTCTTCCTCCTTTTCAGGATCGCGCTCAAGGCGCGGTTATTTTCTATCCTTAGGTTACACGCAAACCCGGCCTTTGCAAAGTATGAAATATTCTCATACTTTTCCGCAGGCGGGGCAGCCCGCGGCACGAGGCAAAAAGAAAAAGCGGGCAGGGCCTGCAGCCCCGCCCGCCTTATTTCCCTTCATCGCTTTGCCCTGACGCCCGGCTGGGCGTTCGCCTGTTCAGTGCAGTTCCAGCGCGCGGTTCTCTTTGCCCGCAGCGGCCAGCATGCTGTCGATGTAGGAGAGCGCGTTTTCCTGCCCGCGGTCGGCCGCAATCTGCTGTACCATTTGGTAGTCTGCGCCGCTGCGCACCGCGTCGGCCTCGGCCTCTGTGAGCATGCCGGCAAAATAGAGCGGGTTGAGCCGTGCCATCAGCCGGAGCTGTGCCTCGCCCGCCTCGCTGCCCAGCGTATCGAGGATGTTATCCCTGCCCCGGGTGGTGGAATTGTGGGCGAATTGTTCTCTGCCCCAGCCTGAAAAATCGGCGAACACCGGGTCGGTCTGGCCGGTGGCAGCAGCCCAGGAGGTCAGGTCGGTTTCCCGGGTTTCATAGCGGTACACCGCGCCTTCAGGCGCAGGCGCCACCTCCAGTGTTCCGTACTGATAAGGCCATACCGCCAGGCTCTCGCCCGCGATATCCCACACCGGCTCGCCCTCTTTGCCCTGCCAGGAGGAAATATCCTGGATATGCAGGTGACCGCTCAGGGTTACCCGCACGCCATACTGCTGCTGCAGCGCGCCCAGCCGGTCGTTCTCAAACAGGGTATACCCGGAGGAAAACACCGCACTGTGATCGGTCAGGTTCTGGTGCACGGCCACAAGGGGTGTAGCCCCCGCTTTTTGGCAGGCCCTGAGCTGCTTTTCCAGCCATTGATAGGTTTTTTCCTGCAGCTTGCCTCCCACGAAATAGGGGATACCCGGGCTTTGTTCCGCATACTGTTCCGCGTCCAGCATAAACAGCCACACGCCCCTGTTCAGCTTGACCATATAGCTCAGGCTGGCTTTGTCACGGCTGGCAGCGGCGGCAAAACCGCAATTTTTATAGATCGCCTCAAATTCTTCAGCCGTGACCGACTCGGTTCGCTCGCGACCCTCCCCCTCGTAGCGATACGCCGCATAATTGTTGATGTCGTGGTTTCCGGGCAATACGTACACCCCGATACCCTCCTCCACCAGCGGCTGCAGCTTTGCCGCCAGCTCTTCATGGCTTGCCTTTTCACCGTTCAGAGAAATATCTCCGGTGAGCACCAGCGCGTCCGGTTTTTCGGCCAGCACCTCCGCCAAAAAAGCGTCGGTGATGGGGCGGATATAATCCAGCTGGCGGCCGTCGCCGTATTCTACCACCTGTTGGAACAATGCGCCTCCATCCTCTATAGCCTGGCCGGTATAGTGCAGGTCGGTTGCCACCATAATGCTTGCAGGGCCGGCCTCGGGTACCGTTTCGCCGCAGCTTGCCAGCACAGCCGCAAGGCCCAGGGCGGCCAGCGCCGCCGGGATCGTGTGTTTTTTCATTGCTTTTCCTCTTTTCAAAACAACCCCGCAGGCAGCAGGATATCGGTCGTCGGCACTTTTTCCCAGGAAAATACAGGCGCCAGTTCAGCGGGCGTCGCCGGCTCCGGCCGGTCCAGCTGGCCCGCCAAAAAGGCCAGCTTTCCCACGATCTCGGGTGCGCTCCATCGGCTTTGGAGCTGTTCCAGGCTCACGTCCCCATCCCGCTTGGAAAGGCGCCTGCCGTCCGGCGCCAGCAGCAGGGGCAGGTGATAAAAACGCGGCTCTGGCAGGCCCAGCAGTCGGTACAGGCAGAGCTGGCGCGGGGTGCTTTGCAGCAGGTCTGCCCCGCGCACCACCTGGGTCACGCCCATCAGCGCGTCGTCCACCACTACGGCCAACTGGTAGGCAAACACCCCGTCTCCCCTGCGCAGCACAAAATCCCCGCAGTGGGTGGTCAGCCGTTCCCAATAACGGCCCAGGTGCCCGTCCGCAAACTCCACGGTCCAGTCCGGCACGGCCAACCGCATGGCGGGCGGGCGTTTTTGCGCCAGCGCCGCCTGCCGCTCAGGGCCGAGGCCGCGGCAGGTGCCCGGATAAACAGGGGTCCCATCCTCCCGGTGGGGGGCGCTGGCAGCGTGCAGCTGGCTGCGGCTGCAAAAACAGGGGTACGTGAGCCCCTGTTTCTCCAGCTCTTTGTAATACGTCTCGTAAATCCCGCCCCGCTCGCTTTGGTAGTAAGGGCCGTTTGGCCCGCCGGTGCTACCGCCCTCGTCCCAGACCAGGCCCAGCCAGGAAAGATCCGCCTCCAAAAGCCCCGCAAAGGCACGGGGGCAGCGGGCGGCGTCCAGATCCTCGATGCGCAGCACCACCCGGCCATTTTCGCGCTTTGCGCTCAGCCAGGCCAGCAGGCTGCACAGCAGGTTACCCAGATGCATCCTGCCCGAAGGGCTGGGTGCGAAGCGCCCCACCGTGTGCATGGCATTCCCCCCTTTCTTTCCCTCCTGCTCGTTTTTGCCTCATCTGCG
Source organism: Oscillospiraceae bacterium (assembly GCA_022835495.1). Lineage (NCBI taxonomy): Bacteria > Bacillati > Bacillota > Clostridia > Eubacteriales > Oscillospiraceae > Oscillospiraceae bacterium. The sequence goes on from BQOK01000001.1 coordinate 3,724,761, forward strand.
TTTGCGCCGCTGGGCCTCCTGCTTTTGCCGCTGTGTCAGGCGGCGGCTCTCGCGCATTTTTTGCAGCGCCTTGTTCCAGGTAAAGTCGTCCAGCGCTGCTTGCTCCATGGCTGCCAGTGTGTGGTCAAAATCGGTGGCGGCAAACACGGAATATCCCCATGCCACCCCCATGCGGGCATACAGTGCCGGCTGGCGGATGCGTGCATACAGTGCCAGGCTCTCTTCCAATTCCTCGGGGCCCGCCCAATACCACAGCAGCATCACCGCCGCAAAACGAGCCTCAAACTCCTGATTTGACGTTACATATTGTTTTATAAAGCCAATATATTCCTTTTTGTATTTTCTCGCTCCCCGCAAGGCCGCACAAAAACTGTCGCATACGCCCCAATTATTTATCGCAGGCAAAAATGCCCTGATCAGGCAAAACCGCTCCTCCAGGCTCATTGGCGCAGCCCCAATCACCATGCCCCGCAGCATTACTTCCTCGTAGGTTTCATCCGGGGCAGCAAGCGCGGCGTGCCAGTCTCCTTTTGCCAACCGCCGGGCCATTTTCTGAAGCAGCGGCAGCCGTACCCCCAGATAGTTTTCCACCCCGGGCAGCAGCTTTTGTTGAAAAACCTTGTAACCCGGGTCCGTCGCCTCGTTCAGTGCGGCCCGGATGACGCCGGTCATGGCCGGAACACCCAGCCCTCGCCCTTGGGCGAAAGCCGGGCGGAATACCAGGCGGCGCACGCGGTTTTCAGCCAACTGGCATCCTGTGCGCCGGCGGTTTCCACCGCCGAGTGCATGGCCAGCTGCGGCAGGCCCACATCTGCCATGGGCACGCTCACCTGGGCCGCCAGCAGATTGCCCAGCGTGCTGCCGCCCGGCAGGTCCGGGCGGTTATAATATTCCTGTACCGGCACGCCTGCCGCGGCGCACACCGCCCGGAACAGCGCTGCCGTGGCCGCCGTGGTGGTGTATTTCTGGCTGGCGTTGAATTTCAGCACCACACCGCCGTTTAGGCGCACCGGATGGGCTGCGTCGCCCATCTCGGCAAAATTCGGGTGGGTGGCGTGCGCGTTGTCAGCGCTGAGCAGCAGGCTTTTTGCCAGCCCCTGCCGGCGCGTTTCGCCGCTTTCCCCCAGCGCCGCACCCGCCCGGGCCAGAATGTCCGGCAAAAAGCTGCCGCAGGCGCCCTGGCGGGTCCCGCTGCCCACCTCCTCGTTATCGAACAGGCAGAACACCGTGCCCTGGCCGTGCTCCGCTTCGCCCGCCAAAAACCCTTCCAGCGCGGCCCAGGCACAGCCCAGATCGTCCAGGCGCGGGCAGAGCAGCAGCTCGCCGCCTGGCCCCGCGGCCCTGCCGGGCTGGCGGCAGTAAAGCAGAATGTCCTCTGCCAGAAGCTCCTCCGGGGTACAGCCTGCCTCGGAGGCCAGCAGCGCGTGGTAGCTTTCCGGCGCTTCGCCCGGGGCAAAAAGGGCCTGCATGTCCTTTTTTACATCGTATTTATGCCCCTCGTTTATGGCCCGGTCCATGTGAATGGCCAAGTGCGGAATTACCGCCAGATCCCCGTCCGGGGCCACAAGGCGGCTCTCGATTCCCTCGGGGGTCTTTACCATCACCCGGCCGGCCAGCCCCAGGGGCCGATCCAGCCAGGAGGCGCGGATCATTCCGCCATAGCCCTCGGTATCCAGCATGGTGCACCCGGCGTGCACACTGGCGCCTTTTACCTTAAACGCCGGGCTGTCGCTGTGGGCGGCGGCCATTCGCCAGCCCGCACCGGCTGCAAGGGGCATCCGCCAGGCGATCAGGCTGGAGCCCGCACGCACCGTGTAATATTTTTGGCAGGGCACCAGCGCCCAGGGCTGCGCCTCCTCCAGCCGTGTATACCCCGCCTCCTCCAGCCGTGCTGCGGTGGTTTGCACCGCGTGCCAGGGGGTAGGGCTTTTTTCTATAAATGCAAACAGGTCCTTGATTTCCCGCATTCCTGTGTTCCTCACTTTTCCATCCTTTTTCGGTCCAGAGCACTTCTATTATACGGCGGCCTTTTACGGCCCGTCAATGTTGCGGGCGGCAGTTTTTTGTGGGGACTCTTTTTGGCCTGTCCCAATTTTATCCGCCCCTCCCGCATTTTTACGCGCTTCTACATATACTAAGGAAAAGAAAGGAGCGATCACCATGAAGCAATTGTGGCTTACGGTGTGCGCCGCGGCCCTTTTATTTACTTCCTGTGCGGCCGAGCGCGGCGGGGCCGCCGGCCCCGCCCCAAGCGGGCAGGCTTCTTCGCAGGCCGCCCCCGCGGCGGTACAGGGGGTGCAGGATACCGAAGATCTGGACGCCGCGCTGGAAGGGCTGCTCCCCTTTGGGCCAGGCGAAGCGGGCGTGAGCTTAAAAAGCGCTATTGCCGCCGCGGGCCTGCTGGACTGGGCCGAGGACAACGCCGCCGCCAGCGCCATTCCTGCCATGACCGCCCACATAGAACGCTGGCTCGAGCAAAAAACACCCGAGGAACAGGCCCGGTTCTGGCTGAACTGGCCCGGTGTGAACGATCTGGCCCAGGCCGTCGCCCGCGACATGGCGGGCTATCGCAGCCTGCTGGCCGACGCGGGTGATCCCCAGACCCACGACCGCTATACCCCGGCGAAATACCAGCGGCTGGCCTGCGCAGTGGAAAGCATCGTGGATGCGGGCCTCACCAGCCCGTAAGGCTTTTGGCGAAAACAGGCCCTCCGGCAGGTACAATACGCCCCCAAAAGCATGTTGCTTTTGGGGGCGTATTGCGTTGTTTTTAAAATTTCCGCGATTCCTTGCTTTTCCTTTTTCCGGAGGCTTTACATGTGCTGCTTCTCCGCACTAAAAGGCCACGGAGAGGACCATGAGAAAATTGCCAAAACCATGCGGCAGAATGTTTCTTGTCAAAAACCCATGGCTTGCCGGGTCGCTTCCTTTTCACAGAACACAACAATTTTTGTGAATGGTTCCAATTTCGCGCAGTTCCTATACTAAAAGTATTTTGTGTTTACAGTTTTACAACCTTTAGCTCGTATTCCCGATTTCCCAGGCCGATCTTCTCGGCGTGCTCCAGGCAGACCCGCCAGTCGGTGGTGGGCGCCGAGTCGATGAAATGGTCGCCGCAGCTGCAGACGCCGGGCGCCGCCAGGTTGTCGGCCAGTTGGCTTTTGGGCAGCACGGGCATATTGTTGCAGGCGTCGGCACAGGCTTGATCCAGTGCCACCGGGTCAAAGCTTGCGAACATGCCCACATCCGGAATGATGGGCGCATCGTTTTCATCGTGGCAGTCGCAGTTGGGCGAAACGTCGATCACCAGGCTGATATGGAAATTAGGCCGGTGCTGCACCACCGCTTTTGCATACTCGGCCATGCGGCGGTTCAACTCGTCGTTGGCATTGTAGTCCTCATTTTGAATGGCGTCGAAGTTGCAGTGTGCAAGGCAGCGCCCGCAGCCCACGCAGCGCCCATGGTCGATCAGCGCTTTGCCGGCGTCGCCAAAGTCGATGGCGTTCTGGCCGCAGGCTTTTGCGCAGGCGTGGCAGCCCCGGCACAAGGCCTGATCCACCTGGGGTTTGCCTGCGTTGTGCTGCTCCATTTTGCCTGCCCGGCTGCCGCTGCCCATCCCCAAATTTTTAATGGCGCCGCCAAACCCTGTGGACTCATGCCCCTTAAAATGGTTCAGGCTGATTACAATGTCCGCGTCCATAATGGCCCGGCCGATCTTGGCCAGCTTTACGCACTCGCCGCCTTCCACCGGCACCTCCGCCTCATCGGTCCCCTTCAGTCCGTCCGCAATGATAACCTGGCAGCCGGTGGAAAGGGGGGTGAATCCGTTTTCGTACGCGGCCTCGATGTGCTCCAGCGCATGCTTGCGCCGCCCCACATACAAAGTATTGCAGTCGGTCAAAAAGGGCCGGCCGCCCAACTCCCGGATCACATCCGCCAGAGCCTTTGCATAGTTCGGCCGCAGATACGACAGATTGCCCGGCTCGCCAAAATGGATCTTGATTGCCACGAACTTTTGGTCCATATCGATTTTTCCCAACCCTGCGGCCCTCACAAGCCCCTGCAGTTTTTTGGGCAGGTTCATGCCGGGGCGCGCCCGCAGGTCGGTGTAATACACCAGTGATTTTTCCATGTTTTCATTCCCCTTTCATCCCCGGGCTCGGTGCCGGGGCCTTTCTTGCCGCTATTCTTACCGCTTTTGATCAAAAGCCCAGCAGCGCCGCCGCCAGAACCACTGTTCCCAGCACAATGCGGTACCAGCCGAACGGTTTGAAGTCGTGCTTTTTTACAAATCCCACCAGGAATTTGATGGCGGCCACGCTCACAAAAAATGCGGTCACACAGGCCACTGCCAGCGCAGTTACTTCGCCGCCGGTAAAGGTCAGGCCAGCTGCCAGGTATTTCACCGCTTTCAGAAGGCTGGCGCCAAACATCACCGGAATCGCCAGGAAAAAGGTGAACTCGGTGACCACCGGCCGGCTGGCCCCAAGCAAAAGGCCGCCTACAATGGTGGCTCCGCTGCGGGAGGTGCCGGGGATCATGGCCAGCACCTGCCAAAATCCGATCACGAGCGCCTGTTTATAGCTCAGTTGTGAGAGGTCGGTCACTGTGGGGGTGCGGCGGCGGTTTTCCACCACCAGGAACAGCACACCGTACAGGATCAGCATAACCGCCACGGTGATATAGTTGTACAGATGGGCGTCCAGCCAGTCATCGAACAAAAGCCCCAGTACTAGCGCCGGGAGGGTCGCCACCAAAATTTTAAACCAGAGGGTCCAGGTGTCTTTTTTTACAAACTTTTTGGCCGGGTCTGTGCAAAAAGGCCAGAGCTTGGGGAAATACAGCAGCACCACCGCAAGAATGGCGCCCAACTGGATGACCACCCGGAACATGCTCATAAACTCGTCGCTATAGGGCATATCCAAAAGCTTTTCAGCCAGGATCAAATGGCCGGTGCTGCTGATGGGCAGCCATTCGGTGATCCCTTCAATGATGCCGTAAAGGATCGTCTTCAAATATTCCATTGCTTCTGCCTCGTCTCTTTGTGGTCTGGGTCTTTATGACCTATTGTATCAGTATAGCATATCCGCTTTTAAAACAGAACGTTTTTTTGCCGGCCGCTCTTTCTTTTACCCTATAAATAAAGTATAATAAGGGGCGCCGGAGCGGGCGCGGCGCTTTGTCTGAAACAGCCTTGGCCGGCATATCCTTTTCAGGGGCTGCCCCTGCGGCGTTTGAGCGCCGCCCTTCCGGGGCATCTTATAATAAAACGAGGTGTTTGTTTTTGAATATTTTGGTGGTTGGCTGCGGGCGCGCGGGTGCAAACCTGGTGCGCATTCTGGAACAGCTGGGGCACGAGGTGTCGGTGCTGGATGCCGACCCCGCCGAGCTGGAGCGGCTGGACGGCTTTGAGGGTTATGAATTTTCAGGCGAGGCCCACGCGGGCATCCCCATCGACACGGATGTGCTGCGGCGGGCGGGCATTGAAACCTGCGATGCGGCGGTGGTGTCCACCAACGACGACAGCGTAAATATCATGGTGGCCCAGATCGCCCGCGAGGTGTTTGGGGTGGAGCGGGTGGTGGCCCGCATCACCGACCCCACGCTGAAGGACTTTTTTGTAAAACAGTACGGCATTCAAGCCGTGTGCCCCACCAATCTATCGGTGCAAAGCATGCTGCTGGGCGTTCTGCAGGACCAGGAAAGCCGAACCCTTACCGTGGGCGCTTCCACCGCTGCCTTTTTTACCGTGCCGGCCGCTGAGCATGATGTGGGCCGCCTTTTAAACCGGATCAAGGCGCCCCGGGGCGAGGCGGTGTTCGGGGTGCTGCACCAAAACGGTTCAATGGAATTGGCCGCGCAGCCCAGCCCTGTGCTGCGCCAGGGCGACGCCATTATCTATGCCCGCATCGCGGACTGAAAGGAAGCAAACATCCATGAAAGTGTTAATCGTAGGCGGCGGCAAGGTGGGTTATTATATGGCAAAGACCCTGCTTGCCCACGGCCACCAGCCCCGCGTTTTGGAACGGGACCACAAACTGTGCGAGCAGATCGCGAATGAACTGGATATTCCGGTGACGAATGGCGACGGCTCCACGGTGGAGTACCTGCGGGCTGCCGGGTGCGACAAATGCCAGGCCCTTGTGGCGGTGACCGGCCGGGATGAGGTCAACCTCATTACCTGCCAGATCGCCAAAAAGGCTTTTGCTGTGGAAAAAACGGTGGCCCGTGTCAACAATCCCAAAAACGCGGTCGTTCTGCGCAAGCTGGGGGTGGACATTGCGGTGTCCAGCACCGACAATCTGGCCCGCATTTTGGAGCGCGAAGTGGAAACTGCCGCCATTCAGCAGGTGCTCAGCCTGGCGGGCGGCACTGCTACCCTGATCGAGATCCAGGTGCCGGAGGAGTTTAAGTACCACGGCAAAAGCCTGGCCAATATTCCCATTTCTCAGGATGCGGTCATTATCTCCATCACCCGTTCGGGCGAATTGTTGATCCCCCGCGGCAACACCGAGGTGCGCTCTGGCGATAAGGTTCTCTGCGTTGCGCGGGATACCGCGATGCACGAGCTTGCGGCAGATTGGGGCCTGGCCGAACACTAACAGCGAGGCGTTTTGGGTATTCTGTGATTTTTGTGAGAGGAGGTGTGCGGTGTGCTGCATTTTCGCATCGATCCCGCGGGTTCGAAGGTCCTTGGCCTATGGCTGTTTTTGCCCGGTGCGGTGATTTCGCCTTTTTTGTTTTGGCAGACCTTTTGGGGCGGGGCCTCTTTTTTGGTTGCATGGAGCCTTCTTTCGCTGTGGCTGGCGCCTTTGCGCGCGCGCACGCTGGAGGGCAGTGTTTCCCTGGGTGAGGTGCGTCTTGCCCAGGGGATCCTTTTTAAAACCAATCATCGGGTACCCACCCGCTTTGTGACCGGCATTTCCCGCTTTCGCACTCCCCTTTTGCGGGCCTGCCGGTGCAGTTTGCTGCTTCTTTATACCAGCGGCGCCGTACTCATCCTCCCCGGTATCGCCGACGAAACTGCCGACCGGCTGGTGGAAGCGCTGCAGGGGGGTCGCTCATGAGCGCGATACAAGTGCAAGGCCGTTTCCATTTTGTATATATTGCGAAATTTATACGTTATGGTCTTGTTCTCTGCCTGGTTCCTATGCTGCAGGCCCTTATTCGTTTTGACTTGCAAAGCCTTTATACCGCACTTCGGCAGGATGCTGTGATTCTGGTGGTGATGGCGGTGATCTCGGTGTGGCTGTGGCGGCAGGCCGGCTTTTCCCTCACACAGGAAGCGCTCACTCTGAAGCTTGGGTTTCTTATCACACGCCAGATCACCCTTCCCTGCAATCAGGTGGCTGTTTTGGAACAAAGCCGCCCCTTGTGGCTGCGTTTGCTGGGGGCCAGCCGGGTCACCGTTTATGCCGCCCGCAGCGCCCATTTTAAAACAGTGCAGTTTTTTTTGCCAAAGCACCAAGCTGCCATTTTGGCCGAAACCATGCTTCCCGTGCGTTCAGACGCCACCTTTTTTGAGCCTACCGGCGCCGAGCGCATCCGCTTTACCGTACTGAGTGCCAACATTGCCACCACCGCCGCTCTTTTGTGGGTGAGTGCGCGGGAAACCACCCGCATTCTGGGCGAAGGGATCGAAGAACAGCTTAATCACCTGGCGCTGGATAATCTTACCCGTATCGAGCAGATCGCCGAATTGTTTTTGCCGGCGGGTGTGGCCTGGCTCTTTACGCTTGTTTTCGTATTTTGGGGCGTGGCGCTTTTCTGGTCCCTTCTCTCTACCGCGGGCTTCCGGGTCAGCCGCAGCGGCGGGGTCATTCTTGCCAAGGGTGGTCACGTAAACCATATCGAGCGGCGTATCCTGGCCAGTGCTGTGATCTGGTGCGACGTGCGCACCACTCCCTCGGCCCGGTTGCTGCGCCGTTATCCGGTGTATCTGTGCGCGGGCAGCTTTGATGGCGGCGATATCCCCATCCTTGTTTATAAAAAGGGCCAGGAAGCGCTCTTGGAAGCGTTGATGCCTCAATTCCGCCTATGCCCTGCCGCACTGGGTCCGGTTGCGGATCGTTCTCTGCCACAATTCCTGTGGAAAGGCGGAGCTGCCTTTGCCTTTTGCGGCGCGCTGGCCGGGGTATCGGTGTGGCAGCTGCCTCAACTCACCCCTGTGCTGATCATTCCGCTGCTGCTCAGCCTGGGCCTGGTTTTGGTTTCCCTTGAAGCCTGGTTTACCGAGGGGGTGCATCGCAATTCGAACCATACCCTGGCGGTCCAGTATAGTCGCTGGTTTACCCGGCACAGCCTGTGTGTGTTTACCCCAGACCGGGCTTTTTCCACGTTTCAAACGCCTTTTTCCGAAAACGTGGCCCGCTGCAATTTTACGCTGCGGCTGCCCTGCCGCCGCAAGATAAAGCTTCGCGGCATCAAGCGCTATCAGGCGGACCAGCTTAAGCTGGTAGATTAAAGAGAAAGGGCCATGCAATGTACCATACTGTACTTTTTGACCTGGACGGCACGCTGCTGAATACCATTCAGGATCTGGCCGACGCTGCCAATTGGGTCTGCGCCCAAAATGGCTGGCCACAGCATACCTTAGAGGAATACAAGCGGTTTGTGGGCAATGGTATTCCCAAGCTCTGTGAGCGGTTTACCCCACCCCAGGCCCGCGGGCCGCAGCAGTTGGCGCACACCCTGGTAGCCTTTGAAGCCCGTTATGGGCTCCACAAACAGGATGCCACCGCGCCCTATCCCGGCATTTCCGACCTGCTGAATCATCTTTCCTCTGCCGGGATCTGCTTTGGGGTACTCACCAACAAGGAGCACCGCCTTGCCCAGGCTGTGATGGAATACTATTTTCCGGGTGTGTTTTCCTTTGTGCAGGGTGCCGTGCCCGGCGTGCCCCCCAAACCCGACCCTGCCGGGGCAAAGACCCTGATGGCCCGCATGGGCGCCGTGCCCCAAACCACTCTTTTTGTGGGCGACAGCGACGTGGATGTTTTCACCGCCCACAATGCGGGCCTGGCTGCCTGCGGGGTGTTGTGGGGGTTCCGCGGCAAAGCGGAGCTGCAGAATGCGGGAGTCGAGCACCTGGTTGCCAGCCCCCCCGAGTTGCTGGATATTATCCTTACATAAAAAACGGAAGGGTTGCCCTTCTGCTCGATTCCCACGGGCCATGCCAAAAAAGAGAACCAAACCGGGGTACGGTTTGGTTCTCTTTTTTTGGTGACCCGTCCGGGAATCGAACCCGGGTTACCGCCGTGAAAGGGCGATGTCTTGACCGCTTGACCAACGGGCCTTATAAATACAAGGCTTAGCTAAAACAGCAAGCATTTTGTCGCCCACTATTGCGGGCGACCCCCCATGTATTCTAGCTAAACCTTGTATCAGTGGTAGCGGTAACTGGATTCGAACCGGTGACACTTCGGGTATGAACCGAATGCTCTAGCCAACTGAGCTATACCGCCACATTTATCCGCCGTTTGAAAGGCGCCCTTATATTATATTAAACAGGCTGGGGCTTGTCAATACTTTTTTGCCCCGTTTTTACAAAATTATCCCCTGCAAAACAAAAGGCGCGGGGCCGGAAAATTTTGCCCCGCGCCTTTTGCTGTTTCTGCAATTAACCTTGTTTGGGCAGCAATTTTTCTTTGCCGCCCATATAGGGCCGCAGGACCTCGGGAACCAACACGCTGCCGTCGGCCTGAAGGTTGTTTTCCAAAAATGCGATCAGCATACGCGGGGGCGCCACGCAGGTGTTGTTCAAAGTGTGCGGAAGGTAATTGCGGCCGTCCTCGCCCTTGACCCGGATCTTCAGCCTGCGGCTCTGGGCATCGCCCAGGTTGGAGCAGCTGCACACCTCGAAGTATTTTTGCTGGCGGGGGCTCCAGGCCTCGATATCGCAGCTTTTCACCTTCAGGTCTGCCAAATCTCCCGAGCAGCACTCCAGCTGACGCACCGGGATATCCAGGCTGCGGAACAGCTCCACGCTGTTGCGCCACAGCTTTTCATACCAGTCCATACTCTCTTCGGGTTTGCAGACCACAATCATTTCCTGCTTTTCGAACTGATGGATGCGGTATACGCCCCGCTCCTCCAGCCCATGGGCGCCCTTTTCCTTGCGGAAGCAGGGGCTGTAGCTGGTGAGGGTTTGGGGCAGCTGGTTTTCCGGAATGAGCTGATCCACAAAGCGGCCGATCATGGTGTGCTCGCTGGTTCCGATCAGATACAGGTCTTCCCCTTCGATCTTGTACATCATGGCGTCCATTTCGGGGAAGCTCATGACGCCCTGCACCACGCTGCCGTGCATCATAAAGGGCGGGATCACGTAAGTGAAGCCTTTGTCGATCATAAAATCGCGGGCATAGGCCAGCACCGCCTCGTGCAGGCGGGCAATATCGCCCAGCAGGTAATAAAAGCCGTTGCCAGCCACCCGGCGGGCGCTGTCCAGGTCGATGCCGCCGAAACTCTCCATGATCTCGGTGTGATAGGGAATTTCAAAATCCGGCACTGCCGGTTCGCCAAAGCGCTGCACCTCCACATTGTGGCTGTCGTCCGGCCCGATGGGCACGCTTGGGTCGATCATATTGGGGATGACCAGCATGATCTCCCGGATTTTTTCATCCAGCTGCGCTTCTTTTTCTTCCAGCTCTTTCAACCGGTCAGCCTGGGCCGCCACCTGGGCCTTGGCCGCGTCGGCCTCGGCCAGCTTGGTGGGATCCTTTTTTGCCTGCCCCATCAGCATGCCCACCTTTTTGGACAGGGCATTGCGCTCGGCCCGCAGGGTGTTCGCCTCGGTGACGACGGCGCGGTTTTCAGCGTCCAGAGCCAGCACCTGGTCCACCAGCGGAAGCTTGGCATCCTGGAACTTCTTTTTGATGTTTTCTTTTACGGCGTCCGGGTTTTCCCGAACAAAACGCAGATCCAGCATAGTGTTTTGTTCCCCTTTATTTCAGTTTGTGGTTTCTTTTTGGTAACCGCCCAGCAGGTTGGCAAAGGCGGTGAGCTGAGCATCCGAGTAAAAGTGCACCGTCAGGCTGCCCCGGCCGTTTTTATAATCCACCCTCACCTCGTTGCCCAGGGTTTCCCGCAGGGCTATTTCCACCTCGCCCGGAAGGGCCGGGCGCTGCAGTTCCGGCTTTTTTTGCGGCTCGGGTCTGGCCAGCTTTTTGCACAGAGCCTCGGTCTGGCGCACGTTGAGCCCGTTTTCTACCACGGCGGCAGCGGCGGCAAGCTGTTTTTCCTGATCTTCCAGGCCCAGGATCACCTTTGCATGCCCGGTGCTGAGTGCCCCTTTCTGCAGCCATTCCAGCGCTTTTTCCGGCAGGTTTAAAAGGCGCAGGCTATTGGCCACGGCGCTGCGGCTTTTGCCCAGCTTTTTTGCCGCCTGTTCCTGGGTGAGGCCGCACCGGTCCATGAGCTGGCGGTAGCCGAATGCTTCTTCCACCGGGTCCAGATCCTCACGCTGCAGGTTTTCGATGAGGGCCAGCTCCATGGCCTCGCTCTCGGTCACGTCCTTAATGACCACCGGAACTTCCGTGAGACCTGCCAGGCGGGCGGCCCGCCAGCGGCGTTCACCGGCAATGATCTTGTATCCCCCACTGGGGGCGGAGCGCACGGTGATGGGCTGCAGCACCCCGTGCTCCGTAATGCTGGCGGCTAGTTCTGCCAGGCTTTCGTCGCTGAACGATTTGCGGGGCTGGTCCTTATCCGGCTCAATTTCCCGCAGGGGCAGGGTTTCCACTCCCCCGCCGCCCACATCCCGGGCTGTTTCCTCGAACAGGCTTTCCAGGCCCCGCCCGAGGCCTCCTTTTTTCGGTGCCATTCTATTCCTCCTTTTAACGGTTGTTGCGCAGCAGTTCCCTGGCCATATCCCTGTAGGCCTCGCTGCCTTTGCTCACCGGGTCGTAATGGTTGATGGGCATGCCGTAGCTGGGCGCTTCGGACAGGCGCACGTTGCGGGGCACGGTGGTTTTGTAGACCTTGTCGCCAAAAAACTTTTTCACCTGGTCCACCACCTGCAGGGTCAGATTGAGCCGGCCGGCATACATGGTGAACACTACGCCCTCGATTTCCAGATAGCGGTTATACATTTTGCGCACTGTTTTGAGGGTGCTCATCAATTCCGACAGGCCTTCCAGCGCGTAGTATTCGCACTGGATGGGGATGAGCACCGAATCGCAGGCGCACAGGCCGTTGAGGGTGAGCAGATCCAGGCTGGGCGGGCAGTCGATGAATATGTAATCGTATTTCCCGGTCACGCCGGCCAACGCCTCCCGCAGGCGGCTTTCGCGGCGGGGCAGGTTGACCAGTTCCACCACCGCGCCGGACAGCTGAATGTTGGAAGGGATGATGTCCACCTTAAACTGGGTGGGCAGAATGGCTTCCTCGGCCTTGGCCTCGCCGATCAGCAGCTCGTAGACGCTTTTGCCCACGCTGCGCTTGGAAATACCGTATCCGCTGGTGCTGTTGCCCTGAGGGTCCAGGTCTACAACCAGAACCTTTTTGCCCTCGGCCGCCACACAGGAAGAAAGGTTTACGGTCGTGGTGCTTTTGCCCACGCCGCCTTTTTGGTTTGCCACTGCGATCACTTTACCCAAAATTTGTGCCTCCCACATGATCTGTTTCCCCTGCCGGATTTGCCCCGGCACAGGGGAGGAAATTGTCGGAAAATTTTGCAGTTTTGTACCTGGAAGCCGTGCAACGGTTTGGTTTTGTGTTTTTTACGGCGCAGGCCTGTAGTTGCTATTATAACATAGGTTTTGGGGTTTTTAAACGGGCAATATCTTGTGGTTTTTTTGTTTTACCCCCAATTTACGGCTCCTCTCACAAGATATAGTGGTTTTCAGGAAGAAGCTCCAAAGCCTGCTTACAGGGGAAGAATGTTCCACGTGGAACATTCTTCCCCTGTAAGTCGAATTTCATGCCAACAGACACAAAAGAAAGTTCGGAGTTTTTTAGGGGCAAAAAGGCTCCCCAAATGTTCCACGTGGAACATTTGGGGAGGAATGTACAGGTAAAGCGGGGGTGGATAGCTAGGGCGGGAGTGGGTGGGCTGAGGCGGGAGTGGGGGGCTAAGGCGGGAGTGAGTGACCAAGGCGAGAGTGGGTAGCCGGGGCGGGAGTGGGTGGCTGGGGCGGGAGTGGACGGGTGGGACGGGAGGTAGACGGGTGGAGCGGGAGGTGGACGACTGGAGCGGGAGTGGTTGGGCAGAGCAAGTGATCGAGATGGGAGCGAGTGGCGAAAACGAGGCCAGAGGGTAATGCGAGGAAGAAGAGCCTGCTGCAACGACAGCGGCCAAGGGGGAGCGAGCACCGCTCCGGGCTGGAAGGGATAAAGCAGAGGCGCGGCCGGGGCGGAAGCGGGCGGAAGCGGGCGAGAGGCGGGCGGGAGGCTTTTGAGAGTTTTGAAGGCGGCGCGGGGCGGAACAAAAATAAAGCCGGGATAAAAAACGCAAGGCCCCCGCCGGAGCTTCCGGCAAGAGCCTTGCGCTTGTTAAGGGCTTTGTTACGAGCTGGCGCTGGTGGCGGTGGGAATGTGGACCGTGTATTCCACATACCCCTCCCCTTCCGTGCGCTTGGTGCTGGCGGGTACCCCCGCGTCCACCATCAGGCGCACCGCCCGGTTGATGGTGTTCACAAAAATGCGCACGTCCCGCACCATGGGGATCGCGTGCCTGTGGCGGGGCTTATCGGTGAGAAGGCGCTCCACATAGGCGTCGGCCTGGCGGGCGTTCATGCTCTGCTTTACAAATTGCTCCAGCGCCTGGGTGCGCTGCTGCTCGGCGGGCAGCCGGAGCACCGCCCGGGCATGGCGCTCGGTAAGGCCGTGGGCCACGCAGTATTCCTGCTGCTGCGCCGTGAGCGCCAGCAGCCGCAGCTTGTTGTTCAGGGTGGGCTGCGCAATGCCCAGGCGGCGGGCAGCCTCTTCCTGGGTGCAGCCCCACAGGGCGATGACCTCTTTGATGCCCCGGGCCTGCTCGAAGGGGTCGAGCCCCTGCCGCTGCACGTTTTCCAAAAGGCCCAGGGCCGCGGTCTGGTCGTCTTCATAATCGCACAGGATGGCCGGGATCTCGGTGAGGCCCGCCAGCTTGCAGGCGCGCAGGCGCCGCTCGCCCGCGATCAGCTGGTAACGGCCGTTTTGCGCCTTGCGCACCGTGACCGGCTGCAAAAGGCCGTTCTGGGCGATGCTGAGCGCAAGGCGGGCGATTTCCTGCTGGTCGAAATTCGTGCGCGCCTGAAAAGGCGACGGTTCGATCTGCTGGGGCGCCAGCAGCAAAATTTTGCCGATGCTTTTGACCCGATGTTGTAACATTTCCGTATTCCCCTTTCCTTTGGCCGCAATGCAAAATCAGCCCGAAGCGGGGCGCAAAACAAAAAAACGCACCCGCGGCCTGCCGCAAAACCAGCCCTTTTGCGGGCGGTTCAGCGGTTTTTCCTGCCTGTGAGGCAAGTATACCACGAATGCGATTTATTTACCAGTATTTTCCATCGACAAACAATTACCAATTTTTGCCTTGTGCCCTGTCATTTCAGGGGCGACTTGGCAATTTTTCCGCCGTTGCGGGGATAGACGGTCGAAGTTTGCGAAATCTTTTTGCATACCACAAGGCTGCGCGCGTCGCCCCCGGGCAGCTGAAAGGCGCGGGTCGCCTGGTATTCGCCGCCGAGTTTTTGAATGGCGGGGCGGGCGGCTTCCAACTCTTCGGCGGCCGAGGCGCCCTTCATGGCAATGAAGAAGCCCCCCACCCGCACCAGGGGCAGGCAATATTCGCTGAGGGCGGGCAGCGCGGCCACCGCGCGGGCCGAGGCAAGATCAAAGGCCTCGCGCCACTGCTTGCGGGCGGCCTCTTCGGCGCGCTCTTTTGCAAACTCAACCCCCGAAAGGCCCAGCTGGCCGCACACCCAGCGCAGAAAGTCCACCCGCTTGCCGGTGGGCTCCATGAGGGTGAGGGCAAGGTCGGGCTTGTAGATTTTGGCGACCACCCCGGGGAAGCCGGCGCCGCAGCCCACGTCCACCATGCGGCCCGCCACCTCGGGCTGGGCGGCAAAGAGCAGGCTGTCGATAAAATGCTTGTCCTCGACGCCTTCGGGGTCGGTGATGGCGGTGAGGTTGACCTTTTGGTTGTACTCCACCAGGCAGACGGCATAGCGGGCCAGAAGGTCCAGCTGGCTGCCGGTGAGGGCGAGGCCATAGCCGGCCGCCTTTTGTTCCAGGCGGGATTTGTTGATCATGGGCGTTCCTCCTTTTGTTCTTGGGGCATGGCGGCGCGGGCGGCGGCCGCCACCGCCACGCTGAGCACCGCCAGATCCGCGGGCGACACGCCGGGGATGCGCCCGGCCTGGGCCAGGTCACGGGGGCGCAGCCGGGCCAGCTTTTCCCGCGCTTCCAGCCGGAGGCCGGCAAGGGGCGCGTAGTCAAAATCCGGCGGGATGAGGGCGCTTTCCATGCGGCGCACCTCTTTGATGGCCCGCTGCTGGCGCTGGATGTAGCCGGCGTAGCGGATCTCGGTGGCAATGCGCCGGCCAAGGCGCGGGTCTACCCCCTGCCCCGGGCCGATCACCCGGCACACCAGCTCGTAGGTGAGCTCGGGCCGGCGAAGAAGTTCGGCGGCGCTGGCGCCCTTTTCCACCGGGGGAAGGCCCTCGGCGGCAAGCACCTGGTTCAGGGCCGCGGCGCGCACGATGGTGGATTCCAGCCGGGCGCGCTCGGTGCGCTTTTGCTCCATCTCTCGCTCAAAGGCCTGCCAGCGGGCGTCGCTCACAAGGCCCGCCTGCCTGCCGATGGGGGTGAGCCGCTCGGCGGCGTTATCCTGCCGCAGGGTAAGGCGGTACTCGCTGCGGCTGGTCATCATGCGGTAGGGGTCCAGCACGCCCTTGGTGACCAGATCGTCCACCAGGGTGCCGATGTAGGAGGAATGGCGGGGCAGCACCAGCTGCTGCCTGCCCTTTACGGCCAGCGCCGCGTTCAGGCCCGCCAGAAGGCCCTGGGCCGCGGCCTCCTCGTAGCCGGAGGTGCCGCAGAACTGCCCGGCGCCGTACAGCCCGGCCACCGCCCGGGTTTCCAGGGTGGGGCGCAGGGCCAGGGGGTCGATGCAATCGTACTCGATGGCATAGGCGGGACGCAGGATCTCGATGCGCTCAAAGCCCCGGATGGTGCGGTACATGGCGTTCTGCACATCCTCGGGCAGGCTGGAGCTCATGCCCTGCAGGTACATCTCCTCGGTGTTGAGGCCGCAGGGCTCCACAAAGATCTGGTGGCGGTCCTTTTCGGCAAAGCGGACCACCTTATCCTCAATGCTGGGGCAGTAGCGGGGGCCGATCCCCTGGATGGCCCCACCGTAGAGGGGGGAGCGGTGCAGGTTCTGCTGGATGATCCGGTGGGTCTGGGGGTTGGTAAAGGCAATGTGGCAATCCACCTGGTTTCTCACCCCGCCCATGGGGGTGAGAAAGCTGAAGGGCTCGGGCGGGTCCTCGCCGGGCTGGCGCTCCAGCACCGAAAAATCAATGCTGCGGCGGTGCACCCGGGCGGGGGTGCCGGTCTTGAAGCGGCGCAGGGGCAGGCCCGCCCTTTTGAGGCTTTGGGCCAGCAGCTCGGCCGCGTGCTGGCCGTCCGGCCCGCTGGGCACGCTGGCGTCGCCCACAAAAATGCGGCCCCCCAGGTTCGTGCCGGTGCACAGCACCACGGCGCGGGCCCCGTAAAAGCCGTGCAGCCGGGTATACACCCCCACCGCGCGGCCCTGCTCTACCTTTATATCCACCACCTCGGCCTGCTTGATCTCCAGGCCCGGGCACTGTTCCAGCAGATGCTTGGTGTAGGAGTGGTAGGCCTGCCGGTCGATCTGGGCGCGCAGCGAGTGCACGGCCGGGCCCTTGCCCCGGTTGAGCATGCGGCTTTGCAGGGTGGTGGCGTCGGCCGCAAGGCCCATGACCCCACCCAGGGCGTCGATCTCGCGCACCAGATGGCCCTTGGCGGTGCCCCCGATGCTGGGGTTGCAGGGCATGTTGCCAATGCCGTCGAGACTGAGGGTGAACAGCGCGGTGCGCGCCCCGAGCGCGGACGCGGCGTGCGCCGCCTCGATGCCCGCGTGCCCCGCGCCCACCACGATCACATCATATTCACCCAAAGGGAACGCCCCGTTTTGGGCGGGCGCGTGTTCGCCCTGCCCTGCCGGGACGCCGCTTGATAAGATTTCCGGCACCTTTTTACTCTCCCTTTTTAACCGTTTACTTGCCCACGCAGAACTTTGAAAACACTTCCTCCACCACGGAGGCGGCTGCGTCCTCGCCCGAGAGGCGGCACAGCGCGGCCAGCGCGTCGTCCACACAGACGCTCACCGCGTCCAGCCCAAAGCCGCCAGCCAGCGCTTCCAGCGCGTCGGCCAGGGCGGCGCGCGCCTCCACCGCAGCGGCCAGCTGCCGCTGGCTCACAAGGCAGGGGGCGGCCAGATCGAGCTCCGCCACGCCCAGCACCCGGGCCACCGCGGCCTCCAGCTGCGCAAGGCCGCCGCCCCGGCCCGCGGCCATGCGCACAACAGCGCTGAACCCGCCTTGCAGCACGGCTTCGTCGAACCGCTGGGGCAGGTCGTTTTTGTTGATGAGGGCCACGGCCCGCCGCCCGGCGCAGGCGCGCGCAAGCTCCCGGTCGGCGGGGAGGGCGGGGCTGGAGCCGTCGAACACGGCCAGCACCAGCCCGGCCTGGGCCAGCTTTTCGCGGCTGCGGCGGATACCCTCGGCCTCGACCAGGTCGCCGGTTTCGCGCAGGCCGGCGGTATCGAACAGGTTCAGGCGCACCCCGCCCAGCATGACCGCCTGCTCCACCACGTCGCGGGTGGTGCCCGCCACGGGGGTGACGATGGCCCGGTCGAACCCGGCCAGCAGATTTAAAAGGGTGGATTTGCCCACGTTGGGGCTGCCCACGATGGCCGTGTCGACCCCCTGGCGCAGCACCGCGCCCGCGCCGTAGCTTTCCACCAGGGCCGACACGCCTGCCAGCACCTCCCCCAGGGCCTTTTGCAGGGCCGCGGGCTCCAGCGCGGGCACATCCTCCTCGGGAAAATCGACCCAGGCGGCCAGATGCCCGGCCAGGGCCAGCAGGGTTTCCCGGTAGCCCCCGATCTGTTTTGCCAGGGCGCCGCCCAGGGCGTGCTCGGCCAGGGCCGCGCCCTGCCGGCCGGCGGCGGAGATCACATCCATGACCGCCTCGGCCTGGGTGAGGCTGATGCGGCCGTTCAAAAAGGCGCGCTTTGTGTACTCGCCGGGGCCGGCGGGCGCGGCGCCCGCGGCGATGCAGGCTTCGATCAGGGTTTGGGCGATGACCTGGCCCCCGTGGCAGGAGAGCTCCACCACGTCCTCGCCGGTATAGCTGCGGGGGGCGCGGAAGAACAGGGCCACGCCCTCGTCCAGGGTGCGGCCCCTTGCCTGAAAGTGCCCGAACAGCGCGGTGTAGCCCCGCGCGTTTTCCACTTTTTTGGCCGGGTCCTGTGGAAAAAACACCCGGGCCGCCACGGAATAAGCCCCGGGGCCGGACAGGCGCACCACGGCGATGCCCCCCGCCCCCGGCGGGGTGGCCTGGGCCACAATGGTGGACGGCTGCGCCATAGGAAAGCCCCCTTTACACAAAAAGTTCCGATTTATTGTAGCACACACCGGAAGCAAGGGCAAGCGGGGCGCGCCTTGCGGGCGTTTGGCCCGCGGCCGCCGCCCGGCGCACCCAAAAGGGCCGCACGCTCATTTTCGGAAGATGTCCAGCGCATGGCTTGTAACGCCCCACAGATCGCTGCGCTCACAGGTCGCAAAGTGGTATTGAAGGTACAGCGCAAAGGCGGCGGCGTCCATGGCGTCCACCGCCTCGCGCATGAAAAGGGCACAGCCGTCGGCGGCCACATAATGCAGCCGGGTGACGGGGAACGGGGCCATGAGCGCGTCGATCTCCTCTTTGCGGACAAGCTCAAACAGGTCTTTGGGCTGGGAGCAGGCGGCAAAGGTGCGGCCATCGAGCAGGCCCTCGGCCACATATTGGGCAACGTTGACATTGCCGCGGTGAAAGCCCTCGTCCAGCAGGCAACCGTCGGAGATGACATAGGCGGCAAAGACCACGCCGCCCGGTTTGGTGACCCGGATCGCCTCGCACAGGGCCCGGCGTTTGTCCGGCACGTTATAGAGATGGTACAGCGGCCCCAGCAGCAGCGTGATATCATAGGCATCGGACGGGAAATCGGACAGGTCCAGGGCGTTGCCCAGGGTGACGGACACAGTTTCGCCCGGGCGGGTGTTTTGGCGAAAGAGCTCCACCTGCCGCGGCACCAGCTCCACCGCGTCGACGGCATAGCCCCGGCGCGCCAGCGCGTGGGAATAGCGGCCGGTCCCGGCCCCGATCTCCAGCACCCGGCTGCCGGGGCGGAGGTATTTTTCGATGTAGCGCATGGTGGTGAGGAACTCGACGGAACCGTGCTGCACGGCCAGGCGGCCGTCCTCGTTGTAATGATCGTAAAAATCGATCAGGTATTGGTTTGCCTGCATACTGCACCTCTCCCCTTTCTTTTTGCTGTCAGGCAGGGCCGCGGGCGGCCGGTGTTTGCCGCTGCAAAAAAGCCGACAGGACATTCGCCACCATGTTTTCCACGTCGCGTTCCCCGAGGGTCAGCTTGTTTGTTGCCGCCAGGACCGCGATCCCATGGGTATAAAGAAACAGATCCAAAAAAACGGCCTTTGCGCGCTCCGGATCCAGGTCCAGGGCCCGGGCGAAGGCCGCCGCCTTTTTTTCGTTGCCGCGCTCTTTGTAAAAATCCTGCGGGCGGTGCAGGGCCAGGTCCATGTCGCTGATGAACAGCAGCCGGAACAAATTGGGCTCCTGCCGGGCAAACTCCACATAGGAGAGCGGGAGGAGCAGGCCGGGGCCGACCCCGGAGGCGGCGCGGTAAGCGGCCACATAGCGCTCGTAATATTCGTAGGCAAACGCAAGAAATTCACTTTTTAACTGCTCCATGTTTTCGTAGCAGGTAAAGAGCGGCCGGGTGGAGCACCGCAGCTTGCCCGCGATGCTGCGGGCGTTCACCGCTTCAAAGCCCGCTTGCCTTGTAAGTTCCAGAGCCGTATCCAAAATCATCTGCCGGGTTATTTTTGCCTTAGGCGGCATGTCCCTTCGCTCCCTGTTTGATCTTATTTTGTTACAAACGTTATGTAACTATTGTTGCATATTAAAACAAATTTGTCAAGTGACCGGTTTGCAGGGCACGGCAGCCAAGGGCACGGTTTGCCGGAAAGCACACCGGGGCGAAACTTCGCAAAATGTATCATGAATGGGGGATGCTTGTTTGCTATGCTGTAACGTGGCGCTGCTGCTGCGGCATGACAGAAAGGGCCCGCAAAAAAGCGGCGGCGTTCTATCCGGCCAGGACCAAAGATGAGAGGACAGGCCCTTTTCCATGGGGTATAATAAAACCTGCGGCGGCCGGGCCATTGAAAGGGAAACGATATGGAATGGAATGAAAAGCTACAGATCATCATCGACTATGTGGAAAACCGCCTGCAGCGCCGGCAGGAGCCGATTGACCCGCGGGAGATCGCGGAGATTGCGGGCTGCTCCTTCGGCTTTTTTCAAAAGGTATTTTGCTATATGAACGGCATCAGCTTTTCAGAGTATGTGCGTTCCAGAAAAATGACCCTGGCCGGATATGAGCTGAAGAGCACGGATAAAAGAGTGGTGGAGGTGAGTTATCAGTATGGATACGACTCGCCCACTTCCTTTACAAAAGCCTTTCAGCAATTTCACGGGGCTACGCCCAAGGACGCGCGCCGGCAGGATGTGAAACTGCGGGCGGTGCCGAAAATGCAGCTCCCGGTGAAACAGGAATATCAGTGGAAGCTGGAACAAAAGGGCCCCTTTCGCCTGATCGGGACGAGCCTTCGCCTATCCCGCAGAAGCGGGGACCACGCTGCCAGGATCCCGGGATTTTGGAGCGACTGCCAGAAGAACGGCACCTTTTCCCGGCTGGCCTCCATGGACGCCGGAACGCCGAAGGGGCTGTTCGGCCTGTTCCGCCGGGATGAGAAAAACCCGGATGCACTGGAGTATTGCATTATGGTAAAGGCGGATGCGGCGCTGCCGGAGGGCTGGACGGAAATTGTGATACCAAAAACCACCTGGGCGGTTTTTGACTGTGTGGGCCCTGTGCCCCAGGCCATCCAGAACGGGTGGAGGTTTCTCCAGGAGGAGTGGCTGGTGAATTACCCGTTTGAGCATGCAAACTGCCCCGAGCTGGAGTGGTACAGCGATGGAAACGCTTACGCGGCGGATTACGGGAGCCAGATCCTGATCCCGGTGGCGGACGGCAAACAATCGGCCTGCAGGCAAACAGACAGGAGGACCAGAAATGAATAACCCTTTTCGGATCGAAAAAAGAGAGAGCTTCCGCGTTGTGGGCTCTCTGCTGCAAACCACAAACCAACGGGGCGAGGGCCGAAGGGCCATCCCCGCGCACTGGGCGGGCTTTCGGGCGGAACACCGGGACGAAGCGCTGCTGGCCCTGGCAAACCAGGAGCCCCAGGGCCTGTTCGGCATTAACCTATACAACACAGACCCGGCGGACCCCCGAAAATTTGAGTATCTGATCGCGGTTCCCAGCGACCGGGACGCGCCGGAGGGGTTTGTGGAATACACCGTTCCGGCCATGACCTGGGCGGTGTTTCCCTGCACGCTGGAAAGCCTGGGGAAAACCGAGGCCATGGCGATTTCGAAATGGCTGCCCAAATCGGACTACAGGCCGCTCAACAAGGGCTATCTCACCGGCAGGATGAAAGCGGGAGCGCCGGACGTGGAGCATTACGGAAAAGACGGGCTGGTGGAGGTGTGGATCGCCGTAAGGGAGAAATGAGAAGGAAAGCGGCCTTGATCAACAAGGCCGCCCGACAAAACGAATTTCAATTGACAGCAATTAAAGTAAATTCACCCGGCAGATTGGGGTTGTTCCAAGAGGGATGCTCATCAAACTGTTTCAGGGTAAATCCATTTTTTATGACAGAATTAATGATCTCACTAACGGTGTATTTACGGTAGCTGCACAGCGGCATCTTTGCTCTCACTTCGTGGTCCATAAACCGGGCGTGTGCCATTTCCCCCTGAAATACTTCCTCGGAAAAATAGCTCATTGCTTTTTGTTCCAAGGCAAGGCTATCCGCAATTTTGGTAAAAGGATGGAAGTCGCTGCAGATCATTTTACCGCCCGGTTTCAGGAGTAAATTCATCACCGACATAAACGCGTCTATGTCGTGAAAATAATGCAGCACTCCGCCCTCCATGAACACAACATCAAAGGTACGGCGATAGATATCCATGTTGATTTCCAACACATTGCAAACCTGATAATCAATTTTTACACCTGCAAGGCCAGCCACTTCCATAGCATACTTTTTGTTGTCATTGGAAATATCAAAAATTGTGACATCTGCCCCTAAAACCGCTAAAGGGATGGCTTTCTTTCCGCAAGAGCCACAGATATTTGCAACCTTTACGCCTGTGTACGAATCAAAGTAGTCGGCGTATTTTTTCAACTGACCGATTGGATCATTCAGTATTTCTTTCGCTCTGCTGCCGGGCGTACTGTCTTTTACCCAAAAATCGTAGGCGTTATATTCCCACGCCCTTTTGTTCTGTTCGTGATAGCTTTCCACCGTTTCATTTACCTCTGTTAATCTATCATCATTTGTTGAATTTCCAATTTTAACTAAAGGAGAAAAATTCTTGGGAACAGGAATCATTATATGCGGTTTAAATGGCGCTGGCAAGAGTACGCTGGGAAAAGCCTTGGCAAAAAAACTGAATTTTTATTTTATTGACAGCGAAACCCTGTATTTTCCTGCGGCAGACCCTTTTTCCAGCTACGCTTTTCCGCGAACCCGCGAGGAGGCGGAAAAGCGCCTTTTCGATGAGATCACGTTCCATGAAAATTTTGTTCTTGCCTGTGTAACATGGGATTTGGGAGCACGGATCGCTCCCTTTTTTCAGTATGCCGTTTTGATGGATGTTCCGAAAGAAATTCGGATGCAACGCGTTAGAAATCGCTCTTTTCAGAAATTTGGCAGCAGGATGCTGCCGGGCGGAGATTTGCAGGAGCGGGAGGAAAACTTCTTTCAGCTTGTTCAATCCAGAACTGAAAATACTGTGGAAGAATCGCTCCACTGTTTAAACTGCCCTGTGATACGGATAGATGGAACAAAGCCCATTGAAGAAAACACAAGGTTTATTATGGAGCAAATATCCAACTGAAGTTCTGTTTACCGGGCCTGTACCTTTCGTTGGAAAAACGCTTTTTATGAATTATCATTAAGCCAGAAGCTGTTGGAGGACAAAAAGGATGCGTGAAAAATACACGTTTCAGGATTTTTTAGCTTCCGTGGATGGGGAGAACCAAAAATTTGTGAGCGAAGTGCATAACGAGCTGACCGGGCTTGGCTGCAAGGCCGAAGTGAAGGCCGCGAGGAGCGGGTATGTGGTTTCCTACAGCCTGAACAAAAGGACCCTCGCCAATTACGTGTTCCGCAAAAAAGGGCTGATGGCCCGCATTTACGCGGGCCATATTGCCCAGTACATGGAACTTTTGGAGCTGCTGCCGGACAGCATGGTACGCGCCATTCAGGCAGCGCCCATCTGCAAGCGCCTGGCGGACCCGGCGGCCTGCAGCCAAACGTGCCCCATGGGCTACGACTTCCTTTTAAAGGGCGAACGGCTGCAAAGATGCCGCAGCAATGCGTTTATGTTTTTGCTGGATGAAGAGAGCAGGCCCCACGTGAGAGCGTTATTGCTGCGGGAAGCCGGCGCGCTGGTTTGACCCGGGCCAACGCCCTTGCGCGTGCGGCCCCATGAAAACAGCGGCTTTGATTTTTTCAAAGCCGCTGTTTCGGCATGCCCGGAAAAATGGCTGCCCCCGACGGTTTTTCAGCCATAGTGCGGCAGTTTACAGAATGTGCTGAAATTCTGGAAGCCGCTTTACTCCCATTTGAACCATTTAAGAGCTACAAAAATACACAGAAGGACAATTACAGACATTACAAGCAGCGGCACCAGCACATTGCGGGCCGGCAGCCCCAAAAAGGCAGCTTTCAGCAGCTTTATCCCCTGTGTGAGCGGAAGAACATCCGCAAGCTTTTGAAGCGCCGCGGGCATAACCTCATAGGGCAACGTGGCCCCGGAAAAGATCAGCATGGGAAAATACAAAATGCTTGCGATCATGCCGGCCATTTTTTGATTGGGGGCCACGCCCCCTACCATGATACCGATGCTGAAGATGGAAACGAGCACCAAAAGGTAGCCGCCGAGAAAGGCCGCAGGCGACCCGTGGAATCGGCAGCCAAAGAAAAGGGCGGCCGCAACGTACAGCAGCACGAGGGAAAGCACCGCATAGAGCGTGTAGACCGCGACCTGCACAAAAAGGATCATGGCGGGCCGGACGGGCGTTACTTTATAACGCTTCAATATGCCCTTGCTGCGGTAATCGGATACGACCAGCGGTAACCCCATAACACCGCCCGCGCAGATGGAAATTGTGGAAAGCGCGCCAAAGGATTGCTCTAAAAAGGTATACCCCGCGCCCTCGCAGGCGGGTTTGCCGCCATATAGAATTCCCAGGATCACCAGCACAGCAAGGGGAACACAAATTGCGAATATGAACATATCCATGCCCCGCAGCGACAATTTCAGTTCCGTTTTCAGCATGGTTTTAAACGTTTTCATCGGCCTGCTCCTCCTCGCTTGTATACCAAAGGTAGGCGTCCTCGAATTTACTGCAGGGGCTGCCCTTGATTGCCTGGGGAACCGTGCCGTAAAACACGATTTCCCCTTTTTTTAAAATACAAACCTGGTCGCACAGGGCTTCCACCTCGTCCATAAAATGAGAGGTCAAAAAAATGGTAAGCCCCTTTTTCTTCAGGCCGGAAAGGATGTTCCAAACTTCCCGGCGCGCTTTTGCGTCCAGCCCGGTTGTGAGTTCGTCCAGAAAAACAACCTTTGGATCCGGGATGAGCGCAAGAACGATGAACAACCGCTGCCTTTGCCCGCCGGACAGCTCCCGGACGAGATTTTTTTGCTTACCGGCAATTCCAAACCTTTTCAACAGCTCGTTGGGATCGGCCGGGCGCTGATAGAGCGACGCGGTGACTTTGCAAAGCTCGGCCACGGTGATCTGATCCTGGTAATTTGATTCCTGAAACTGGACGCCCACTTTTTCGAATAATTTTTTGCGGTGGGCAAGCGGGTTCATTCCCAAAATGGAAACCTGCCCGCCATCCATTCTTTTTGTTCCCAAAACACACTCGATCACTGTGCTTTTGCCCGCCCCGTTGGCTCCTAGCAGCCCGAAAACCATCCCGGGCATTACCGAAAAGCTGATGTTGTTTGCCGCAAGCAGCCTGCCGTAGGATTTTGTAAGCCGCTCGACCCTGATTACTTCCTGCATGGATCCGCCTCCTTGTTTTGATGCAAAAAGAATACCACCAATGAAAACATTGGTGGTAAGGTGGAGGGTTTAGGAATTTGCAGCCTTCATTCTTTGCAGCATACAAAGCATTTGTTTGGCGTTTTCTTCGGCTGCGGACAAAGAGGTAAGGAGCCTGTCGCATACCGCAATGATCGTTTCGTCTGCTTTGGGCGTATTGAGCGCCGTTTTTATATCCACATCCGGGTTTTGTGACAACTGGGAGAGCAGCCTCAAAATTGCCTCTAAAGAATAATTTGCGCACCGCAGGGAACGGATCACTTTTAAGCGCTGTAGGTCTTTGTCGGTATACACACGATACCCATTTTGCCTGCGCCTGACCGCCAGCAAACCGTTCATTTCCCAGTTTCGCAGGGTGTCCATGGAAATGCCGAGATATTCCGACACCTCTTTTCTTTTGAAAAGGTGCAGGTTCTTTTGCGGCGTGCCGGACAGAATTTGCCGCACAATTTGAATTGCTTCCTCTGCATTGGCGCGCTCTTGCTGAATTTGCGCTATATACTCCTGTGTAAGCAAAAGAGCTGTGCCGAAATTGCCTGCCGCCGCGCTTTTTACCATTTGAACAATTTTTTTGCGCAGGCCATTTTGCAGCACCTCCACACGAAAGGCAAGGCGGGCAAGCCTGAATTGCTCAACATGAAGCTCTGTAAACACGCGATAGCCGTTGGACAGGCGCTGCGGCTTTGGTATGAGCCCCAATTCCTCATACAGCCGGACCGTGTTGGGGTGAACCCCGATGGCGGCGGCTATTTCAGAAGTTTTATAGGTGTTCATTGGCTCCCCCCTCCCCGTTAAGGCAATTTTATCACAAGCCAAAAGTATGGTGTAATAGTGGAGGAACCGGCTGCCAACCTTTCAGCCTCCTTAAAACTTCCAATCATTCCTTCAATGCCGTTAACGGCGCGACGAATACCCCGTCCGACCGCTGATATGCGGCATTGGCCAGGCCGCAGAGCACGCAGAGGACGGCCGGGGGCTTGCCCTTTGGATCCTGCGCGATCTGCTTTTTGATCTCAAGAAGATTCTGCGCCGCCGCGTCGATCTGGTTGGCCCCCAGCTTGATTTCAAAGGCGCACCACTGGCCGTCGGGCAGCTCCACCACCGCGTCGATCTCCTGATTTTTGTAGTCCTGGTAGTGATAAAGGTTTCCGCCGAAGGATTCGGCGTAAATGCGCAGGTCCCGCTCGCACAGGGCCTCGAACAGGAAACCAAGGGTTTGCAGGTCGCCCAACAGCCCCGACGGTGCGGCCTTCAGCAGGGCACAGGCCAGGGACGGGTCGGCAAAGTGCCGCTTTTCCGCCTGCTTGACCCGGACGGAGGAGCGGATGCCGGCGGAAAAGGGCGGCTGGTCGTCGGTGAGAAAAAGCCGCTTGAAAATATCCAGATAAGCCGCCACGGTATTGCTGTCGATGTCCTCGTCATCCACCGCCTTCACGTCCCGCATGAGGGTCTTGTTGGTGACGGTGGTGCTCTCGTTGCGGGCCAGGGAACGCAGCAGCAGGCGCATTTTTCGGGTATCGCGCTTTACGCCGTCGATGCGGTATACATCATCGGCGATGACGGCGTTCAGGTATTCCATGGGGAGCAGCGCGGCCTGCTGCAAGGGCAGGCCCAAGCTGCCCGGCCAACCGCCGCGGACGATCAGTTCAATGAGCTTTTTTAAATCTACCTCGCCGGTCATGGCGGGGGTCAACTCGCCGCGGCACAGCTTTTCCAGGGACACCTTTCCACTGGAATCGCCGGATTCCCAGAGGGACATGGGGCGCATCCGCAGCCGGGCAATCCGGCCCGCACCGCTGTGGAGGATGCCTTTATGGTTTGGGGTAGCGGAGCCGGTGAGGATAAATTGCCCCTTTCGGGCGGTTTGATCGACTCTGTATCGCACCGCATCCCAAAGGGGCGGCACCTCCTGCCATTCGTCGATGAGGCGGGGCGTTTCGCCCTCCAGCACTAAAGCCGGGAACAGCTCCGCCAGCTTCCGGTTCTGAAAATTGCCGGCGGGGTCGCCAATGTAGATCCCGCTCCTGCTGTGATACGAGGAGGTCCAGGTTTTGCCGCACCACTTGGGGCCCTCGATACAGACGGCGCCAAAGGCGGACAGATATTCTTCCAGCTTTTGGTCAATGATGCGCGGCTTATAGCTTTGCTGTTCCATAACGCGTCACCTCGGTTCAGATGTTAATTTCATTGTACTCTATTCAGCTGATTTTTACAATTACAATCAGTCAAATTTTATATTTTTATTCAGTCAAATTATTAAAATTTATTCAGTACAATTTTCAAAAAACATATATCCTCCCCTGCCGCAGCTTTGCAGCGTGCACCGCGGCAAAAAACAGGTGTGCAAAATATCTTGTACGCCGCAGGCGTATAAAGCGATTTTGAACACCTGTTTTGAAGCAAGGGCACGCGGGCGGGGGGAACGCCTGCCGCCAGAGAAAAAGCCCTGTAAAAGCGCGTTTGCCTTTGAACGAAACCTGGCCGCGGCGGGGCGGGTTTGTTGGGTAAGCAGCGTCCGGCGGGGCCCCATCGAAGATGGGGAGGGGCCGTGCTGCGCACCCAATAAGCCCGCCCCGCCGGAACCCCTGGCCTCAATTCCCCGGCGGAAAGCAACGCCTCACCGCTTCGCCCTCTGGCAGCCCAAAATCCACTTGGCATTTTAGCTAAAAAATCGCTCTGATTTTCGCTGGACACCGGCCGGTGTTTTTTCAGCGGGGGTCGGATTTTTTTGTGTTATACTGAAAAAAAACCTTGTTGATTTGATTCTTTTACCGCTTTCGGCAAAGAAAACCTGAAAGCAACAAGGGCAAAACAACGGATTGTTTGAGGAGGAATACAAGATGAATGAGCAATGGAAAGAACTGTTTTCGCTGTTCGGCTGGTCCAAGGGCGGCTTTGACCCGGACACCGCGGAGTTTTTCAGCGATCTGGAGCAGATGATGCAGCAGAGAACACAGGAAATGGCGCTGGAGGGCCAGGCGGCGGAGGCGTTTGCGGTTTACCGGCAGCACCAGGGCGAACAGCTTGATTTTGTGGCGCTGCAAAACTTTAAGGCAGGGATCTTTTTTGCGCTGTGGCTCACCGGCTCGACCTTTTTTCACATGTATTAAAAGCCGCCGGTTTTCCACAGCGCAGGGCGCGGGATGTGCAAAACCCAAAGCGCCCCGCAGCTGCAAAAAAGGAACGCCGGCAGATTTGCCGGCGTTCCTTTTTACAGTGGGATTTACAGCTCGACCTTGCCGTAGAGGGCCAGGCCCTCGGCGTCGTCGATGAGATGGGTGCGGGTGGGAGCCATGGGCTCGGCGCCCTCGGGGCGGGGGGTATCGGCAAATTCGCGCTCGGGCACGCTGGAACGGCGCTCGCCGCCCCGGTAGCCGCCCTTGCCGCCCCGGTCGTGCCGGTCGCTGCGGCCATGGCCGCCTTCGCGGCGGGGCCCGCCGCGGTAACCGCCCTGGCCCGGCCTTCCCCCGCGGTCATTGCGGCCGCGGCCGCCCTCGCGGCGCTCGGGGAGGTTGCTGGCGTTCGGGTCGGTGGAATAAATGACCACGCGGCGGTCGGCGCCCTCGCCCTTGGACTCGCTGCGCACGCCCTGCATGGCGCCGATGGTGCTGTGGATGATGCGGCGCTCGTAGGGGTTCATGGGGTCCATGGCGTGGCTGCGGCCGGTTTTGGCCACCTTGGCGCCGATGCGGCGGGCCAGGGATTCCAGGTCCTTTTCGCGCTTGGAGCGGTAGCCGCCCACGTCCAGGCCCAGCTTGAGATAATCGCCGGGGAGGCGGTTCGCCACCAGGCCCGCCAGGTAAGACAGGCTCTCCATGGTTTCGCCCCGGTGGCCGATGAGCACGCCCACGTCGCTGCCCTCCACCTTCAGGATGGTGGCCTCGCCCTGCCTGACGGCGGTGAGGGTGACTTCACTCACGCCCATGGCGGCGAACACGGTTTTTAAGTATTCCACCGCAGCGGTGAGCTTTTCGCTGGACGCGATGTCTACAGGGCGCTCCTCCATGGCGGGGGCGGGTTCCTGTTTGGGCGCCGGGGAAGGCTGCGGCGCTTTTTGCGGGGCGGGAGCGGCCTGCTGCACAGGCGGCTGGGGCGCGGGGGCCGGAGCCGCTGCAGCGGGGGCCGGGGCCGGCTCCGGCTCGCCGCCCTCGGCGGTGGCCCGGACCTTGGCCGGGGTGGATTTGAACAGCTTGCGGGTGGGCAGCTCGAGAATCTCGATGCTGACCTCTTCCCGCGGGAGGCCGAGCTGAAGGCAGGCCTGTTCGGTGGCTTCCTCGACGGTTTTGCCCGTCACGATGACTTCACGCATGGTTATTCCTCCTTTGCCTCTTCGGCCAGCGGGGTGGTGCGCTCGTCCTTATACTTTTCCTCGTCCAGCTTGCGGGCCATTTCCAGCCGCAGGCGCGCCATTTCGCTCTCGGTCACTTCCTTGAGGACCTCCTGGCCGGTGGGATCGACGGTCTTGATCTGCTTTTTGGCTTTTTTGGCCTTTTTCTTGGCCTCGATTTCTTCCTGGACCTGCTGCTTCATCTTTTCGGGGTCGTAGATTTTTTTCAGGATCACGCTCTGGGCGAACATGAGCAGGTTGGAAACGGTGTAGTAGAGCGAGAAGGCCACGGGCACGGTGAAGCCGAACCAGACGAACATCAGGCTCATGATCCAGGGCATCCATTTCATGCTGCCCTGCATCTCCTGGCCGCTCATTTTCATGGTGATGACGTTGGTGAGGGCCATGGTGAGGACGCTGAGGATGGGGAAAATGAGCAGCGCGTTGAACGCCAGCTCGGGCTTTTGGGTGAGGTCGATGCCCAGGAACACCACGTTGAAGTTCTGGATGGCCTCAAGCTGGCCGGCGGTGAGCAGCTTTGCGGCGTCGGCCGCAAGGGTGCCGCTTTGCACCTGCTGGATCAGGGTGCTGCCGAAGTACATGTCGTAATTCAGGCCCATGGCCCCGGCCACCTGGGTGAGCACGTCCTTGCCGATGTGCAGGATGTGCTGCAGCGGATAGTACACCGCCTCGATCACGCCGAACAGAACGAAGAAGTTAAGGAACATGGGCAGGCAGCCCGCCATGGGGTTGTAGCCGTATTCCTCCTGCAGGCGCATGAGCTCCTGGTTCTGCTTGTCTTTATCCTTGGCGTACTTTTTTTGGATCTCGGCGATCATCGGCTGGTAGGCCGACATGCGGGCCGTGTTTTTTTGCTGCTTGAGCTGCAGCGGGAAGGAGAGCAGCCGGATCAAAATGGTGAAGACCACCAGCGCCCAGCCGTAGCTGCCCAAAAAGTCGTACATCCACTTCAGCACATAGCCGAGCGGCGTACCCAGAAAGCCTAGAAAACCCATAACTTGTCCATTCCGCCCCGGTTGCGCGCCGGGGCTTTTTATAGTTTATTCGAAGGACTTGGCACCGGCGCAAACGGGCAAGTCACAAGTGGCTGTGTTGAAAGGGGGCCTCAGACGCGGCGCAGCCTGCGCCGGTCGTTTTTCCAGCGGCCCTTTTCGGGAACGGGGTCGTAGCCCGTTTTGCCGAAGGGGTTGCAGCGCAAAATGCGCCACACCGCCAGCAGCGTGCCCTTTGCCGCGCCGTGCACCTCCAGCGCCTGCAGCGCGTACTCGCTGCAGGTGGGCAGAAAACGGCAGTGATGCCCCAGATGGGGCGAAATGTACTTTTTATAAAAGCGGATGGGCGCCGCCAGCAGCCGGGCGATCATTCCACCAGGCCCGCGCTGTGCAGAAGCTGCCGGGCGGCCTTTGCCACCTCGCCGCTTTTGCAGCGGGCCGTTTGGCCCCTGGCCACGAACACCAGGTCCCAGCCGCCCACATTGTAGGGCAGGGTTTCGTACAGCGCCGCGCGCATGACCCGGCGCGCCCGGTTGCGCTGCACCGCGCCCCCCACCTTTTTGGTGGCGGTGAGGCCCACCCGGGTGTGCCCCAGGCGGTTTTTATTTACATAGAGCACCAGTTTGGGGTGCACGTAGGACCTGCCCCGGGCGTAAGCCCGGCCAAACTCCCTGTTGCGTGTGATGGGCCGGTAGCGCATGTTCCCTCCATATGGAAAAACAAGGCCACCGATCACTCAGCGGCCTTGCGGTTCGACCTTGCTCTGCGGTCGGTCTTATCAGGCGGACAGCTTGGCGCGGCCCTTGGAACGGCGGGCGGCAATTACCTTGCGGCCGTTCTTGCTGGCCATGCGCTTTAAAAAGCCGTGCACGCCGCTGCGCTGACGCTTCTTGGGCTGGTACGTTCTTTTCATGTTTTTATCCTCCATTTTCCCCATTTTACGGGTCTTATTATTTTGTGCGATGTTCCCCGCCAAAAGGGGACGACCTTGCAACTTAAAAGTATACTGGAAAGGCGCGGAGTTTGTCAACACCCAAAGCCGATATTTTTTGGCGCAAAGGGCGGCGCACGGGCATTTTTTCCAAATTTTAAGCCCATGCTAACCCTGTGCC